>CADAKQ010000005.1 GCA_902788555.1 uncultured Lachnospiraceae bacterium
TGTGTAAAATCAAAAGTGAAAATCCGAATTAATTCGCTCAGAAACCGAACTGTTTGAGCGTAGCGAGTTTTCGGTTTCGTGCGAATTAAAAGGATTTGAGCTTATTGATTTCACAAATTGACGGCACGTTGTGTATCAGCCTTTTTCATATGCTTTCCTGTTAAACAGTATTGGTGGTGTGAAATATATAAGTATTTTCACTTACACCCTACAGCGATAAACAGAAGTTTATCGTGGGAGAGGGGTGTTATACAGCTTCTTCGTTGGTGTCCTGCATTTTTTTGCGTGCGGTTGCAAGCATGAGCTTGATACGATTGACCTGATTGACCTCGGAAGCACCCGGATCGTAGTCGATTGCGACTATGTTGGCTTCAGGGTAGGCTTTACGTAATTCTTTTATTACTCCTTTTCCCACTATGTGGTTAGGGAGACATGCAAATGGCTGACAGCAGACGATGTTTCCGGCACCGCTCTTTATAAGCTCAACCATTTCGCCTGTTAAGAACCAGCCTTCACCGGTTTGGTTACCGATTGACACAATAGGTCTTGCATAGTCGGCCAGCTTGGTTATATGTACAGGAGGTTCAAAGCGCATGCTCTTCTTAAGCTCGTCACGAAGAGGCTTACGAAGCACCTCCAGCGCCCATATACCGAGATTGCCCTTGTTGGCAGAACTCTTGGATTTACCTAAAAATTCATATTTATAATTATTGTTGTAGAAACAGTACATGAAGAAGTCAAGTAAATCCGGCATAACTGCTTCGGCACCTTCTGATTCAAGAAGTTCAACCAGATGGTTGTTGGCAGATGGAAGGAATTTAACAAGAATTTCTCCGACTATACCTACGCGAGGACGTCTTTCTTCTTCATTAAGCGGAAGATTGTCAAAGTCATGTATAATGCCTTTGATTATCTTCTTATAGCCACGTCCTCCGTCTTTTATACTCTTTATACATATCTTTTCCCATTTCTTATGGAGCTTATCGGCAGAGCCCTTAACCTTTTCATAAGGTCTGGTTCTGTATAGGACTCTCATAAATAAATCACCGTATATTATTGCCTGAAGAGCAAGCTTGACAGTCTTAATTGTAAATTTAAAGCCTGAGTTTTGTTCAAAGCCCTGAACGCTAAGTGCGATAACAGGTATTTGACCGTAGCCTGCTTTTGCAAGGGCACGTCTGATAAATCCTACATAGTTGGTTGCACGACAGCCACCGCCTGTCTGAGTCATAACAACCGCAAGCTTGTTTATATCATACTTACCTGAGTTTATGGCATGCATGAGCTGACCTACAACTATAAGAGAAGGATAGCAGGCATCGTTATTTACATATTTAAGTCCGGTGTCAACAACCTCCTTGTTTGCATCCGGAAGCATAACTATATTAAGTCCCATCTGACTAAATGCCGGTTCAAGTATATTAAAATGTATAGGTGACATCTGAGGAACCAAAACAGTATAGTCCTTCATATCCTGAGTAAACTCAATCCTGTTTATGGCACTTGAAACCGGACAAGGTACAAAATGACGCTTACGCCTTACATTTACAGCACTTATAAGTGAACGTATACGTATTCTTGCTGCACCTAAATTGCTTACCTCGTCTATCTTAAGTACTGTATATATTTTACCTGAGTTGGTAAGTATATCATTTACACAGTCGGTTGTAACCGCATCCAGACCGCAACCAAAGGAATTAAGCTGGATAAGTTCAAGATTCTTACTGGTTTTAACGTAGTTAGCCGCCTTATAAAGACGGGAGTGGTACATCCACTGGTCAGATACGATAAGAGGTCTTTCTACTTCACCCAGATGAGCAACCGAATCCTCTGTAAGAACAGCTATATCAAATGAATTAATGAGCTCAGGAAGTCCGTGGTTAATCTCAGGGTCTATATGGTATGGACGACCTGCAAGCACAATACCGATTTTATCATTTTCCTCAAGATATTTGATGGTTTCATCACCTTTGTTTTTGATATCTGCCTTTACGGCGTCTGCTTCTATATAAGCGGCATCGACGGCATCGGAGATTTCCTGCATGGTTACGTTCGTATATTTCTTAAATTCACGCATAAGACGTTCCTTAAGTGCCTGTTTGTTGTCAAGTGAAAGGAATGGTCTTATATATGTTGTATCAGGATCGCTAAGCTCCTCCATATTGTTCTTTATATTTTCCGCATATGAAGTAACGATAGGACAGTTGTAGTGGTTATTTGCATCCGGAGTTTCATTTCTCTCATAAGGGATACAAGGATAGAATATTGTCTTAATTCCCTGCTTAAGTAACCACATAACATGACCGTGAGCAATCTTTGCCGGATAGCACTCTGATTCGCTTGGTATGGATTCTATACCCAGGGTATAGATATCACGGGAAGACTTAGGCGAGAGTATAACCCTGTAACCGAGCTTGGTTAAAAATGTAAACCAGAACGGATAGTTCTCGTACATATTAAGAACTCTCGGAACACCTATAACTCCACGGGATGACTCTGCTTCAGAAAGAGGCTCATACCGGAACAGTCTGTTAAATTTATATTCAAATAAGTTAGGAACATTGTTTGCGTTTTTCTTTAAACCAAGTCCCTTTTCACATCTGTTTCCTGAGATAAAACGTCTTCCTCCTGAGAATTTATTGATAGTAAGAAGACAGTTGTTGGTACAACCCTTGCATCTTGCCATACTTGTTTCATATGTAAGATTTTCAATATCCTCGCGGGAAAGCATAGTGGTCTTTGTACCTTCCTCGTATCTGTCTCTTGCGATAAGAGCAGCACCGAAGGCACCCATAATACCTGCTATATCAGGACGGATAGCCTCACGACCTGATATAAGCTCGAAGCTTCGTAAAACGGCATCATTATAAAATGTTCCGCCCTGAACTACAATATTTTTACCCAGTGACTTAGGGTCAGTAAGCTTTATAACCTTAAGAAGTGCATTTTTAATAACGGAATAAGCAAGGCCTGCTGATATATCTGCTACGGATGCACCTTCCTTTTGAGCCTGCTTAACCTTAGAATTCATAAATACCGTACATCTTGAACCAAGGTCTATCGGATGCTCGGCAAATAATGCTATTTTAGCAAAGTCTTTGATATCATAATTAAGAGACTTTGCAAAGGTTTCTATAAAGGAACCGCAGCCGGATGAGCATGCTTCGTTAAGCATTACATTATCAACAACCTCGTTTTTAATCTTTATACATTTCATATCCTGACCGCCTATGTCAAGGATACAATCTACATCAGGATCAAAGAATGCAGCAGCAGTATAATGAGCTATGGTTTCAACTTCTCCGTGATCAAGCATAAGTGCTGACTTAATAAGGGCTTCACCATATCCGGTTGAACATGCGGATGCAATTTCCACTCCCTCAGGAAGCTTGGTAAAAATATCCTTTAAGGCACGAATTGTAGTTTTTAAAGGACTTCCGTTATTGCTGCTGTAAAAATCATAAAGTAATGAACCGTCCTCAGCTACAAGAGCAACCTTCGTTGTGGTTGATCCTGCGTCTACGCCGAGATAGCATTTGCCTTTATATGTATTAAGGTCAGCTCTTCCTACGTGATACTTGGACTGCTTTTTTATAAATTTCGCATAATCCTCTTCCGAAGCAAAGAGCGGTGGAAGTCTGTCAACGTCTACGGAAAATTTTAAATCCTCGGTAAGCTTTCCGCTTAATTCAGTAAGTGAAAATGTGATATCCTCCTTAGCCTGAAGTGCTGCACCGACAGCCGCAAAAAGATGTGAATGTTCCGGTGCGATTACACTTTCATCCGTAAGATTAAGAGTTCTTATAAATGCTTCCTTAAGCTGGTCTAAGAAGTGAAGGGGACCACCTAAGAATGCGACATTTCCTTTTATTGGTTTACCGCAGGCAAGACCGCTTATGGTCTGATTTACAACTGCCTGAAATATAGATGCCGCAAGGTTTGGTTTTGTTGCTCCCTCATTAATAAGAGGCTGGATATCTGTCTTTGCAAAAACACCGCATCTGGCTGCGATAGGATAGATGGTATCGTAGTCCTTTGCGTATGTATTAAGGCCTGTGGCATCTGTCTGAAGAAGTGATGCCATCTGGTCGATGAAGGAACCCGTGCCGCCTGCACAGACACCATTCATACGTTGCTCGACACCATTTGTAAAATATATTATCTTGGCATCCTCGCCACCAAGCTCAATGGCAACATCTGTCTGAGGAGCATAGTCCTTCAATGCATCGGTTACACATATTACTTCCTGCTCAAACGGAACACCGATTACATTTGCAAGCGCAAGCCCGCCCGAGCCGGTTATTGTCGGAGCGACCTTTAAATCGCCGAGCTTATTCTTTGCATTTTCAAGTAATTCCTTTAAGGTTTCTTTGATATTTGCAAAGTGTCTTTTGTATTCGGAAAATAATATATTGTGTTCTTCATCTATAATTGCAACCTTTACGGTGGTTGAACCTATATCAATACCTAATCTGTTCATAGTAAAAACGGCTTTATTCTGCCTGCCTCCTTATCTGAAAATATTAATGTGGCAAAAAATAATTATAATGGAAGAAACGACAAAATACAACAGTAAAAAATATGAATTTTACTTAAATTTTATTAATTTTTTGCCACATTTATGAATTCGGTGCATAGAATAATCAAAAAGGGGAAAAATATGGAAAAGGAATGTAAGGGAACCATCCACAAGGTTGTGGCAGGAGATACGCTTTATAAGATATCTAAGCTTTATGGTGTAAGACTTGTAGATGTCTTGAAGGAAAATCCGTACGTAAATGTGTATAATTTAAAGCCGGGGGATGAGATATGTGTACCGACTGAAATCTATGAGGAAGAGGAGGAACGCAGATATTTTACTGCGAGAACCGGTGAAACCTTAAGGAGTATTACTGATGAGCTTTCCGCAGATATAGGAAAGCTTATGGAGTATAATAAAGAGCTTCTTGATTTAAGGATTCCTCTTGGAACGATTATAAGAATTCCGCCTAAACAAAGCTAAACGGTCACAAACTTATAACATATACTCCATAGTTTTAAGTTGTTTTTTAAACAGTTTTAGGATATAATAAGCGTATATGCATTTGAATAAATGTATATACGCTTATAAATAATTATTAAGGACTGAATTTATTATGAAATTTTTGTACAAGCTTGAAAAGAAATTTGGAAAATATTCAATAAAGAATCTGCCTCTTATTATGGCTTTGCTTTTTGCTTTTGATTATCTGTTATCTGTAGCAGCACCGGATGTATATGCTAAATTAATATTAATACCCTATGAGGTGTTTGAAAATCATCAGTTTTGGAGACTCATAACCTGGATTTTCACCGCTCCGGGTCAATTTGACGAATGGACTGTATTAAGTCTTGTTGTTCTTTATTTTATCGGAAGATCAGCAGAACATGGCATGGGGACATTTATGTATAATCTGTATATGATAACTTCCATGCTGTTTAATTTCATAACCATAATGATTGTTAATGCATTTTATTATTATAAGGGAAAAGGCGGCAGCTACAGTGTATCGGCGGCAACTGAGCTTTTAAGCGGCGGAATGTTTATAAATTGGCTCGTTCCTACAAGTGTTTTCTTTGCATTTGCTATGGCTTATATGGAAAGTACGATTCTGTTTATGTTTCTGTTTCCTATCAAAGCAAAATATGTTGCCGCAATAGATTTTGCGGTATGGATTTATTATTATTTCAAATATCCTTTTGTGACATTGAGGGCGGTTATCATTGTGAACTTTGCGCTTTTCTTTGTATTTTATAATATTCTTAAGATGTACAATTCGCGAAGCAGCTACAGGTTTTCCTTTAATGATTATGCGAATTCGAAGAAAAGGAAGACCTCCGGATTTAGGGTTAGGGATAATAAGGACAATGTTTACAATATGAGCGATTATGTCGGAAGAAAGCACGGTGGAAGCGAAAAACAGATGCCGGAGGGCATAACCAGACATAAATGTGCCGTATGCGGTAAAACGGAAAATGACGGTGAGGATTTGGTATTCAGATTCTGTACCAAGTGCAATGGAAATTATGAGTATTGCAATGAACACATTTACACTCACGAGCATGTAAAATAATTATTCAGGAGATAAATCAAAAAATGAGCAGCGTTAAAAAACTTATAGGTGAGATAAAAAGTGATATCAATAAAGAAGCGAATATTAAGGAGTATTCAAAGCTTCTTACGGAAAAATACAACTATTATGCGATGATTAAGATGAGTATGAATTATTATACCATGGAGGAAATAATATCTGAAATGACAGATAATAATTCTGACGTATGTAAGTATTTTGAGGTTTTAACAAGACTTATAAAAAATAATATAATTGATAGGAAACCGGTTGATGATGAGGCGGTTACTGCAGTTAAGCAGATAAGGGAAAATATCGAGTATAAAATGAAAATCCTTACATCATATACAGATGGTTATGAAATTTACGAATACATATTGAATCGTATTGAAGCTAAGGTTAAGGATAAGGTTGAAAATGTTGATATTGCCTTGCTTTCTGACAAGATGTACAGCTATGTTTTTAATGAGTCGGACAAGATGGTTATAAACAGTAAGCTTCAGCTGCTTATGGCACAGCTTCCCGTAAGAATGACGAAGAGTAAGTTTGGTGATGTTGTTTCAAATACTCTTGCACTTTATAAGGGAGGAGAAAAAAGTTCATTGGATGAGTTTTGTGATATGCTTAGAACCTCATCCCTTATATCAAAGCCTAAAGGCTTTGAAACAGAATATCCGTTTCTTTATCATGTATATACGGATCTGTCATCTGTGGATTATAAGGAACTTAAAGATGATGAATTTGATATTCTTAATGACAGATTAAGTCAGGCAGCAGCTATAATAAACGAAGAAGCATCAAATTATATCCTTATGCAGGAGATAGCTAATGATATATATACAATACTCCTTACAATAGAGGATGCCTATGGGGAAAATGAAAAGCTTCCTGCATATAAAGCAGCTTTACACATTATTAACAAATGTATTGAAAGTGATGATTTTGATTCATTATCGGAAATTCTTATGGACAGCTTTATAAGCCTGGAAGGAGCACAGGAGGATGTAACGGAAAGCATCATGCCCCTTGAAGCAGCTTTTGATGATATTTATGTCGGAAAGAGTGAGGATATAAAGTCGTATGGATTATCCGATAAATTTGATATTCTTGATAAAATCAGCAGGCTTTTATCAACCAGCTTATTTATAGATGTTGAAAACTACGTTAGAAATGAAAGTAATATGGTTGATGAAGCATATTACAATGAAACAAAGGACAAGCTTATTGCTGATTTTATGAACCTTTTTAATGATTGCGGTAGGATGGTTGTAAGAAGTATAATGTGCAAGATTCTCGCGGCTATGCCAATCTTCCTGAATTCCAAGCAGGAAATAAAGGAATATTTTGATTATACGCTTTCGGGCTGTAAGGATATGAGTGAGCTTACTGCATGTAACAAGCTTATTTGCGAGATAATAGAAGAAGATTATTAGAACCGAGGGTGGTTTTATGAAGGTAGTTGATGCACCTTATGTACAGGGCTTTAAGGATAAGAGAAAAGAAAAAATAGTAAAAAAAATCCGACATAAACGTAAGGTGGACAAGGTTTATGTCGTAACTCTGCCTCTTATAACTGACGGAATAATGGATATATATGAATATAAGCATTTGTTTAGTAAGTTTTATAAGAAGGCGAGCGATGAGATTTACATATTGGGAATTGCAAAAAGTAAGAAGGATGCAAATGAGGTTGTTCGTGATATAGTGCAGGATATGTATGATTCGGATACTGATTTTGATGTGAAAAAATTTTTTGGAATATAGGGATTGATTATGCTTCATGTGTTATGGGTTATTTTAAAAATAATACTTATAATACTGGCAATCGTTCTCGGACTGGCTGTTCTTCTGGTTTTACTTGTTTTATTTGCACCAATCAGATATAAAGTGGCAGCAGAATTTGATGATGATATAAGTGTTACTGCAAAGGTCCGGTTTTTGATTGTAAGTATTAATGTTATTTTTGAAAAAAATGAGAAAAAACTGGATACCTTTCTTAGAATTTGCGGAATAAAGCTTAATCCAAAGGACAAAAAAGAAAAACCGAAAAAGGAAAAGAAAAAAAGAAAGAAGGATTCAGAAGCTTTTGACGATTCTGCAGCTTCCGAGGGCTCCCATGAGTCCGAGAGCTCTATAGCTTCTTTAGATACAGACAGTACATCTTCGGATTTAGACGGCATAAGTGATAATGACCGTTTATCGGATGATGAAGCATCAGATGAGGGAGAAAAGAAATTTTCCGGACGTATCAAAAGCTTTATGGAAAATGCAAAAAAACTTTCCGAAGAGATGGGTGAGCTTTCCGACAAGACGGAGGATGAGATAAAGGAAAGTCTTTATCAGAAGCTTGAAAAAAAGGTAAATGCTATTTCTGAAAAGAAGGAAGAAATAGATAAAAAGATTAACCGTTTCCAAAAATTCTGGAATATGAAATGTACGGTAAAGACGAGGGAGTACATAGGCAAATACCTTATAAGTATATTAAAGCATATCGCACCTAAAAGTATAAAGGGTCGGATAAGGTATGGCTTTGATGAACCGTGTACGACAGGACAGGTAACGGGATATATCAGCCTATTGCCTTTTGTTTATCAAAAAGGTTTTTCCGTAGAACCGGATTTTCGTGAAAAGGTTATGGAAGGAAACGTTACCTTAAAGGGAAGAATAATTCTTGGATATATTGCAAGAATAGCTCTTAAAAGATATATATGGCAGACTATTAAGATGGCAAGAAAAATATAATTTTCAGGAGGATTTTATAAAATGGATAATAATTTTAATCAGACAGTTGCTTCATTATTTAACGGAATGGATTCTTTTCTTTCAACAAAAACAGTTGTTGGAGAGCCTACTAAGATAGGAGATACAATTATACTTCCTTTAGTGGATGTAAACTTTGGCGTTGCAGCAGGTGCTTTTGCAAAGAAGGAGAAGGGAAGTAATTCTGCTGCAGGAGGTATGGGTGGAAAGATGTCTCCATCAGCAGTTCTTGTTATCCAAAACGGATATGCAAAAATTGTTACTGCAAAGAGTGAGAGTACCGTCGGAAAAATCTTTGATGCTGTTCCTGAGGTGTTTGACAGGATAAGCAATCTTGTATCAAAGAAAAATCCAGATGAAGAGGCGGCGGTTGCTGAGGCAGTAGATAATCTCGGAAATGAAGAATTAATATAAATTAATTCTTTATTTTGAAAATACAGCATATAATTTTATAAGTATTAAATTTAAGTGATGCTTATGAGAGCTTTGATAGGATATGCTATGCTTTTTACGGCGGTAGGTATACTGATTTCTTATTTTATCAGTGGGTTTTGTGAATTCCTTATTGTTCTTGTGCTTCTTTTATGTGCATATTTTTTGTTATGTAGGTGCAGGGGATAAGGTGAATATTTTAGGCGGTTACAAGTGAGGTGTTTACAATGAGTATGGCTACAGATGATATGAGCATGGAGCTTTTGATGAATTCGGATAATCCTGAAGCCATCCTGAAGGATATGCAGCCATTTATCATCCTGATGATGTATTATGAATGTGCACTGATGGAGATAGAAACAAAATTAAAGGTTCTTAACAATGAATTTGCATTGCAGCATAACAGAAATCCGTTTGAATCAATCAAATGCAGGATTAAGAAGCCTATAAGTATTATAGAAAAGATGAAGAAAAAAAATCTTGATATAACTATTGAAAATATCGAGAATAATCTTACGGATATTGCGGGAATAAGGGTTATATGTTCTTTTCCCGAGGATATTTATACCGTTTCCGAGCTTTTATCAAAGCAGGATGATATAAACGTTGTACAGATAAAGGATTACATAAGAAATCCAAAATCAAACGGCTACAGGAGTCTTCATCTTATAGTTGAAGTACCTATATTTTTATCAAATCAGAAAAAGTATATGAAGGTCGAGGTTCAGTTCAGAACTATTGCTATGGATTTTTGGGCGAGTCTTGACCACAAGCTCAAATATAAAAGAGATAATTTGAAGCATCCCGAGATTATAGCCCAGGAATTAAAAAAATGTGCCGATATGGTAACGGCTATGGACTATAAGATGCAGGAAATACGAAATATGCTTGAATAACAGGTGAAAAAATGGCAAGAGAAATATGGAAGCCGGGAAATATGCTTTATCCTGTTCCGGCTGTTATGGTTACTGTTGGAGACAAGGATATAAATAATATTATAACGATAGCATGGACAGGAACGGTAAACTCTGATCCTGCAATGGTTTCTATTTCTGTTAGAAAATCCAGATATTCCCATGAGCTTCTTATAAAGTATAGAGAATTTGTGATAAATCTTGTGACAAAAAAGCTTACAAGAGCTATGGATTTCTGTGGTGTTAAGTCGGGAAAGGATGTCGATAAGTTCCGGGAAACAAAGCTTACCCGAGGTAAGGCTTCAAAGGTTGCTACACCTATTATTGAAGAAAGTCCGGTAAATATTGAATGCAGGGTAAAAGAGGTTATTCCGCTTGGTTCACATGACATGTTTCTTGCAGAGGTTTTGGCTGTAGATGTCGATGATACTTATATGGACGAAAAAGGACGTTTTAATATGGAAGCGGCAAATCTTGTTGCGTATTCGCATGGAAGATATTATACACTTGGTGAAAACATAGGAAGCTTTGGCTATAGTGTTAGAAAGAAAAAATCAAAAAAACGTAATTCAAAATAATATTTTAAATATTATATAAATTGGTCTGCTCCGGAGAGGTAGAAAAGGAGCATTAATATGTTTAGTAAAGTAACAGGAGGCACCGTAATAGGTATAGACGGTGCTTTGATTGGCGTTGAGGCAGATATAAATGATGGTCTGCCCATGCTGAATCTCGTCGGTTATCTGTCCTCATCCGTTAAGGAGGCCGGCGAAAGAGTAAGAACTGCGCTTAAAAATTCCGGCTTTTTTTTGCCGTCAAAGCGTATCACAATCAATTTGTCCCCGGCAGATATAAGGAAATACGGTTCCGGCTTTGACCTTCCGATTGCTATATCCATTGTTTTATCTATGGGGATAATCCCAAATATTGATTTAACAAAAACAATTATAATCGGAGAGCTTGGATTGGACGGGAGGGTCTCTTTTGTAAACGGAGTGCTACCGATGGTTTATCATGCTTTTGAAAATGGCATTGATACCTGTATAGTTCCATATGAAAACATAAATGAGGCCGGACTTATAGAGGGTATGAAGGTTTTTGGAGTGAAAAATCTCACTGAAGCAATAGAATTTATACAGGGAAATCTAAAGCTTGAAGCCTATAAAAATACGGAGTGCAGTCTGTCAAATACCTTTCCTGATTATAATTGCGATTTTTCCGAAATTAAAGGACAAAAAATATTAAAAAGAGGTATGGAAATTGCTGCTTCCGGTTTTCACAATGTTCTTATGACCGGAGCGGCGGGTGCAGGAAAATCAATGCTTGCGAAGAGGCTTCCGACTATAATGCCTATGCTTTCGTTTGAGGAAAGCATTGAGGTCACAAAAATCTACAGCATAAGCGGGATGCTTGATAAAAAAGGCAGGCTGATAACCGAAAGACCTTTTAGAGCGCCTCATCATACTATATCAAACCATGCTCTTATCGGTGGAGGAAGTATTCCCAAGCCGGGTGAGGTAACATTATCACACAATGGAATACTTTTTCTTGATGAGCTTCCGGAATTTAATAAAAATGTTCTTGAGGTGCTTCGTCAGCCGCTTGAGGATAAAAAAATAATTATATCAAGAGTGCAGGCGGCTTATGCATTTCCGGCGGATTTTATGCTTGTTGCTGCGATGAATCCCTGTCCTTGCGGAAACTATCCAAATTTAAATAAATGCACGTGCACACCATATCAGATAAAAAGATATCAGCAGAAGATAAGCGGACCATTACTTGACAGAATAGATATAAATATGTCCGTAAAGCCTGTTTTATATGATGATATTTTTTCTGACAGCGTGGAGGAATGTTCAAAGGTAATAAGGGAACGCGTTGTAGAAACAAGACAAATACAAAATAAAAGATATAGGGAGGAGAGCATAAGTCTTAATTCGGAGCTTGACGGAAGGCTTATAAAAAAATATATTAAGCTTGATAATGAAGTAGAAGATTATCTTAAAAAATGTATAAGTAATAAGGATATATCTGCAAGAGGTATCAGTCGTATATTGCGTCTTTCAAGAACTATAGCTGATATGGAAAAATGCGACAGAATAGGTAAAGAACATCTTAAGGAAGCATTGTTTTATCACAATACACTTGGTGTCTTTGGAAAGGCAGGCGAGTTGTATGAAGGATGAAAGAAATGACAGAGACCTGCTTAATCTGTGGTTTAATAATATTGACCGGGTTGGGGATGTAAGTAAAAGAAAGCTTATTTCTTTAATCGGAAGTATTGAGGATATATATGATGCATCCAAGGAACGTCTCACGGATATAATCGGTGATGAAAAAGCAAAGGCGATAATTGATTCAAAAAATATGAGCCTTGCACGTGAGCTTAAGTGTATGCTTCGGGAAAAAAATATAAGTATTGTATATCCGGGGCATGAAGATTATCCGCAAAAGCTTCTTAATATGTATGACCCTCCATTAATTTTATATGTAAAAGGTATATTAAAGAAAAAACTAAATATATATAATATGAATATAGGCATTGTAGGAGCGAGAAAAGCAGGAGTTTACGGAAGAGAGCTTGCTTTGATGTTTGGCAGGGAGCTTGCAAAAGAAGGGATAAATATTATAAGTGGACTTGCTCTCGGTATAGATGGTATGGCCCATAAGGGAGCACTAATCGGAAACGGATATACTATAGGAGTCCTTGGCTGCGGAATTGATATCATATATCCACGTGAGAATATGGAGCTTTATTATGAGATAATGCAGCGAGGTGCAATTATATCTGAGTATGGACCGGGGATAATGCCTAACCCCGGATTCTTCCCGATAAGAAACAGAATTATAAGCGGTCTATCTGATGGGCTTCTTGTAATTGAAGCAAGAAAGAAAAGCGGCTCGCTTATAAGTGCTGACCTTGCGCTTGAACAGGGAAAACAGATTTATGCCATACCTGGAAGAATTACGGATAAAAACAGTGAGGGGACAAATAATCTGATAAAACAGGGGGCTATGTGTGTTACATCTCCGATTGATATTATAAATGATCTGAGAGGTATAGCTAAAGAATATGATGAAAGCTTGGAAAAGCATGAAATAAGTACAGTAAATAAAAATTCGCTTGCACCTGCCGAAAAAATGTTGTATAGTTGTTTGAGTTTAGAACCTACTTATATTGATGACATAATAAAAAAACTTAAGATGAGTGTAAGTGACACCATAAACTTACTTTATAATATGGAAGAAAAAGGGCTTATCAAGCAGCCCTTAAAGGGGTATTATATTATTTCGGTGTGAAATCGGGGATTATTATTTAAGGAGCAATGAAATGGCTAAAAATCTTGTTATTGTAGAGTCACCTGCAAAGGCAAAAACAATTAAAAAATTCTTAGGAGCAAATTATGAGGTTATAGCCTCAAACGGTCATGTAAGAGACTTACCTAAAAGCCAGATGGGAATAGATTTTAATAACGACTATGAGCCTAAGTATATTACGATAAGAGGTAAAGGGGATTTACTTTCGGATTTAAGAAAGGAAGTAAAAAAAGCGGATAAGGTATATCTTGCAACCGACCCGGACCGTGAGGGAGAAGCCATATCTTACCACTTGTCAATTGCCTTAAAACTTGATAAAAAGAAGTATAAGAGGATTACCTTTAATGAGATTACAAAAACAGCAGTTAAGGATTCGATAAAGCACGCACGGGATATTGACATGGATCTTGTGGATGCACAGCAGGCAAGAAGAGTTTTGGACAGAATGGTAGGATATTCGATAAGTCCTCTTTTATGGGAAAAAATAAAAAGGGGTCTTAGTGCAGGACGAGTTCAGTCTGCTGCCTTAAAGCTTGTGTGTGACAGAGAAAATGAAATAAATGCTTTTGTTCCAAAGGAATACTGGAGTCTTGTTGCAAAAGTAACAACAGGAAAAAATTTAAAGCCTGTAGAGTTTCACTATTCGGATGAAAAGATGTCCAAACCTAAGCTTGATGAGGTAAAGGCTGCCGTAGAGGGTAAAAAGTTAATTGTTGATAGTATTAAAAAAAGCGAAAAGTCAAAGAAATCACCTCTTCCGTTTACTACGAGTACTCTTCAGCAGGATGCAGGTACAAAGCTTAATTTTTCGACCAGTAAAACGATGAGAATAGCTCAACAGTTATATGAAGGAGTAGATGTTAAGGGTAGAGGAACGATAGGTCTTATCACATACCTTAGAACAGATTCAACCAGAATATCTGATGAGGCGGATATGGCTGCAAAAAATTATATTACAGAAAAATTCGGCGAGAATTACGTAGGTAATCTAAAGGCTTCCAAGACCGACAAAAAGATACAGGATGCACATGAGGCAATCAGACCTACGGATGTAACGCTATCGCCTGTTATATTGAAGGATCAGCTTTCAAGAGAACAGTTCAGACTTTATCAGCTTATATATAACAGATTTTTGGCAAGCCGTATGAGTGATGCTGTATATGAGACCAATACCGTTACGCTTAAGGCAGAAACCAAAAAGGGTGATTATAAGTTTAAGGCATCTTCCACAAAGGTTAAATTTGAAGGCTTTCTGGCTGTTTATAAGCCGGAGGATGAAGAAAAGGAAAATACCAAACTTAGCAATATAAATGAAAAGGATGTACTTTCGGTTTCCGAATTGGAAGAAAAGCAGCACTTTACGCAGCCACCGGCGCATTATACTGAAAGTCTT
This sequence comes from uncultured Lachnospiraceae bacterium, assembly GCA_902788555.1. Lineage (GTDB taxonomy): Bacteria > Bacillota > Clostridia > Lachnospirales > Lachnospiraceae > Coprococcus_C. The sequence continues at coordinate 14,907 of CADAKQ010000005.1, forward strand.
CTTGTAAGAACCATGGAAGAGCTTGGTATCGGAAGACCTTCTACCTATGCACCTACTATTTCAACTCTTTTAAACAGAAGATATATAGTAAAGGAAAGCAGAAATTTATATATGACGGAGCTTGGTGAGGCTGTAAATGAGATTATGAACATAGCATTTCCGGAGATTGTTGATACGAATTTTACTGCCAATATTGAGTCACTTCTTGATGATATTGAAACAGGTAATATTGACTGGAAGGTTGTTGTAAGAAATTTCTATCCTGATTTAAAGGAATCCGTGGATAATGCTCAAAAAGAATTGGAGCATATCAAGATTGAGGATGAGGTGTCTGATACACAATGCGAGCTTTGTGGAAGAATGATGGTTATAAAATATGGCTCGCATGGCAAGTTTTTAGCATGCCCGGGCTTCCCGGAGTGCAAAAATACCAAGCCTTATTTTGAAAAAACAGGTGTTAAATGTCCAAAGTGTAATGCCGATATAGTTATTAAGAAGACGAGGAAGGGTAGAAGATACTATGGCTGTGTCAACAACCCTGAATGTGACTATATGTCATGGTCTAAGCCGCAGACAGAAAATATTTCGTCATAAATTGATATTTTTTGTTGATGAAAAACACATTATATGGTAGTATATAGTGTGAGCGAGCACAAAATACAATATTATTCATTGATACATGCTGCTGAAACGGACTTTCGCAGTATATATGACAAAAGGATTTGTGAGTGTTCTCATAAATCCTTTTTGTGCTTTGTGTGATTATGTAGCTTATCCTATGATAAGAGAAAGGTAAAAAAATGATTAATACGGACATCTACAATTATATCAATATTCTTGATAAGGCAGCAGATGCGGCAAATATGAGAAATGAGCTTATTTCAAATAATATTGCCAATGTATCAACGCCTAATTATAAAAGAAAGGACATAGACTTTGAATCTGTTCTTCAGGCAGAGCTCGCAGGCGGAAGAACACTCAATCAAAGTGTTAATATGGCAAATAAAGATTTGTCCGTTTTAGACGTGCAGGTTTTTACCGATAATTCCAATCTGTCTTACAGGCTTGACGGAAACAACGTGGATATCAGTACGGAGGAGGCATATCTTGCGGAAAATACTATTCGTTATCAGCTTTTGATTGATCAGATGAATCAGGAATTTTCAAGATATCAGACAGTGCTTTCTTCATCTTCATCATAGGAGGTATAATAAATGAGTGTTTTTTCTTCAATGAATGTTGCTGCTACAGGCATGACCGCACAGCAGCTTAGAATGGATGTTATTTCTCAAAATATTGCCAATGCAAGTACCACAAGAACCGAGGATGGAACTGCATACAGAAGAAAGACAGTATATTTTGAGGAAAAAGCAACAACATCCTTTGACAATATCTTAAATGGATATATGACAAACTATCAGCCAAACGGTGTTAAGGTAACTCATATAGTTGAGGATCCGTCTGATTTAAGGCTTGTATATGAGCCGGACAATCCGGATGCAAATGAGGAAGGTTACGTAGAGTATCCTAATGTCGATACCGTAACCGAGATGACTAACCTCATAGATGCAAGCCGTGCATATGAGGCCAATATAACCTCATTTAATTCAGCAAAGTCTATTGCTGAAAAAGGTATGGAGCTGTTTGGTTAATAGTATGATGGAGGTTGATACATATGTCTATAACGCCGGTTGAATTATACGGAAATGATTTTAATATAAACAGTATTTATGATGGACATAAGGTTTCATCAGATAGTACAAAAACTTCTTTTGACAGCATTCTTTCTGCGGCAGTTGATATGTATAAGGAAACAGATTCATATCAGAAGGCTGCGGAAGCAGAGGAGATAAGCTTTGCACTTGGATATACGGACAGTGTAAATGATTTGGCTTTGGCACAGAGAAAAGCCAATATATCACTTCAATATACTGTGCGTGTTACAAATGCAGTTGTATCTGCATATAAAGAGCTTATGAATATGCAGTTATAGCATTAATATACGGAGGAACTTATGAGAGAGTGGTTCAGACAACTACCGGCGAGGATAGTTGAATTTTGGAACAGATATACGGCAAAACAGAAGGCATTGTTTTTTTCTGTAGTGGCAGCGGTTATAATTACCCTTGTCGCTCTTTTTGCTATTCTAAACAGAACTTCATACACAAGGCTTGCAACCTTCGATAATTCTGCACAAACGGCGGAGGCGGAAACTCTCCTTCAGGAAAATGGTATAACTCACAGAGTATCTGATGATGCGTTAAGCATAGATGTTGATGAAAAGCAGATTGCCCAGGCACGTCTCCTTCTGGGAGAAAACGGAATCAGTGCATCGGCAAGTAGCGTTGATAATGACTGGCTTCTTAATAACAGCTTTAGTACGACGGATTCGGAAAGAAAGCTCAAGGCAAAGATTAAGCTGGAAGCAGACATGGCAGCTGATATAAAGAGTATGGAGGGAATAACACAGGCATCGGTAACTATTGATTTACCTGATACAAGCAGCTCTATATATAACAATGAGAAGAGTACATCGGTCAGCATAATGCTTACTACAAACAGTAATTTTAAAGCTGAAAATGTATCGGGCATTGCAGAGTATGCAAGAACCTGTGTGGGCAATGAGGATACCAATGATATAACAATTATAGATAAACAGGGAAATCTATTGTTTTCGGGAGCAAACAATTCCACAGCAGTTTTAACCAATCTTTCAATAGAACAGCAGGTTGAGGAGTATTATAACAGTAAGCTTTGGAATCTTATGGTTAATTCCGGAGTTTATGATGATGTATCCGTATCTTCAAATCTTGATATTAATATAAGTCCCGAGGAGATAGAGGATATAAAATATTATACAAATACAGAAGATGATACAGGTCCTAAGGAAACCTATTATTATTATCTTGCTGAAAATGTTGACGGAACAGGCGGTGTTGTCGGTACAGATGCAAACGGAGAGGAGATAACGGATTATAATCTTCTTGATGAAGCAAATTCCGAATCGACACTTACTCTTATAAAGGAAACCTATGCAACAAGCAGTACAAGGACGAAAACTGTCAAATCCGTAGGAAGTGTGGAGCTTGCAAATTCAAGCATATCCATGTATCTTACAAAATATGATATATATTATGAGGAGGAACTCGAAGAGCAAGGGCTTCTTGAGGGTATGACCTTTGCTGAGTTTAAACAGGCAAATTCAGAGCCTACCGAAAATCTTAACCCACCTGAGATAATATCTCTGTTATCAAAGGGTACGGGAATAAAGGAAGCAAACATTTATGTTATAGAAAGAACAGTACCGATTTTCTATCCAAAGGAAGAAAAATCCGTACCGGTACAAAGCATTTTATCAATTGTACTTGCCGTTATTATCGGCGTATTGCTTTTGTTTGTAGTGTTCAGAAGCATGAAGGCGGAAGAGGTTGTGGAAACAGAACCGGAGCTTTCTGTTGAAACACTTCTTGCAACCACCAAAGAAAATCAGACACTTGATGATATCGAGTTTGGTGAAAGCTCGGCAACCAAGAGTCAGATTGAGAAATTCGTTGATGAAAATCCTGAGGCGGTTGCGTTGTTACTCAGAAACTGGTTAAATGATGAATGGGAGTGATGTAGATGGCAGTTAAGTCAATAGAAGATATATCCGGTATTCAAAAGGCTGCGGTTTTACTTATATCTCTCGGACCGGAGCGCTCCGCACAGGTTTTTAAGCATCTTAAGGATGAAGAAATTGAACAGCTTACTCTTGAAATAGCCAATACAAGAAGTGTTCCTGCGGATGTAAAAGAGATGGTAATGGATGAATTCTATGAAATCTGTCTTGCACAGCAGTACATAGCAGAGGGTGGTATTGCTTATGCAAAGCAGCTTCTTGATGCGGCTCTCGGCGAAGACAAGGCTAAATCCGTTATCGGTAAGCTTACTGCGTCACTTCAGGTCAGACCTTTTGAGTTTGTCAGAAAGGCAGATGCATCTCAGCTTCTTAACTTTATACAGGATGAGCATCCGCAAACTATAGCACTTATACTTGCTTATCTTTCACCACAGCAGTCGGCGGCGGTTGTCAGTGCACTTCCGCCTGAAAAACAGGCTGATGTCGCAAAGAGAATTGCGGTTATGGACAGAACGAGTCCGGATGTTATTAAAGAGGTAGAGGCAGTGCTTGAAAAGAAGCTTTCATCCCTTGTTAATCAGGATTACACCATTGTTGGTGGTGTTGAATCCATTGTCAATATACTTAATACCGTTGACAGAAGTACTGAAAAGCATATTATGGAGACTCTCGAGGTTGAAGATCCTGAGCTCGCAGATGAAATCAGAAGAAGAATGTTCGTATTTGAGGATATTCTTACTCTTGATAACAGAGCAATCCAGACAGTACTTCGTGAGGTTGATAACAATGAGCTTGCGGTTGCACTTAAAAATGCAAATGAAGATGTACAAAAGGTTATATTCGATAACCTTTCATCACGTCTTGCATCCATGATAAAAGAGGATATGGAATTCATGGGTCCTGTACGTCTTAAGGATGTTGAGGATGCACAGCAGAAAATTGTTAATATCATCAGAAAGCTTGAAGATTCAGGCGAGATTGTCATTTCACGTGGTGGAGGTGACGAGATAATTGTCTAGTCTTTATAAATCAGGCTTTGTAAATTTTAAAAGCTCGGATACTGCGCCGTTTGTTATTGACGGAAATACAAGGGTTATCGGTGGTGCTCCGAAGGTACAGGAGAGTGATGATGAAGCTTCCGCAGAAGTTAGTGAAGAGTACAAAACTCCTGAGAATCAGGCTCTTTTGGATGATGCTATGGATAAGGCCAAGGAGCTTAGGGAGGATGCACAGTCAAAGGCTAATAAGATAATAGAAGAGGCATGGCGTGATGCTGAAAAAATCAAGGAGGATGCTTATAAAGAAGGCTATGAGCACGGCCTTGAGGATGGCAATATGGAAGCTATGAAAAGGGCTGATGACTACCTTGTCAATATAAAAAAAGAGCAGGAAGAGGCAAAGGCCAGAATGCTTGCAAAAAATGAGGCATATCTTGATGATGCGGAACAAAAATTGGTCAATCTGACCTGTGAGCTTATAAAAAAAATATCAGGTATTGTTGTTGATGACTACAAACCTGTTATGCTCAATATGATTAATAATGCACTTAACGATGTAGAATCAACAACGAAGTATACCATAAAGGTGTGCGAGGAAAGTTATACTTATGTATCTGATAACAGCGAAAGGATTGTTGGTGCGGCTAATCCGAATATTACTATTGATGTTTTTGCCGATTCAAAGCTTGATAAGGGACAATGTATCATAGAGACGGATAATGGTATTATAAATTTGTCAATGGATATTCAGATACAGAATCTTATTACAGCATTTAAAATGCTGTCATAGAAAGAATATATCCCCGGTTTATAATCGGGGTTTTTAAAATAAGTGATATTTAAAGAAAAGAAGACTGCTTATGAGTAATGAATTCAGACACGAATTTGATATACAGAAGTACTACTGCCTGCTTGACAGAAATTATGTTATGAGCTTTGGAAAGGTAAGTAAAATTGTTGGACTTACGATGGAATCCTTCGGACCGCCATGTAAGCTTGGGGATTTGTGCGAGGTTGTTTCGAAGGATGGAACCAATAAGGTTATGGCAGAGGTTGTAGGCTTTAGGGATAACAAGGTTTTGCTTATGCCTTTTGATGTGGTAGACGGAATAGGACTTGGAGCAACAGTTAAGAATACGGGCGAAGTCCTGACTGTTAAGGTGGGACCGCAGCTTTTGGGAAAGGTACTTGACGGAATAGGACGTCCGATGGATGGAAGTACTCTTGTTTATGAGGAGGAGTACCCTATAGATAATGCACCGCCGGACCCTCTTCAGAGAAAGCTTATATCTGAGGTTCTTCCGCTTGGTGTTAAAGCGGTTGATGGATTGCTTACCATAGGAAAAGGACAAAGAGTAGGAATATTTGCCGGAAGCGGAGTCGGAAAAAGTACTTTGCTTGGTATGTTTGCGAGAAATACGAGAGCAGATATAAATGTTATTGCACTCATAGGAGAACGAGGAAGAGAGGTTGGCGAGTTTATCGAACGTGATCTTGGAGAAGAAGGTTTAAAAAGATCGGTTCTTGTTATTGCAACCTCGGATAAGCCGGCTCTTATACGTAATAAGGCGGCAAAGACTGCAACTGCGATTGCGGAATATTTCAGGGATCAGGGCAAGGATGTGCTCTTGATGATGGATTCTCTTACACGTTTTTCCATGGCTCAAAGAGAAATCGGCCTTGCATCTGGTGAACCGCCTGTTACCAGAGGATACCCACCGTCGGTTTACTCTGAGCTTCCTAAGGTTTTGGAACGTGCGGGCAATACCTTTAAGGGCTCGATTACCGGATTATACACAGTGCTTGTGGACGGTGATGATTTCAATGAACCTATAACTGATACTGCAAGAGGTATTCTTGATGGACACATTGTTTTATCAAGGAAGCTCGGACACAAGAATCATTATCCTGCCATTGATATTTTGGCTAGTATATCCCGTTGTATGAGTGCTATTGCGACAAAGGATCATAAGGAGGCGGCCGGAAAGCTTAAAAATGTTTTGGCAACCTACAATGATGCTGAAGACTTGATTAATATCGGAGCTTACAGATCCGGCTCTAATCCGGATATTGATTACGCTATAACAAAGATAAAAAAAGTTAATGAGTTTCTTATTCAGGACGTTGACAGTAAATTTTTGATTGATGACGAGTTAAATATGCTTAAGGGTATATTCGAATAAGCTGTTAAAAAATTTTTGTTTGTGAGGTAAAAAATGGCCAAGTTTATATACCGAATGCAGAATATTCTTGATATTAAGCTTAAGCTTGAGGAAGCGGCAAAACAGGAGTATGCCAATGCAAGACACGCTCTTAACGTTGAGGAGGATAAGCTTGCGGCTCTTCATAAAAGGAAAGAAGAATATCATTTGATATATTTGGAGGCACTAAAGGGCAAGCTTGATTTGCTTCTTATTTCAGAATGTGAAAATGCAATGGAAGTGATGGATGATCTTATTCTGGCTCAGGAGGAAAATGTGAAGAAAGCAAGTAAAGAGCTGGAAAAAGCAAGACAGAAGCTTAATACTGTTATGCAGGAAAGAAAGATGCATGAAAAGCTTAAGGAACAAAAATTTGATGAGTTTGTTACTGAATTAAATGCACAGGAAAGTAAGGAAACAGATGAAGTGGCAAGCTATCAGTTTAATAGTAAAACACCTGATACGGAGGGATAGATATGGCAAAGGATAAACGTGATAGAGAAGGTAAGAAGGGTATAAGTGCATCAGCGATTGTTATAATGATACTTATTATTATATCTTTTCTTTCCATAATGGCTCTTTTGATAAAATGTGATGTGGGTGGATTCGGAAGTGAGGTTTTGAGACCTGTTTTTAAAGATGTTCCGGTTATAAACAAGATTCTTCCGGATGCCTCTGATGAAGAGGTTGCTAAGGAAAGTGACTATCCGTATAACACCTTGGCAGAGGCTTTGGATCAGATAAAAATAATGGATGAGGAAATTAATTCAAAGGATGCCGAGATTCTTGCATTGAATGATAAGGTAGCGGAGCTTTCTGCGGAAGTTGACCGTTTAACCGTATATAAAAACGATCAGGAAGAATTTGAAGAGAAAAAAAATCAATTTTATGATGAAATAGTCTATGGAGATTCTGCTCCAAGTGCCGATACATATATTGAGTGGTATAACGAAATAAGTCCTGAACGTGCTGAAGAGATATATGCACAGATGATTTCGGCCAGACAGGTTGATGATGAAATCCTTGAGCTTGCAAAAACCTATGAGGATATGAAGGCTAAAAATGCAGCCGATATTCTTCAAAGTATGAAAAACGATTTGGACACGGTTGCACTTATTATGAATAATATGAGTGCTGAGAAAAGGGCGGATGTTCTTGCGGCGATGGATCCTGAGTTTGCTGCAAGCATAACGAAAAAGTTATTACCTTAACTCGAATATGCAGGAAAGGAGAAAGAATATGGCAATTTCTACGAAAGGAATTAGTCAGGTGGATTTGTCCTCCGGTATCAAGACAAAGAATAATCTTAAGTCGAAAGCCGAAGAAAATGTAACGGATTCTTTTTCAAGTCTTATCAATTTATCTTCTGATAATTTCAACAAGGATGTAAATAATTCATCAGATATAAAGGATGTAAGTGAGACTTCAAAGGCAAAGGTATCTGATGTTAAAAAAGAAAATATTGATGCAGGAAAAGAAAGCAACACGGATGTTAAAGACTCTAAACAAATAAATGAAGAACAACCTGAAAAGAATGTTAAAGACACCGTAAAAAATGCAGAAGCTTCCTCTAATGAGGCTTCCGAAACAAAAACTTCCGAAACCCCAAATAATGTTTATGATTTAAAAGGTTTTGATGTGGAGGAAAAGCTTGAAGACTTAGCCGGTGAGCTTGCGGCGCTGATTAATAATATAATTGATGTGCTTAAGCAAAAGCTTGGTATAGGTGATGAAGAGCTTGAGGAAGGCTTATCTGTTTTAGATATGAATTTTTCAGATTTGTTAAATGATGAAAATATCAATTCATTTATACTTAACGAACAGGGAGCTACAGAGGTTGATATTCTTATAGACGAGCAGCTTTCTACTCTGATTGATGATGTAGTGTCGGAGGTTAAAGGCCTCATTGATGATTTTTCGGAATTTGATTTAAATGCTGAAACGATAACGGCTGATGTATTTCCTGAGTCTTATACCGGCATTGAAGCAGGCTATGACACAAAGGCTGTTATAGAAGTAAATGAAATTATAGTCAAAGCGGATGAGCTTGTAAAAGAGAACGCTGATATAATTTCAAAGCCGACAGCTGTTGATGAGGATAGCGAAGAGGTTTTAAATATTTCACCAAAAAATGAAAATCCACAGGGCGAAATTGGTTCAATTATTTCAGAATATGCCGATAAAATAGGTGATGGTTTAAATTTATCATCTGTTGGAGACGGCAAAGAAAAAGGAACCCGACAGGATCAGACGGGCGATTTCAAACAGCCGGGTGAAACATTGATTAATAATCTTAACAATGCAGTTAATGAGATTATTACGGAAGATGTTGATGCAGGGATTTTTAATGAGGGTGTAAGCGAGGCGGATATTATAAGGCAGGTTGTCGATGAGATAAAAGCCAATGTAACAAATGATGTATCCACCATTGAAATGCGACTTAACCCGGAGAGCCTCGGAAGAGTTCAGATAACCGTAAGCTCAAAGAACGGTGTGATGCAGGCTCAGATAGTAGCGGAAACTGAAGCGGCAAAAAATGCCATTGAGGCGAATATAGCAACCTTAAGAGAAACCTTTAACAATCAGGACTTAAAGGTTGAGGCAGTTGAAGTAACCATTGCATCATATGGATTTTTTGAAGGTCAGGAACAAAATGAGACCTTTGAAAACGAAAAAAATAAATCCGGCGATAAGAATATAAGAATTAATTCAAACGGTGATGCACTTGATGATGTAGCCGTGGATGATGAATTGGAAACGGAAATGATGAAAGCACAGGGAAATAGCGTAAGCTATTCGATATAAAAAAGAAAGGAGAAAACGATATGGCGATTGATTCAGCACTTAGTGGTGTTGCGGCAGCATCTTCATCATATCATGCATCAGGTAAGACCGATTCAAAGTCGAGTAATGACCTTGATAAGGATGCATTTTTACAGCTTCTCGTAACACAGATGAAATATCAGGATCCTATGAATCCCGGAGACAGTACCGAATATATGTCACAGCTTGCACAGTATTCATCTCTTGAAGCAACTATGAATATAGGTGATGCAATCGATAAGAGTAATGGACTTAATCTTGTAGGTCAGTATGTAATTATGAATACCAAGGACTCAAGTGGAAATGACACGATGGTAAGCGGACTTGTACAATATGCTACTGTTAAAAACGGAGAAGTAATGGTATCAATAAATGATTCGTATTATCCGGCGAGTGATTTGGATTCCGTGGTTGATTATGATTATTATATGTTCCTTCAGGAACATGCCAACGATGCAGCTAAGACCGATGAAAAGGCTTCGGAAGGAAATAAAACGACAGATACTGCGGCAGAAAGTGGCACTGCAACCCAAAAAACCGAAGAAGCGTAAGAGATTATCTTATTTGAAAAGGTGGAGATATTATGGAAGGTTTAAATTCGAGGCCCATCTCTATAGAACAGGCAAAAGATTTTTATCTTCATGGCAAGGAAGCTGTTAATAATGAAAGAACCACCGAAAAAAATTCATTTCAGGACATTTTAAATGAAACAGCGAAAAGCATTGATGACGTAAAGTTTTCAAAACATGCAAACCAAAGACTGGAGAGCAGAAATATTATTCTTTCCAAGGACCAGAGACTGAGGCTGAATGAAGGAGTGGAAAAAGCAAGAGATAAAAGTATAAATGAAACTCTTGTAATGATGGATAATTTAGCATTTATTGTAAATGTTAAGAATAATATGGTTGTAACCGCTTTGGAACAAAATGAAGATAATAATGTCTTTACCAATATTGATGGAGCAGTAATAGTGTAACTATAAACAAAGCCGGACCGAGACATCTTTAAAAGATAGCAAGGAGGCTTCATATCCCGGAATGACAGAAGGGATTAAAAAACAGGAGGACAACAATTATGATGAGATCATTATATTCTGGTGTTGCAGGTCTTAAGACTCACCAGACAAAGATGGATGTTATAGGTAACAATATTGCAAACGTAAATACTATAGGTTTTAAATCATCATCTGTATTATTCAGAGATGTATTATATCAAACAAGCTCAAATGCAACAGGAGCAACGGATAATACCGGTGGTACCAATGCTTCACAGATAGGTCTTGGTACTAAGATGGCTTCCATATCGACATCAATCACAGAAACCGGAGCAGCTCAGAGTACAAATAATCCTTATGACTTAATGCTTGACAGCTCAAGCTTCTTTATCGTAAGCCGTGGAGGAACAAACTACTTTACAAAGGTTGGTTCTTTTGAGGTTGATGCATCAGGATGTCTTGTTACAAGCAACGGATATCAGGTAATGGGTTGGCAGGTTGACCCTGATAATCCTACGGTTATCAGAAAAGATACGGTATCGGCTCTTTATCCGGAATCAGAGGAAAATAAGGTTTCTTCTCCGGAGATGACTTCTAAGGCGCATATGACGGGAAATGTTGATATGACTGATACAGAGCTTAATCCTACCGGCGAGGGAAAAACAGTTTCGGTATCTGTGTACGATTCACTCGGTTACAGCTATACTGTTAAGTTTAAAATGAATCAGGATGCCGGACAGGCAGATAAATCCTTGTACAATTTAAGAATTGATTCTATCAAGGATGCTAACAATGTTGAAATTTTAGGAGCAGATGATCCAAGCACACCAAATGTTACAGAGGGTGGATATACAGCTACACTCGGAGGAGGAAATTCAATTCAGGTAAAATTTGATCCGGATACAGGTCTTTTCGAATATGCCGGAAGTGCAGGAGAAAAAGAAGCGTTACTTAAAATTACTCCACAGGGCAATGACAGAGGCGATGTATTTACAGCTAAGGTCAACGGCGAGGATGTAGATGGTATAACAATTGATTTTTCGGCACTTACAATGTTTGAGGCGGGTGGTAAGTCCTCAGCTAAGATGGTAAGAGCTGCTCAGGATACTACAGGCGGTGGTCGTGCAGCAGGTAAGCTCAACGATGTTAGTATTGATAACGCAGGTAAGATTTTCGGTGTATACAGCAATGGTGAGACAAAGCTTATCGGACAGATAGCGGTTGCAAACTTTGATAACCCTATGGGACTTGAAGCAATTGGTGACAGTCTTTATAAGACTACCCAGAACTCCGGTGATTTCGACGGAATCGGTTCTGCTGTAGATGAAAACGGCGGTAAGATGACTCAGGGTGTTTTGGAAATGTCAAACGTTGACTTATCAGCCGAATTTACTGATATGATTACTACACAGAGAGGTTTCCAGGCGAACTCAAGAATCATAACCACATCAGATTCATTACTTGAGGAACTGGTAAATCTTAAGAGATAACATATAATTAAATTATCGCTCTTTTGCATTAGTCTGATTTTAAAAAGACAAGTGCGAAAGGGCGATATTTTTGTAGACATAAAATGTTTTGTGTGGTATAATACAAGCGTTGTATAGTGTCATAATCGTATCATTGACGGGAGAAGGCTATGATTGAGGTTACGAGATTAAAAGGAACCAGAATAATAATCAATGCAGAACTTATTGAGACGGTTGAAGAAACTCCGGATACTGTTATTACGCTAACCAGCGGAAAAAAGTATATTGTCAGCGAGACAAGCAAAGAGATAACGGATTTAGTTATTAATTACAAGAGAAAGATTCATACACCTTTATAGTGTATGTTGTTTTGAGGTGACTTAAGTTGGATATAGCATCAATTATTGGTATAGGCGCAGCGCTTTTCCTTATGATAAACGGTATGGGTGGAGTTGGCGCACTTATGGAAACCTTCATAGATATGCCTTCAGTATTTATTACCTTTGGTGGTGCTTTTGGTACAATTCTTGCCATGAATACTTTAAAGGGATTTTTGGCAGGTTTGAAATCGTACCTTCTTATATTTAAAACACCGAAAGCCAGTGAAATAGACACAATTAAATCAATAATTGACCTTTCAAATCTTGCCAGAAGAGAGGGTCTTCTTGCACTTGAGGAATCGGCTAATTCCCTTGATGATGAATTCATGAAAAAGGGTGTTATGCTTATAGTCGATGGTACTGACCCGGAACTTGTAAGAAGTATTCTTGAGGCGGAGCTTATAAATGTTGATACAAGACATCAGCAGAATATCGGCTTTTGGAAGGACGTTGCATCAATGGGTCCTGCATGGGGTATGATAGGTACACTTATAGGACTTATTCTTATGCTGAAGGATTTGTCGGATCCGGATTCCATCGGTCCTAATATGGCGGTTGCCCTTATTACGACATTGTATGGTTCCGTTCTTGCAAACTGGGTTTGTGCACCGGCATCCAGTAAGCTTGCAAAATTAAATGATACAGAGATTAAGCTTAAAGAAGTTATGATAGAGGGAATACTCTCCATACAGGCAGGAGAAAACCCGAGAGTTATCGAAGAAAAGTTAAAGGCCTTCCTTGCTCCTAAGGACAGAGCCGGACTTGGTGAAGAAGGCGGTGGTCAGTAATGGCGAAAAAGAAAGAACAACCTGCTGAAGAAGGTTCACCGGCCTGGATGGCGACATTTAGTGATCTCATGAATCTTTTACTTTGCTTCTTCGTTTTGCTTTTTGCGAGCTCAACTATGGATGAAGGAAAGATACAAAAGATTATGGCATCCTTCAATAATATGAATTTTTCAATATTAAATGAAGGAAATATATCACTTTTATCCGGAGATTTAATGTCCGGAGGTGTTACACAGGTTCCTGATATACAGAGTATTTTGACTCAGGCGGGAAAAGCTATAGACGGAGATCCGGGAGAGGATGCATCCGCTTCGTCCTCTGATGCTGATAAGCTTTCTGATGAGGAGTTAAAAAATGAATATGACAAACGTGGAGAAGAACAGTCTGAAGAAATGTATGAGGAAATAGTCCAGATGACAGAGTCATACAGTATAGATGATCAGATTATTCTAGACTATAATGCACAGTATGTCGAATTAAACCTTAACGGTTCGATACTTTTTGACTCGGGAAAGGCTGAAGTAAGAGAAGATTCGAAGATGTTTTTGCAGAAGATTGCAAGCATTCTTGTTAAATACAAATATTGCATTATAGAGATAGAAGGACATACGGATAATGTTCCGATTTCAACAGCAAAGTATGAAAATAACAGGGCACTTTCTACTGAAAGAGCAAGAAATGTCTATGAATATCTCATGTCACAGGAAAATTTTATAGATTCAAATATGAAGATTGCCGGATATGGAGAAAGTAAGCCTGTTGCATCAAATGCTACGGAGGAAGGCAGAGCTAAAAACCGAAGAGTTGTAATAAAAATATATAATCAACAGAATTCAGTAAACTAAGGATAGGTGGAGAAAATGAGAAAGAATCTTATTACTGTTATAATACTTGCGATATGTATAATAAATCTTGTGTTTAATATATTACTTGTGTTTGTGTTTATGCCTTCGGCAACTAAAACAAACAAGCTTATCGGTGATATAGCTGCTGTACTTGACCTTGAAATATCGTCCCAGTCAAATGGCAATTCTGACGGATTTGATGTTGCTGACCTGGCACCGTTCCAGCTTGAACAGGGAAATCCTATTAACCTTGCATCAGACGGTTCGGATAAGGTTCACGCACTTCAGTATGGTATAACGATAAATCTTGATAAGACAGCAAAGGATTATAGTAAGGTTCAGGCTAATCTTGAGGCTTCAACTTCACTTATTTATGATATGACGCGTGATGTTATCGGAAATTATACATATGCTCAGGTTATAGATGTTGAGGTTCAAAGACAGATAAAGGATGAGATATTGGAAAAGCTTAAAGAAACCTTCAATACTGAATGTATATATTCTATAAGCTTCTATAACTGGGTAGCACAATAGTTCTTTGCTTAGGAGGCGAATTGCGTGGCAGACGTATTATCACAAAATGAAATAGATGCCTTGCTTAAGCAGCTTAGTTCCGGTGAATTGGACGTTGATACAATTGAGGATTCACAGACAGCTAAGGTCAAGGAATACGACTTTTCAAGACCTGCTAAATTTTCAAAGGAACATCTCAGAACGTTGGAAATAATATTCGAACATTTTGGCAGACTTTTATCAAGTAACCTGCCGGCGTATCTGAGAAAGAATGTTCAGGTTGAGGTTATGAACTCTGAAGCCGTAACGTATTCGGAGTTTTCAAATGCTTTATCAAATCCTGTGCTTTTGGCGATTGTAAATATGTCACCTTTGGCGGGAAATATCATATTAGAGCTTGCAACCAATATTGGTTATACAATAATAGACAGGCTTTTGGGAGGTTCGGGTGAACCTCTTGAAAAAGTAAGGGATTTTTCGGAGATTGAGCTTTCCATATTGGAAAGAATATTTAATATAATTATTGATTTACTCAGGGAGCCGTGGGGGAATGTTGTTGAAATAGACCCTTATCTGGAACGAATTGAGACAAATTCACAGTTCGCTCAGATTATCTCGCCCACTGAGATGATTGCTATTGTTACAATAAACATAAACATTGGCGGAGTAGAAGGTCTTATGAATGTTTGCCTTCCTTTCCTTACTCTCGAGGATGTTATGGATAAGCTCAATACAAAATATTGGTTTTCTACTATGCAGGATAGAGACGAACAAAGCTATGCCGATGTGATTGAGACGGCAATAAATAATGCTCAGATTCCTATTTCTGCTGAACTTGGTAAAAGTTCGATTACGGTTTGGGATTTTGTTAATCTACAGATTGGAGATGTAATAAAACTTAATACCAATGTTGATGATGAACTTGATATCTATGTAGGAAATATAGTTAAGTTTAAGGCTTTACCGGGTTCTGCCAGTGATAATTATGCAGTAAAAATCACTGAGATTTATAGAGAGGAGGAATAAGCGGATATGGATGGAATGTTATCGCAGGAGGAGATTAACGCATTGCTTGGTGACATGGGTGCGGGGTCTTCAGATGGCGGCTCGGCATCCGGCGGTTCTAATTTAAGCTCGGATGAAAAGGATGCCATAGGTGAAATATCCAACATATGTATGGGTACAGCAGCGACTACCCTTTATTCCTTGGTCAACCAGAAGGTTGTTATAACCACTCCCGTTGTTGAGGTTACAACATGGGAAAATATGACAAAAGAATATGCAAGACCATGTGTTTTTATCAATATAAATTATAAAGAGGGTATTGATGGAAATAACGTATTGATTCTTAAGGAAGAAGATGTTAAAGTTATCACAGATTTGATGATGGGTGGTGACGGATTGAATCCTTCTCCTGAGCTTACAGATTTGCATATAAGTGCAATTTGTGAAGCTATGAATCAGATGATGGGTTCATCGGCAACCTCGCTTTCGTCAATGCTAAACTGTAAGGTGGATATAAGCCCTCCTGAGGCAGAGCTTATCGATATGGCGGGCAACATAGACCCGGCAAAGATTTCAAACTTTATAAATGGAGAGTTTGTAAATGTAACCTTTAGGATGACGATAGGAGAATTGGTTGACAGCACGATAATGCAGCTTTACCCTATTGATCTTGCTAAAGAATTATATAAAAAATTTTCAAGCGGTGAGGAGCAGGCTCCTGAACCGCCGAAGCAACAGGCACCACCACAACAAACTGCACCTGCACCTTCTGCTGCACCGCAGCCGACTCCACAGGCAGCACCACAGCCGGTTATGATGGAACAGCCGATGATGGGACAGCCAATGATGGGACAACCGATGATGGGACAAGATGTTAATGTACAAAATGTGCAGTTTAAGGCATTCAATCCGATGCCGAATCCGGTACTTCAACAGGAAAACATAGATTTGATTATGGATGTTCCGCTTGATGTATCAGTTGTCTTGGGAAGAACCAAGAAAACCATAAAAGAAATTCTTGAGTTTGCACCGGGAACCATTATAGAACTCAACAGGCTTGCCGGAGAACCGATTGATGTAATTGTTAATCAGAAATTGGTAGCAAAGGGCGAGGTTGTAGTTATAGAAGAAAGCTTTGGTATTAGAATTACCGATATAATAAAGGAAAAAATGTAAAAGGAGTATAATTTTATGGCAAAGAGTATACTTATATGTGATGATGCAGCATTTATGAGAATGATGATTAAGGATATTTTAACCAAAAATGGTTATAATATCGCAGGAGAGGCAGAGAATGGTGCAAAGGCTGTCGAGAAATACGACGAGACTAAGCCGGATCTTGTCCTTATGGACATAACTATGCCTGAAATGGATGGTATACAGGCACTTAAAAAGATCAAAGAAAAGGATCCGAATGCAAGTGTTGTTATGTGTTCAGCGATGGGTCAGCAGGCTATGGTTATTGAGTCGATTCAGTCAGGAGCAAGAGATTTTATTGTTAAGCCTTTCCAACCTGACCGTGTTATCGAAGCAGTTAAAAAGGCAGTAGAATAAGATGATTACAGTTTTATTGGGTAATAACTATAGCGGATGGCATTCGTTTGTCAATATTTTATCGTTATTACTTATATTTGTATTGGTTTTGGTTATGGCTTATTTTTCTACTAAGTTTATAGCTAAATATCAGTCAAATAATATTAACAACAAATCTAATATCAGAATTATTGAATCCTATAGGCTTGGCAACAATAAATTTATCGCCATAGTTAAAATAGGCGGTGATTATTATGCTATTGCATTAGGTAAGGAGGAAGTAACCTTTATTGATAAGTTGGATGCTGACGGACTCAAATTAAATCAGGAGGGTACTTCCGAGGCTTTAGACAAAACACAGGGAGCATTATGCTTTAAGGATGTTTTGTCCCAGATAAAAAACAAAAAATCAAAAGATGATTAGGACATAAAGTAGGTAGAAAAATGAAATTAAGAAGGCTTCGTAAGTTAATTATATTATTATTTATACCAATTGCTTTAGCTGTCTTTATTTCAGGAACAAATTCATATGCTACCGGAGTTACTCCTGATACGGATCCGGAGGAGGGGGTTGAGAACGCTGTTACAGATGATGAAAATGACGGCTTCTCTGTTGGCTTAACGCTTAATTCCAATTCCGATGAAACACGACTTGCCGGAACGTTAAGGATGCTTTTGGTAATTACGGTAATTTCAATAGCTCCATCAATATTAGTTATGCTGACCTCGTTCACAAGAATAATAGTTGTTCTTCATTTTGTAAGAACTGCTGTCGGAACGCAGTCGTCACCGCCTAATAATGTATTGATTGGGCTTTCGTTGTTTTTAACACTTTTTATAATGAGTCCTGTTTTTGTAAAGATAAATGAAGAAGCAATACAGCCGTTATCGAATCAGGAAATTACTCAGGAGGAGGCAATTAATAATGCTGTTGAACCCTTAAGAGATTTCATGCTAAGACAGGTCAGACAAGAAGATTTAAGACTGTTTATGGATATTGCCAGAATGGATACCGTAGATGATGTTAGTGAGATTCCGACTACGGTCATTATTCCCGCTTTCATAATAAGTGAACTGAGAGCGGCGTTCATAATAGGCTTTTTGATATATATTCCTTTTATTATAATAGATATGGTTGTTTCATCAGTCCTTATGTCAATGGGTATGATGATGCTGCCGCCGACCACGATTTCCATGCCGTTTAAGATTCTTTTATTTATAATGGCGGACGGATGGAATCTCGTAATAGGTCAGTTGGTACAGTCCTTTCACTGATGTTAGCCGGGGGTGATTTAATATGACGGTAGGAGACGTTATCGATATAACAAGTCAGGCTATATGGCTTATAATTAAATGTGCGGCACCAATGCTTCTGGTATCGCTCATAGTTGGTTTGATAGTAAGTATTTTTCAGACTGTTACATCGATTCAGGAGCAGACTCTTACATTTGTTCCGAAAATACTTATGGTTTTTCTGACACTGATTTTGACGGGAAATTGGATTTTAAACAATATTGTTGCGTTTATACAGGATATATACAGCAGATTTGGAGATTTTGTGGGGTAGCAAGGTATGGATTTAAGAATTTCAACCCTGACCCTCGAAGCTTTTTTGCTTGTATTGGTAAGGACTATAGGTTTTGTTGTTACAGCTCCTTTGTTTTCTAACAGAAGTATAAATGCAAGGATTAGGGTTTTGATAGCAGCATGCATTGCAATAACGATATTTACGTCCTTAAATATGCCGCTTCCGGAGTACAGTACGGTTTTTGGGTATACAATACTGCTTTTTAAGGAAGTTTTTGTCGGATTATCACTTGGCTTTATCTCAAGCTTTGTAATGGCGATTGTAGTTATGGTGGGAGAATTTATAGATAGGGAAATCGGCTTTACAATGGCTACAACCTTTGATCCTTCCGTAGGTACTATGGTAACAATAACTGCAGAGCTGTATGATAAGATGATTTATCTTGTAATTCTTTTAACTAATCTGCATTTTTATATTTTGAGAGCTTTGGTTCAGTCCTATGAGGTTGTACCATTAGGTCATATAAATATAAACTATGGGTTTATGTTTACCCAGACACTTGAATTTATCGGACAGTACTTCAGTATCGGCTTTAGAATCGCAATGCCTATTTTTTTAAGTACGATTATATTAAATGTTATACTCGGAGTTATTTCAAAGAGCTCGCCGCAGATGAATATGTTTGCCATTGGAATGCAGCTTAAGGTGCTTGGCGGACTTTTAATGATGTCGATTGTTATTATGTATATACCAAGTGTAGCAAATTATCTGGTAGAGAAAATGAATGATGTGGTTATGACTGTATTAGGAGGCTTGTAGTCTTATGATAGAGTATAAACCTTTAATTAAATATAATCTTCAGTTTTTTGCAAATGATGATAAAACAGAGGAACCTACCGCAAAAAAGATTGAAGATACCCGTAAGGAAGGACAGGTTGCAAAAAGTACAGAGCTTGCAAGTGCAGTTGCATTACTCACAGCTTTCTTAAGCCTGAGATTTTTGATGAGCTTTCTGTCAGGACGTCTTTTAGAGGTTTTTCATACATTTTGGCAACAAATGAATGTTTACTCATCAGGAGATTTCTCAAGCAACACGGTACATAAAATAATTGTTAATGTACTTTTATATGTGTTGATTACAATCCTGCCTTTTTTACTTATTTTTTTATTTGTGGGCTTTATGGTGCAAAGGCTTCAGATAACCTGGAAGGTTACAACAAAGCCACTTCAGCCAAAGCTCAATAAGCTTAATCCTATTAACGGATTTAAGCGTATGTTTTCAGGAAGAGCACTTATAAATCTGTTGATGTCTATAGCAAAGGTTTTGATATTCGGGTATATGAGCTATAGCATCATTAAAGATAATATAAGTGTATTTATTAATTCATATGACAATAATCTTGAGGATAATCTTGGAATACTTTTTGACCTTATTTATGAGCTTGGAATTAAAATATCTGCCGTATATATTATAATTGCCGCTGCAGATTTCATGTATCAAAAATGGAAGCATAAGCAGGATATTAAGATGACCAAGCAGGAGGTAAAGGACGAATATAAGAACCAGGAAGGAGATCCTAAGGTAAAGGGACAGCAAAGGCAGAGAATGCAGCAGGCGGCCAGACGCCGTATGATGCAAAATATTCCGGAAGCGGATGTTGTCATTACCAATCCAACTCATTTTGCGGTTGCCTTGAAATATGATAATAATGTGAGCAATGCACCATTGGTTGTTGCAAAGGGTGCTGATTATCTGGCTTATAAGATAAAAGATATTGCAAGGGAAAACGGAGTGGAAATAGTTGAAGATAAGCCTTTGGCAAGGATGCTTTATTCAAATGTAGAGATAGGTGATGAGATTCCGCAGGAGCTATATCAGTCGGTTGCCGAGGTTCTCGCATATGTATATAAATTAAAAAATAAGGTAAGCTGATTGCATTTTTGATGAAGTTAAAATAAACGGAAAGGAGTAAATAAACGATGAAAAGAAATGATATGTTTTTGGGCTTTTATTTACTTGCTGCCGTTATATTTTTCATAATTCCGTTAAAATCATGGATGCTTGATATATTGATACTTTTTAATATATCGCTTGCTTTGATTATTGTATTTAACTGTTTGTTTGCAAAAGAAACATTGGGTATGTCAGGCTTCCCGACATTACTTTTGTTTACAACCATTTTTAGAATTTCACTTAATGTTTCTTCTACAAGACTTATTCTTTCAACAGGTAATCCGGGAAGAGTTGTAGAGGTTTTCGGTTCCTTCGTCGGAGGAGGTAATCTTGTAATAGGTGCAATCATATTTATTGTATTGATTATCGTACAGATGATGATTATCAATAAAGGTACCGAAAGAGTTTCAGAGGTAACGGCAAGATTTACTCTTGATGCTATGCCGGGTAAACAGATGGCTATAGATGCGGACCTTTCTTCCGGAGCCATAACCGACCAGGAGGCGATAGCAAGACGAGATAAGATTCAGGCAGAATCAGCTTTCTTCGGTGCTATGGACGGTGCTACAAAGTATGTTAAGGGAGATGCTACGGCAGGTCTGATAATCACACTTATAAACATTGTCGGCGGTATAGTAATGGGTATTACCATGCAGGGAATGTCTGCATCGGATGCACTTCAAAAATATACGATACTTACCATAGGTGATGGACTTGTATCACAGATTCCGTCCATGCTTATATCACTTTCAACAGGTCTTCTTGTTACTAAGGCTTCTAAGGAGGAGAGTATCGGAGATACACTTATAGGTGAGCTTTTCAGTATTCCTAAGGTGCTTATGTTTGTCGGAGCAACTATGATAGGACTTGGTGCATTTACACCACTTAATTTCTTCTTCTGTGCAGCATATGGCATACTTTTTATAGTCATTTCAAATAATTTGAAGAATGCGGAAAAGAAGGCTGAGATAGAGGAGGAAGTTGAAGAAGAAGAGGTACAGGCAGATGAGGTAAGAAGACACGAAAATGTTAATTCACTTCTTCAGGTTGACCCTATTGAATTGGAGTTTGGTTATGGTATAATACCATTAGCGGATGTTAATCAGGGCGGTGATTTGTTAGACAGAGTAGTAATGATCAGACGACAGATTGCACTGGAACTTGGAGCGGTTGTTCCTATCATTCGTTTAAGAGATAATATTCAGCTCAATCCTAACCAGTATATTATAAAGATAAAGGGTATACAGGTCAGCGAGGGTGAGATTTTGTTTGATCATTATATGGCTATGAATCCGGGATATGTTGAGGATGAAATTACAGGTATTCCTACTCTTGAACCGGCTTTCCATCTTGAAGCCATGTGGATTACGGAATCGCAAAGAGAAAGAGCGGAGTCGCTTGGATATACTGTCGTTGACCCACCATCAATTATTGCGACGCATCTTACAGAGGTAATTAAACATCATCTTGATGAGCTTCTTACAAGACAGGATGTTCAAAATCTTATAGATAATATTAAAGAATCCAACAAAACCCTTGTTGATGAGCTTGTTCCTAAGCTTTTGGGTGTCGGAGACATACAAAAGGTTTTACAGAATCTTTTGCGTGAAGGTATATCTATAAGAGATCTTGTAACTATTTTTGAAACCCTTGCTGATTATGCTGCAACAAGCAGAGATACCGATATTCTCACGGAATACGTAAGGCAAAGCTTAAAGAGAGCAATCTCCAATAAATACTTCGGAGATGAAAATATGACGGAGGTCATAACGCTTGATCCTAAGATAGAGCAAATGATTATGGGCTCGATAAAGCAGACGGAGCAGGGAGCGTATATTTCTCTTGATCCTGCGGTTACAAAGAAAATACTTAACGCTACGGAGGCTGAAATACAAAAGCTTGAAAATAAGGGACTTAACCCTATTATAATCACATCACCTATTGTACGTATGTATTTCAAGAAGATGACAAGCGAGTATTTTAAAGATTTGGTAGTTATTTCGTATAATGAGATAGATTCTGATATTGAACTTAAGTCAATAGGAGTTGTAACGATAGATGATAATTAAAAAGTACAAAGCCACAACTGAAAAGGATGCAATTCTCATGGCAAAGGAGGATTTGGGACCAGAAGCCGTTGTCATGAATGTGAAAACAATCAAAAGAAAAGGCATTATGAAGCTTTTCAAAAAAAATACCGTTGAACTTACTGCGGCCATTGATGACAATGTTGCTGAAAAAAAATCTTCTGATAAAAAGAGTGAGGAAAAGACTTCAGATAAAAAAAATCAAGATGGTTACAGTGAAGAAGCACAGAATGCAATAGAAGAAAAGATTAACAGCATAGCAAGACTTCTTGAACAACAGATGCTTAGCGGAAATGAAAAGGAGCAGGCATCCGGAAAAGAAGAAAAAACAGCCGGAACAAAAATTGATTATTCGGTTACGGATGATACTGTACCGGGATTAAGGCATATTGCTGAAAATGATAACGGCACGCCTGAAAGTGTTTCCAAAAATAAGGTTATAGAATTGATATATAATCAATTACTGGATAATGAAGTGGAAAAGAAAATAGCTGACGATATTATAAATGAGCTTGATACGGAAAATTACAAGCTGCCTATTGACAATATCCTTGCGAATGTTTATCAGAAAATAGTTCTTAAATTAGGTGAGGTTAAGCCGCTTGCTATTGGTGAAAGAAAGCCTAAGGTGGTATTTTTTGTAGGTAATACGGGTGTTGGAAAAACAACGACCATGGCTAAGCTTGCTTCCAAATTTAAGCTTGAAAACAAAATGAATATTGCTATGCTTTCCATAGACACTTACAGAATAGCCGCTATAGAGCAGATAAAAACCTATGCCAATATTTTAAATACTCCTATGGAGGTTGTATATACTCCTGAGGATATAAAAAATTATGTGGAAAAATATAAAGAATGCGATTTGATATTTGTTGATACGGCAGGTCATTCGCACAGAAACGAAGAACAAAAGAAAAATCTTAAGGAAATGGTTGATTCCGTATCAGAATATGAAACAGAGGTTTTTCTTGTGGTTAGTGCAGTGGTAAAATACAATGATTTGGTTGATATAGCAAAGACCTATGATAAGCTTTTTGATTACAAGCTCATATTTACAAAGCTTGATGAAACAAGGGCTTTAGGTTCAATTCTTAATTTGAAAATAGATATGAATAAAACGCTTTCTTATGCAACCTGGGGACAGAATGTTCCTGAGGATATAGGAGTTGTAAATCCTCAGATAATTGCTAAGAGCTTGCTGGGAGGTGACGGAAATGGATCAGGCTTCTAAGCTGAGAGAAATGGTTCAGGCATCTGACAAACCTTCCAATGCCCGTGTTATAGCGGTTACAAGCGGAAAAGGCGGCGTAGGAAAAACGAGTATTTCCGTCAACCTTGCAATAGAGCTTTCCGAAAGAGGGAAAAAGGTAGTTATATTTGATGCCGATTTCGGACTTGCAAATGTTGAGGTAATGCTTGGAATTAGACCAAAGTATAATTTACTTGATTTAATTCACAACAATAAGACAATGGAAGAGATAATAACAACCGGTCCGAAGGGAATCGGATTTATCTCAGGCGGTTCGGGAGTATCAGAGCTTGCCGCCTTGGATAATGATAGTATCAAGCTTCTTATATCTGAACTTGTACGTCTTGATAAGATGTATGATGTTGTAATAATTGATACCGGGGCGGGAATAACTGATGCCGTTATGGAATTTGTTATGGTAAGTCCGGAGGTGCTGCTTGTCGTAACTCCTGAGCCTACATCAATAACCGATGCATATTCTCTTCTTAAGGTTTTGAGAAGAAATGAGAAATTTAATCCGATATATAAGACAATAAGAGTTATAGCAAACCGAGTTGAAAATGAAACTGAGGGCGATGAAATATTTGCCAAAATAAACGCAGTATCGTCCAAGTTTTTAAATACCAAGCTTGAATATCTCGGACCAATCAGTCAGGATAAAAATGCATCAAGAGCTATAATTGAACAAAAGCCTGTAGTAATGGCATATCCTTCCACATCATCTTCCAAGTGTATCTCAGTTTTGGCTGATAAGCTGACAGGAGAGGTATCTGACAGAAGAGAAGACGGCAATGATGGTATAGCCAGAATCTTCTTTGAATTTATAAAGGTAAGAAGAAAGAAAAAACAAAGGTGATTTTTTAAGGGGAAATCTGTATGGGATTATCAATCGGAAATAAAATTGAATTAGTAAAGCTGGAACAGATAATCAGAAATGATGGTATAAAAAAGGTATATTCAAGTAAAATATGTGACATTATGCCAAAAAATACTCTTCAGATTTCTATGCCTATCTACGAGGGGAAAATTGTTCCGTTAAATGTAGGAGATAAATATTCTGCATGCTTTTATACCGACAAGGGACTTCTTCAGACAAACGTAACGGTGTCCTCAAGATACAGAAGCGGTAACCTTTTCTTTCTTGAGGTTGTAATGCTCGGAAAGCTGGAAAAGGTTCAGAGAAGAGAATTTTATCGTTACAAATGTATAATGAACGGACGAATGAGAATCGTGTCGGATGAAGAATATGAAAAGGGTGACAGGTATGATTTAACCGACAGGGAGCTTGTATGGAATGATTTAAAAATAATAGATATCAGTGGCGGCGGAGTTAAGGTTGTTTCCAAAATGGACCTTGAAAAAAATGATGTTGTAAAGGTGGAATTTAAAATTGCTATATTAAATGCCATACACAGCTTCAGTATTATGGCTAGAATATTAAGCAACAGCTCTATTGCCGGTCATACGGGATTGTATGAGCAAAGATTGGAATTTTTAAGAATCAGTCAGGAAGACAGAGATATAATAATTAAATATATTTTTGAGAGTGAAAGACAAAACAGAGCGAAGGAATCGGGATTAAAATAATGAAAAAAATATTATTGATAGATGACTCTGCACTCATGAGAAGAGTATTATCTGTTATAATAAATGAGACAAAAGAATATACAGTTGCATATATTGCCAATAACGGACTTGAAGGTTTGGAAATTATTGAAACACATGATGATATTATGGCTGTTATCTGTGATGTAAATATGCCTAAAATGAGTGGAATTGAGCTCCTTTCTACTTTGAGGAGTAAAAATATTATGCTCCCAATGATATTACTCAGCTCTAAGGATGATGCTACATATACAATAGCCGCTTTGGAGCTTGGTGCTTTGGATTTCCTTAAAAAACCGGATAATATATACAAGATGGATAATCTTGAGTTTTCGGATAAGCTTGGCAAGACTTTAAAGCTGGCTTGTGAGCTTAAGAATAAGGGGGATGGAGCTATTTCTACCATAGTAAGAACTAAAACAAACAATAAAATCACAGATAGTCTAAGAACTAAACATGATTCCATCAGAGCTGACGGAAATGTTGATGTTCATCAGCATAACGGTTCAATAAAATCGGATTTGCCTGATAAAACGGTGGATGAGCCGGTTAGTGCGAAAAAGGCTGATGTAAAGGTAAAGAGGCTGATTGCTTTGGTTAGCTCGACGGGAGGACCAAAGGCATTAAGAACACTTATACCGATGCTTCCGGCCAATCTGGCTGCTCCGGTTGTGATGGTTCAGCATATGCCTGCCAATTTTACTACAACTTTGGCAGACAGATTAAATGAACTAAGTCCTATCAGAGTAAGCGAAGCCAGTGACGGAGATATTATAAAAAAAGGCCATGTTTATCTTGCTCCGGGTGGTATGCATCTTAAGGTTACAAACAGGAAGGGCACCGAATATATAGAGCTTGATGATTCACCTCCTGTTGTAGGACTAAAGCCTTGCGGCAATATAATGTATGATAGTCTTTGCGATTCCATATATGACGAGATAGTCTGTGTCGTACTTACGGGAATGGGTGCTGACGGAACAAACGGAATTACAGATTTATCAAAGAAAAAGAAGGTGTATGTTATTGCGCAGGATGAAGCTTCTTCGACTGTATATGGGATGCCTAAGGCTATATATGAAAAGGGCATGTGCGATGTAGTATGTGATATAAATGATGTTGCAAAAGAAATAATAAAGAAAGTAGGGGTGCTGTAATGGATTTAAGCCAATATCTTGAGATTTTTATCGATGAAACAAAGGAGCATATTCAGACATTGAATGATCAGGTTCTTATTTTGGAAGCTGAGCCGGACAATATTGACACTGTAAACGAAATATTCCGTGCCGCACATTCATTAAAAGGAATGGCCGGAACTATGGGCTTTAAGAGAATGCAAAGACTTACCCATGATATGGAAAATGTATTTTCAGAGGTTCGTAACGGAAAGGTAAATGTCAATGCGGATATAGTTGATGTCGTATTTAAATGTCTTGATTGTATCGAGGGTTATCTTGCAAATATCGTTGAGTCCGGTGATGAGGGTACAGAGGACAACGAAGATGTTATCAAGGTTTTAAATGATGTGCTTGCACAGGCTGAAGGAGCAACTTCTACGGTAGAGGAACAAAAGCAGCCTGAAAAGGAAGAGGTTAAAAATGAGGAAGCACCTAAGGCAGAGGTAAGTGAAGACAGAAAGAAATATCTTACTATACCGATTGCTGATTTTGAAAAGAATGCCATGCTTGAAGCTAAGGAAAAGGGTATGAATGTATATGCTACTACGGTATATATTCAGGAGTCCTGTCTGCTTAAGGCCGCAAGAGCTTTTCTTGTATTTAAGGGACTTGAAAATAAGGGTGAAATAATAAAGTCAGTTCCAAGCGTTCAGGATATAGAGGATGAGAGATTTGAATTTGATTTTTCAATGTTCATCATATCCGATAAATCTATGGATGAAATTAAAAAGATAATCGAAAATGTTTCTGAGATTGAGGAAGCAGTTATCGAAGAATATAAAATACCTGATGTTGTGGAGGATACCACTCCTAAGGCAGAGGAAACCGAAAAGAAGGAAGCAAAGGCTGAAAAGCAGGATAAGAAGGATGATAAAAAGACCCCTGCCAAGTCAGGAAAGCCTGTTGTAAACCGTTCGGTAAGAGTTGACATTGAGAAGCTGGATGACCTTATGAATCTTGTGTCCGAGCTTATAATTGCCAAGAACGGACTTGTATCGGTAACAGGAGTTATGGCAGGCTCAGACCAGTCCTTCAATGAACAGATAGAATACCTTGAAAGAATCACCACCAATCTTCATGAATCGGTTATGAAGGTAAGAATGGTACCTATTGAAAGTGTCGTAAACAGATTCCCGAGAATGATAAGAGATCTTTCCAAGAAGCTCAATAAGGAAATGGAGCTTATTATGACCGGTGAAGATACAGAGCTTGACAGAACGGTTATAGATGAAATTGGAGATCCGTTGATGCATATGCTCAGAAATTCCGCAGACCATGGTCTTGAGGATACCATCGACAGATTAAAGCTCGGAAAGCCAAAGGTTGGTACGATAAGACTTGATGCATATCAGGATGGTAATAATGTTACCATAGAGGTTTCAGATGACGGAGCCGGAATTGATGTGGAAAAAATAAAGGCTAAGGCTATAGAGAGAGGCAATATAACAGAGGAGCAGGCAGAGTTTATGTCTGATAAGGAAGCTGTTGATTTGCTGTTTATGCCATCCTTCTCAACTGCTGAAAAGATAACCGATGTATCGGGAAGAGGAGTAGGACTTGATGTTGTTAAAAATAAGATAGAAGGCTTAGGCGGTGATGTTGAGGTTTCGACAAAGCTTGGTGAGGGAACAACATTTATAGTCAGACTTCCGCTTACACTTGCAATTATACAGGCACTTATGGTTGATATCTCGGGTGAGAAATATGCACTTCCTCTTAACTCAATCGTAACAGTTGAGGAGATACCTTCAGAGGAGATTAAGTATGTACATACCAAGGAGGTTATTAATTTAAGAGGAACAGTTATTCCGATAGTAAGACTCAATGAGGTTCTTGATTTAGAGCCTGCCCAAAAGGATACTGAGGAGGAAGATGATGACAGCCTTATCGTGGTTATAGTAAAGAAGGGCGATAAGCAGGCAGGTCTTGTAATCGACCATCTTCTCGGACAACAGGAAATCGTTATCAAGCCTTTGGGTAAGTTTATAAGAGTTCCTAAGATGATAAGTGGTGCTACTATTCTTGGTAATGGTGAGGTTGCACTTATAATCGATTCAAATACATTAGTTTAGTGGGGGTGCAATATGGATAATAATATAAACAATGATGTAAAACAATATATTGTATTAAGATTTGACAGTGAGCAATACGGTATAGATATATCATATATTGATAATATAGTAAGACTTATGCCGATAACCAGAGTTCCGCATACACAGCCATATTTCTTAGGCGTTATTAATCTTCGTGGAGTTATAATTCCGGTTATGAGCATGAGAGGAAAATTTGATCTCCCTGAAAAGGAAAATACAGGAGCAACCAGAATACTTATTATTAAATATGAAGGCGCAGATATTGGAATTCTTGTTGATGAGGTAAAAGAGGTTGTTACTCTTTCAGATGAAGAAATTGAAAAGGTTTCTTCGGATGATGCAGATACAAGATCATATATTACAGGTGTCGGAAAATATAACGAAACGCTTATTTCTATCCTTAATATCCCGGCACTTATAGCAGATATTGAGAATGATTAGGGGAAAAGCTTATGGATAATAAGACTTCGAATCTTTCAAAAGTTGTTGAAAATACTTTGGCTGAACTTGGAAATATTGGTGCAGGCAATGCTGCTACATCTCTTTCAGTCCTGTTAAGGTCAAAGATATCTATGAATATTCCTGTTGTCAAAATGTGTGACTTTGATGATATAGAGGAATTAGTGGGTAGCTCTGATTCTATTGTTGTGGGTGTTTTTAGTACAATTAACGGAGGATTCGAGGCTGTTATAGCTTTTCTTTTAACTATAGGAGATGCCGAAAAGCTTGTTGGTATGGTTTTGGGTGAAGGCGCAGAATGGAATTCTGAAATAGGTATATCAGCCATAAGCGAAATTGCCAATATTTTAATTGGCTCATATGTTGCATCTCTTGAGACTTTCACAAATACAAAAATCAGGTATTCATTACCCGAGGTTTGTGTGGATATGGCGGGAGCTATTTTAAGTGTTCCGTATATAGAATATAGCCAGATAGGAGATAGGTCTTTACTTATAAGCTCGGAGCTGTTTGTCGGAGATTATAAAATTGATGGGCATCTTCTGCTTATATCATATTCCAATTCATATGATATTCTTCTTGAAAAGCTTGGAATCGGAGGCTTGGATGGGTAATATTATAAAGGTTGGTATAGCAGATATGAATATTTGCCACAGCCCCGACAAGATAACAACGGTCGGACTTGGCTCCTGTGTCGGTGTAGTGATTTACGATGGCATAACCGATATAGCCGGGATGGTACATATAATGCTTCCGGATAGTACAAAAATTAATAATAATTCCAATAAACTGAAATTTGCAGATACCGGAATAGATGCTTTACTTGAAAGTCTTTTAAAAAGTGGAATATGTGAGTCTGCCCTAAAATCAAAGATAGCGGGCGGAGCACAGATGTTTAGTTATCTTCTTAAATCCAGTATCGGAAATGTTGGTGAAAACAATGTGATTGCCGTAAAGAATAAGCTTGCAGATTTAAAAATTCCAATTATTGCAGAAGATGTGGGTAAAAATTTCGGAAGAACAATAATTTTTGATCCGCAAACCTATGAGCTTGAGGTTTCATGTGTTGGAAAAGAGC
The DNA here is from genome assembly GCA_902788555.1 of uncultured Lachnospiraceae bacterium. GTDB lineage: Bacteria > Bacillota > Clostridia > Lachnospirales > Lachnospiraceae > Coprococcus_C. The sequence goes on from CADAKQ010000005.1 coordinate 45,303, forward strand.
GTTACATAATATAACAAGAGGTGCGGTTTAAATTGGATTTCAAAAAAAAGAGTAAAAATGCAAGAGCTATAATTGTTTTAACTGCAACATTTATAGCCATGCTCCTTAATATAAAATACAAAAGAGATATAATTGATTCGCTTATTATATTAATTATAGTCCTTATTGTTTTTTATATTATTGCTACGATTGCCATAAAGCTTATAGATAAGATAAGGCTTATGGAGCCGAAGACGGAAATTGAAAATGATAAAAAAGATAAAGACAAAGACGAAAATAGTGATAGCCGGGAAAAGACAGAAGATAATCAGTAACTTGTAAGAGGGGTGTAAGATGGCTTTAATCGATAACAAAGAGAGACTTTGGATTGAGTATAATCATTCCAAATCAGCCGTTATACGTGAACAGATTATAATTGAATATGTTCCATTGGTTAAGGTTGTGGCAGGAAGGTTAAGCATATATCTCGGTTCAAATGTCGAATATGATGACTTGGTCAGCTACGGGATATTTGGATTGATAGATGCCATAGATAAATATGATTATGGTAAAGGAATCAAATTTGAAACATATGCCAGTCTTAGAATAAGAGGCTCAATACTCGACCAGATAAGAAAACTTGACTGGATTCCCCGTTCGGTAAGACAAAAGCAGAAGGCAATAGATACAGCAGTCAAAAACCTTGAAAAAGAGATAGGTCCAAACTATTCTGACGGTGATATGGCGAAGGAGCTTGGAATAAGTGAGGATGAATATCTTAATTGGCTCAGTCAGACCAATATATCCAATATATCATCAATAGAGGATTTTCTTGATCAGGGTAATGAGGTTAAGGCTTCCGTAAACAGAAGCTATGCGAGAGTTGAGCCGGAAAAGGTAGTTGAAGAGCAGGAGCTTAAGGAAAAGCTGGAGGAGGCACTTGAGCTTTTGACGGAAAAAGAAAAAAAGGTTGTTCTTTTGTATTATTATGAGGATTTGACCTTAAAAGAGATAAGCAGGGTTATGGAAGTTTCGGAATCCAGAGTATCACAGCTTCATTCAAAGGCACTGAAAAAGCTTAAAAATGGTTTGGGTGATGGTTTTGAATTGTTTATGGGATAATCGTTTTTTCATATTCGTGGGGGATAAATAATGAAATATAAAAATTCTTTCTTCAAGGTGAACATCAAGGATGACGGTACGTATATCACAATTTATCCGGCTGTTAGTGATGGAAAAAAATTAGAATATAAAGAGGTTATGGATTTCCTCGAAAAAAAAGGCATAGTAATCGAAGATAAAATCGGATTAAAGGCTCAGATTGAAGGTATGGGCAGTGAGATTTTGGAAAGAAAGCTCTGTGATATCAAGATACAACCCTTTAATGAAAGTGCTATTGTAACTGTGTCACCGGATAAGCTTGTTGCCTATATCAGATTTTATGCTCCTTCAACCGGCGGAAAAGAAATGGATAAAAGGGAGATAATGCTTGAGCTTGCCAATGAAAAGGTTTCGTATGGTATTTCCGAAAAAATAATTGATGTGTTTTTGATGGCTAGACAGTATTGTCTCAATATTCCTGTTGCGAAGGGAGATAAACCTATACCGGCAAGGGATACAGTTATAGAATATTTTTTCAATACATCTCCTATGTCAAAACCTAAGCTTTTAGAGGATGGTAGTGTTGATTATCATGATTTAAGTATATTTACTCCTGTAAAGGCAGGAGATGCGCTTGCAAAGCTTACGCCGCATGATATGGGTAAAGCAGGAACTGATGTATATGGAAAAGCAATTCCACAAAACAAACCTAAGATAAAAAAATTAAAGCATGGCAGAAACATAAAGGAGTCTGAGGATGGATGCACCCTTTATAGTGAGGTAAGCGGAAATGTAAGTCTTACAAACGGGACTATATTTGTTTCTGATACCTTTAACGTCCCTGCAGATGTGGATGCTTCTACGGGTGATATAGAGTATGATGGAAATGTTATGGTTGCAGGAACCGTTAAAACGGGCTTTTCCATAAAAGCAGGAGGAGATATACAGGTAAATGGTGTTGTGGAGGCCGCAAATCTGACAGCAAAGGGAAACATCATGATAAAAGGCGGAGTTCAGGCTATGAGTAAGGGACTGCTCAAGGCTGATGGTAATATATATGCACAATTTTTTGAAAGTGCAAATGTTGATGCCGGAGGCGATATTTATGCCGGTTCAATTCTTCACAGTAATATAAAATGTGGTGAAAAGATTGTTGTAAGCGGTAGAAAGGGATTTATAGTCGGCGGAGATATAGCATGTAAATCCTATATCGAGGTAAACAGCATAGGCAACAGAATGGAAACACAGACCATAATAAAGGTTGGTGTTAATCCTCAGCTATATGATGATATGAAGGTACTTATAAAGAGAGTAAACGAATTAAATGAAAAAATCACAGAGATAACCTCATATCTGAATGTTTATAAGGAAAAGCTTAAGCTTGGAGCGAAGCTCAGTCCGGAAAATTTAAAACAGATAAAGTCCTACAATGCTAATCTTACAGAGCTTATAGCTGAAAGAAATGATAAAAATGAAAAGCTGACCGTGATAAGGGCAGAATTTAATGAAGGAAGACGTGGAAAGATTAAGGTTCTTGGAAATGTTTACCGGGGTGTTGTTATATCCATAGCAGGTATGAACAGGGTAATTCAGGAAAAGGAAACACATAATCTGTATCTGATAAATAATGGAGAGTTGACAACCTCATCTTTTTAATTAGAAAGGGATGATTTTATGATAGCACCTATTATTGCAGCTCAAAGCTCGGCACCTGTTGCCGCCCTACAGCAAAATACGGAAGGTCAGAGTGTTCTTAATTCGCAGCATGCCGAAACCATGATTAGGAAGGAAGAACAGCAGATTAAAGAAACCGTTGTTCAAAAGGATGAAGCGGTTTTTTATCAGCAGAGTCATGATGCCAAGGAGGAAGGACGCAACAAATATTCCAATATCTATACCAAGGGCAGAAAAAAAGACAATAAAGAAGAAGAAACAAAAACAGAGGGCGAGATAAATCGTATTAATTTCGATATTAAAATATAAATTATTTTAAAGATAAATCAGAAATGGAGAAGCTATGTCAGCAGCAGTTATATTACTTATAATACTTGGATTAATATTTATATTTGGAAGCTTTCTTTTAGTGGAAAAGGATAAGGAAAAGGAAGATGAAGGTATTATAAAAATTCCCGAAAAGCTAAGTGATGAACAAAAGGAAAAAATCAGTAAGCTTATTGATGACTATATGGATGAGCATATAGACAGTAAGCTGGATGATGTCGAAGCAAAATTTTCGGAAATTGTTAATCAAAAAACTCTTGCGCTTGGAGATTATGCCGTTTCCGTAAACGAAGAAATAGAGAGAAACCATAGTGAAGCATTGTTCCTGTACAGTATGCTTTCGGATAAGCAGAAAGAGATTATGACTACGGCTTCAATGGTGGATGCGTATAAGAAAGAAGTAAATGAGCTTGTCAATGAAAATATTGAGGTTAAAAAGAAGGACAGACGGGAAGAACGACTGGCCATTGAGCTTGAAGAGATGAAAAATGAAGCTCTTGATATAGCTGAGGATGAGGAAGAGATAAAAACCCTTGATGCCAATAAGGATATAATTCTTGAAATGCATAAATCAGGACTCAGTATATTGGAAATTGCCAAGAATCTTGGATTAGGGGTAGGAGAAGTTAAGCTAATAGTAGATTTATATCAGGGAGCCAAATAATGAAATTTAAATATTTTATAAGAGGACTGGGAATCGGCATAATATTTGGTGCGATAGTTATGCTTGTTGCTGCAGGAACCTCGGATAAAGAAAAATTAACAGATGAAGAGATTGTTGAAAGAGCCGAAAAGCTTGGAATGGTCTGGGAGGAAGCAACACAAACAAATGCCGTGTCGGATGAATCGAAGAATACGGAGTCTGTAGTAATGAATGATACTGAAGAAGCTACGGAAACAGTGACTGATGTGAATACAACAGAAGAAAAGACTGAGGCTGTTACCAAAGCAACAACGGAGATAGAAACAGAGACAACTGAAAAAACAACAGAAGCTTCAACAGAGAAAAATACATATACAGAGGCAACGATTACAGTTACAAGAGGAATGAGCTCTACTTCAGTTGCCGAGATGTTAGAGGATGCAGATATAATCGAGGATGCGGAGGATTTTGACAATTATCTTGTAAAAGAAGGCATATCCAATAAAATTCAGGTAAGTTCATTTAAGCTTAACAGTAATATGACATATGAGGATATAGCAAAAGTAATTACAACGCCTGTGGAAAACTAATATGTATCCGTAAAAGAAATATTTACATCTAAGAATAATAAAAAGTGCTTGATAGCACTTTTTTTTTGTGTTATAATGCACTTTGTGTCGGTCTGAATGTGAAAAGCCGGCAAATAAAAAAACATGTGAGCGAATAAGCAAAGTGGTGCCGCCTAACGCAGCGGTTTTTGCGAATATAATTCGAAACTCACAGAAGGTATAACCAAGGAGGTATATTATGAGCGTTATTTCAATGAAACAGTTACTCGAGGCAGGTGTTCATTTTGGACATCAGACAAGAAGATGGAATCCTAAGATGGCTGAGTATATCTATACTGAGCGTAACGGAATCTATATCATCGACTTACAGAAGTCAGTAGGCAAGGTTGATGAGGCTTACAAGGCAATCTTTGATTGTGTTGCAGACGGCGGAAAGGTTCTTTTCGTTGGTACTAAGAAGCAGGCTCAGGATTCAATCAAGTCAGAGGCTGAAAGATGTGGTATGTACTACGTAAACCAGAGATGGTTAGGTGGTATGCTTACTAACTTTAAGACAATTCAGACAAGAATTGCAAAGCTTAGAAAGTATGAGGCTATGGAGGCTGATGGCACATTTGACGTTCTTCCTAAGAAGGAAGTTATCGAGATTAGAAAAGAGATGGATAAGCTCCAGAAGAATCTCGGTGGTATTAAGGATATGAAGGATATTCCTGATATGATATTTGTTGTTGATCCACGCAAGGAAAAGAACTGTATCCAGGAAGCACATACACTTGGAATTCCTCTTGTAGGTATCGCTGATACAAACTGCGATCCTGAAGAGCTTGATTACGTAATTCCGGGTAATGATGATGCTATAAGAGCAGTTAAGCTTATCGTTGCCAAGATGGCTGATGCTGTTATCGAGGCAAATCAGGGTGCTGATGAGATGACAGAGGAGGAAGCTGAGTCAGCTGCAGCAGATGCAGAAGAGGAAGCAGCAGAGGAAGCATAAAAGGTTAATTCATAATATTTGATATTTTGTAAATACCTATAAGTGCTATTCAATTTTGATTTATAAGTATTATATTAGGAGGAAATATAAAATGGCTAATATTACAGCAGCTATGGTAAAAGAGTTAAGAGAAATGTCAGGCGCCGGAATGATGGATTGTAAGAAGGCTCTTACAGAGACTGACGGCGATTTCGATAAGGCTATGGAATTCCTTAGAGAAAAGGGACTTGCTACTGCACAGAAAAAGGCAGGAAGAATTGCAGCAGAGGGTATAGTTGCAACTACTGTTGTTGATGGTGGTAAGAAGGCAGCAATCGTTGAGGTTAATGCTGAGACAGACTTTGTTGCTAAGAATGAGGTGTTCCAGAGCTATGTTAAAGAGGTTGTTGACCAGATAGTTAATAGTGATGCAGCAGATGTTGAGGCATTTAAGGCTGAGAAATGGGCACTTGATACTTCTATGACAGTTGAAGAAAAGCATGCAGCTATGATAGCTAAAATTGGTGAGAATATGAACATCAGAAGATTTGATAAGATTTCTACTGATGGACTTGTTGTTTCATATATTCATGCCGGTGGTAAGATTGGTGTTCTCGTAGAGGCTGCTACTGATGGACAGGGTGCTGCTATTGAGGAGTGCTTAAAGAACGTAGCTATGCAGGTTGCTGCTATGAGTCCTAAGTACTTAAGCTCAGAGGATGTACCACAGGATTACAAGGACAATGAAATGAAGATTCTTAAGGAGCAGGCTAAGAATGATCCTAAGAATGCAAATAAGCCTGACAATATTATTGAAAAGATGTTAATGGGACGTCTTAACAAGGAGCTTAAGGAGATTTGTCTCTTAGAGCAGGAGTATGTTAAGGCTGAGAATAAGGAAACTGTTGCTAAATATGTTGAGCAGGTTGCTAAGGCTAACGGATGCTCACTTGCGGTAAAGAGTTTTGTTCGTTTCGAGACAGGTGAAGGTCTTGAGAAGAAGAATGAAGACTTCGCAGCAGAGGTTGCAGCTCAGATGGCAGGAAAGTAAATTAGAGATGCTTTCCGCATCTCATATATGAGCTGCCTGCCGCAGCATAGTATGGTTTAGCTTTATGAGGCAACTCACCATCAATTTGCTAAATCAGTAATCTCAAAATTTTAAAATCCGCGTAAAATCGATAAACTCGCTACGCTCAAACATATCGATTTTATAGCGGATTTTTTCATTTTTTCGATTCTGATTTAACGCAAATCGGGCTCACGTTGCCTCATAATACTAAACCATACTTTATGCTGCGGCAGGCAGCTTAATATAGCTTATACGGAGTATAAATTTAAAAAAGTATTACAAAATTTGGTCATCTTCGTTAGGTATATATTGGACTAAGTCGGAGATTTGACAGCTTAATATTCTACACAAATCATTCAATGTTTCCCAAAACGGAGAGTAATCTATCATATAAATCCCTTCTTATTTTTTATTTAATAATTAATATAATAGATTTACTCTTTTTACTTGAATATCTTCGCTAAAACGAATATAATTATGTATATTCATTTTAACGTAGATATATGTGCGATAAGGAGGATTTTTATGAGATTGAAGAAATTATTATCAGCAACATTGTGTGGAATATTTTATTTAAGCAGTATAGGATATGTTATACCTATTAATGCTCAGGAAGATATTTACTATGACAATTGTAATACGTCGGAAGAATTAGAAGAAAAAGATTTTATTGTTGGTCATGAATCTACAAAAAAAATAAAATCAGAAAATGTTTATTCGGCTGATGGGATTCTTTTGAATGAATTTTGTTATGATATATATGGGAATGATACTAAGTATGCTATTTATAATGATGATGGAAGCTTATACTACCAGTATACTTATGAAAATGACTATGATTCCGATGGTAATATTATAAAGAGAGAAATCTTTAATACGTATGGAGATTTAACGGCAAGTATAGTATTTGAATATGATTCAAAAGGAAATGAAATAAAGCAAATTAATTTCAAAGAAGATGGCAGTGGGAATGGATGGACTGATTTTTTGTATGACAATAAGGGAAATAAAATAAAAGAAACAGTTTATAATAAGGATGAAACCATTAGTTATTCAGCTTCATCGGAATGGGAATATGATTCTGACGGAAATCTTACTAAAAGCTTAAGCTTTAAGGACGACGGAAGTATTGATTATATGAATTCTAAGGGATATGAATATGATTCAAAAGGAAATATGATAAAGTCGTTTTGGTATGATTCGGATGGAACAAACAACGGTGCTTATCATATATTTGAATATGATTCATATGGTAATCTGATAAAGGATACATGGTATAGTAAGGATGACAGCATATTTTCATATACGGAATTTGAATATGATTCAAAGGGAAATGAAGTAAAGTCAAAAACATATAATTCTGACGGAAGCTTGGATTGGTGGATTGAATATGAGTATGATTCATATGGTAATAAGACAAAGTCCACACAATATAATTCTGACGGAAGTGTTACGACAAATGAAAATAAATATGAATATGATTCGGATGGTGACATTATAGCTATAATTTATCCCGATGGAGGTACAATAAAATATGAGTACTATTCATCAAAGGACGACACCAAATCTGACAAAGAATCAACTTCAAACCCTGAACCGATAGGCGTCAAATACTCAACCTACGAGTCAAATGACTTCTACAGGGACGAAGCAGGAGACACCCGCTGCTATGATTCAACCGGAGCACCTGTCATCAATGAATTCAAGTGTGACGGCACATACACCTACTACTTCCAGCTTGACGGAACTGCCATGAAGGATAGGCTTTCCTATCACCCTGACGGCGTTCATGTTATATACTTTGATGCAGAGGGACATGAGGTGTTCTCAGACTTTGCAAATGTTAAAAAGACCATAGCAGGCGAGGATGTAAATGATTTTTGCTTCTTCAATGTGTTCGGCTATATGTACGTAGATGTAATAACCTATGACAAAGACGGAAAAAATCTTTACTATGCAAACCCATATGGTGTTATGGAAATGGGTAAGTGGTTCCAATTCTCAGATTCAGTTGAGTGGGCAGACGGAACACCTGCAGACGGAATAGCAGGAGGCTATGGCTATGCAAACGAGAACGGAACACTTCTTACCAACACCCAGACATTTGATTGGGAGAGCAGAAGCTGTTATTTACAAGGTAACGGTGTAGCGGCATACTAAAAAAGTCTTTTTACGATAAGATATATGTGGTTATGGACATAAACGCCTCTTTTGTGTTATTATTAATAGCGATTAAAAACTGATGTAATTTAATTAAAGCTATAAATTATTAGATTGTAGGAGGGGTAATATGGCAAATTTATCAATTAAAAAGGTTCTTAAAAAGACAAAGGCATTGGTGCTTGCGGCAGCTATTACCTTTGGCACAGTTACAGTAGCGACAAAGCCGATTGATGTAAATGCGGCTTTTGAGGCAAAGCATTATGATATAAGAGAGGATGGCGGAAGCTGGGACGGAACAAATTATAAGCTTGACGGAGAAGTGGTCAGGGATGCGTTCTTTTGTGACGGAACCTATACTTATTTTTTACAGGCGGATGGTACTCCGATGACAGACAGACTTACATATCATCCGGATGGAGTGCATGTTATATATTTTGACGATAAGGGACATGAGGTGTTCAGTAATTTTTCTCATGTAAAAAAGAGCATTTCAGGAGATGCTGTGGATGATTTGTGCTTCTTTGATGTTTACGGATATATGTATGTTAATTTCCTGACCTTTAACCAGGATGGCTCGGCACTTTATTATGCAAATCCTTACGGTGTTATGGAGTGTAACGGATGGTTTCAGTTTGCAGAGGATGCGGGATATGTAGCGGAAGCATTTTGTATAACCGAGGGCACATGGGGATATGCGTATTCGAACGGAAAGGTTGATCCTAAGAGTATTGGCGATGAATCTGTTAAAAATTCCTTTGTTCCTTCATCGGACGGTAATGTTTCCGAAAAGACAGACTCTCCGGATATAAGTAATGAAATTAAAACAGAGCCTTCATTTGATACAGCTTGGAAGAAGGCATATAATGATAAGCTTACATATCTTGAAGCTAATAAAGAATCTTTTGACAAAGGCGGTTCTCCGGCTCCGGTTTATTCATATTTTATATATGACATAGATAACGATATTACTCCTGAGCTCTTTGTACGTTTTGGAACCTGTGAGGCTGACTTCTTTTTAAAGGCATACAAGTATCAGGATTCAAAGGTTATAGAGATAGGAAAAACATTTTGTGGTCATACGTCTTTTTATGCCATACCTGATAAAGGTATGATATCTTATTGGGCACACATGGGTTATTCATCTGTTTCAAAAACTGTGATTACAGAAAGCGGTTTTGAATCAACTTTCCTTGGTGAAGAAGATATAAACAATCAACCTGAAGTTGACTATAAAGATGCTTCAGACTATATATCCGGTGCTGAATACCTTAATGAATACAAGCTTCAAACCAGACTACCTATATCGGGATATGATGTTCATATAATTACTTCAACCGGCGAGGATGAAGAAACAGTTAAAAGAAAGCTTGCTGATACTGTGATAGATAATGGCAAGGTTCACTTTATAAAAGCAGATTATTATGACGGTGAATTTGATAACGGATTTGTAAATATAAACGAACTTGGCAAAAAAGGTGTTTTAAGCAGCTATACTTCATACATTCTTAAAGACTATGTTTGGGAAGATGTAAATGATGACGGACAGGTTGAATGTGTTTTGGTTTATAAGGAAGATGGTACCGATTCAAGTACCTGCAATTTAGTTGTATTAAGTCTTCAGGATGATGTTGTTTATGCATATGAGCTTATTTATCTTACAGATGATTTTAAGATAGCAAATACAGTTATAACATATGATAACGGATATTATAAAAAAAGAATCACCTTCTATAAAAACGATGCATATATAGATTATATTTATTAAAATAATTTTTTAATAATGTGAATTTTAAACATAATATTTAAAAGAAATTAATAAACTTATATTTGGAAATATATTGCTTAAAAGAGGTTAGTTATGCGTAAATTTTTAAAGAATATTACAGCAGCTGTTATAATTGGAATTTTAATGCTTAATGTTTTTCCGTATAATGTAGGTTTGTTTTCCGGTTTATATAAAGTCCTTGGCATAGATGAGACTTCCTTCGTCTGTGCCGAGGAGTTTTTTGTTGTAAAGGATAAACGTGCATGCTGGGTTTCTTTTCTTGATCTGGAAGAGTATCTTGTTGATTTGGATGAGAATTCTTATAGGGCAGAGCTTGATAAAATGTATGATACGATTCTTGCCAATAATATGAATACAATTATCTTTCATGTAAGACCGATGTGTGATGCCGTTTATCCGTCGGACTTTTTTCCGTGGAGTACCTGTATTCGTACAGACAGAAGCGCTCCTCCTTATGACCCGCTTTATATAGCCTTGACAATGGCTCATGAAAAAGGGCTTAGCTTTGAGGCATGGATTAATCCCTACAGGGTTTCAAGGAATTACGAAACGACATTGTCCTATCAAAATACGGAATATTATGATTTATATAAGGATTTGATAGTTGAATACAATAATTATGACGGAGAGCTTTGCCTTAGTCTTGACCCGGCAAAAAAGGAAAGCGTAGAGCTTATATGTAACGGTGTTGCCGAGATAGTCGAAAATTATGATGTGGACGGCATACATTTTGACGATTATTTTTATGTGGACGGTTTGTATGATGAGCTTTCTGTTTCTGAAAAGATGTCAAATGTCAATTATATGATTTCATCTGTTTATGAAACCATAAAAAATATTAATCCGGAATGTGAATTCGGTATAAGTCCGTCAGGCAATATGGACAATGCAAGAGATGACGGAGCGGATATCGATACATGGCTTTCTTCTGATGGTTATATAGATTACATTATGCCGCAGCTTTACTGGGCGGATGATTATGTAACCACGGACAATGAGGCTGTAAATTTGTTTTCGGAAAGATGTGATGCCTGGCAAAATATTAACATACTTGACAAGCCGATATATGCCGGTCTGGCACTTTATAAGGTTGGCGTGTCCTCATCAAGTGATGTAGGATGGACATTATATGATGATAATCTCTTAAGACAATGCCAAAAGCTTTATGAGACGGGATATGACGGTTTTGCTATGTTTCGTTATGCTAATCTTTGCTATTCGAATACCAACGCAGAGCTTGATAATCTTAACTCGTATGTTGAAACCATAAGCTTTATTGCCGACGATACGGGCAATGATATGACCGATGACAATGAGGATATTGAAACCATAGCATATAATGAAGTAAAGGATGATTCGTTTGCTTTGGTTTTTAAGGATATTATAATAGATTCCGAAAATCCGGATATTCTATATGTTACATACATGAAAGGCTTTGGAATAGGAAGCCTTGCTATAGATGGAAGGCTGTCGGTTATGGACGGAATCGGAAAGGGCATGGATGCAGTCGGAATATCCTTAAATGTTTCTGATTTCAATGAAGGAATAGAATACAGAGTTCATATATGCGGAGGAGACTGGACATCCTGGGCAAGAGATGGTGAGATATCAAAAGGAATAGGCAGTAATGGTATAATTGACGGTATACAGATAAGACTTTACGGACAGATTAAGGACGTATATGATGTATTTTACAGAGTAGGATATGGCGGTGATTTGTTCTCTGAATGGTATATGGATGGTGAAATAGCCGGAAATATAGGTATGAATACTTATCTTGACAGTCTGGAAATTAAACTTGAGACAAAATAAAGCTTGCATTTATGCAAAAAAGTGGTATAATAACTATGACTAAGATATTTAGGACTTTAAGAGTGGGTTTACAAAAACCCACTCTTTACTTTTTAAATGTTTGAAAGGTGGAGTGGGATGAAAAAAAGTGAAATTGAAGAGTATTGCACTGTACTTGTCACACCTATCATAGAGGAAAATTCCTTTGAATTGGTAGATGTTGAGTATGTCAAGGAAGGAGCGGATTATTATCTTAGGGTTTATGCGGATAAGGAGGGCGGTATCAACATAGATGACTGCGTTCTTATAAGCAGGGCACTTGAAAAAAAGCTTGATGAAGATGATAAGCTTTCAGATGCATATATACTGGAGGTTAGCTCTCCGGGTCTCACAAGACCGCTTAAAAAGGATAAGGATTTTAAAAGGAGTATCGGAAAAAAGGTTGAGGTCAAATTGTTTGTTAAGTATAACGGATTAAAACAATTTGAGGGAATCCTTAAGGATTATTCTGATGAAGCCGTAACGATTGAACTTGAAGCTGATGATATAAAAGTAAACAGAAAAGATATTTCAATGATAAGATTGGCATTTGAGTAAAAATGATTAAAAAAATAAATCAGGAGGATAAAATAATGTCAGAGATAATTGATGCATTAAATCAGTTAGAAAAGGAAAAAGGAATAAGCAAGGATAAGATAATGGAGAAGATAGAAACCTCTCTTGTATCTGCCTGTGAAAAGGATTTTGGTAAGGATGCTGTTATAGATGTTTCCATGAACCGTGAAACAGGAGATATTTCATTATACCAAAAGAAAACTGTTGTTGAAAATGTAGAAAATGAAGCGAATGAGATTTCTCTTGTTCAGGCTAAGGCTATGAAGGATGATGCTGCTTTAGGTGACGAGATAAGCATTGAGGTTAAGACTAAGGAATTTGGAAGAATTGCAGCACAGAAAGCAAGAAGTATAATTGTTCAGGCTATTAAAGAGGGCGAGCGTGATGCTATATATGAGCATTTTGCATGTAAGGAAAGAGATATTATAACCGGCGTTGTTCAAAGATATGTCGGAAATAATATAAGCATAAGCCTTGATGACAGAACCGATACCATATTAAATGAAAACGAACAGGTTAAGGGCGAGGTTTACAGAAGAGGTGACAGAATTAAGCTTTATGTTGTTGAGGTTAAGAAGAATCAGAAGGGCGGATTTAAGATTCTTGTTTCAAGAACACATAAAGACCTTGTCAGAAAGTTATTTGAAAGAGAGGTTGCCGAGGTTGCGGACGGAACTGTTGAGATAAAGAGTATCTCAAGAGAGCCGGGTTCAAGATCTAAGATTGCTGTATGGTCAAACGATCCAAATGTTGATCCGGTTGGAGCCTGTGTAGGTCTTAACGGAACAAGAGTAAATACGATTGTTGATGATTTAAGAGGAGAAAAAATTGACATAATAAACTGGGATGAGGATCCTGCCGTATTTATCGAAAACTCACTTAGTCCTTCTAAGGTCATTTCCGTAAGCGTAGATACGGAGGAAAAGAGTGCTAAGGTTGTAGTTCCTGATTATCAGCTTTCTCTCGCTATCGGTAAGGAAGGTCAAAATGCAAGGCTTGCTGCAAGACTTACAGGCTATAAAATTGATATAAAGAGTGAGTCACAGGCAAGAGAATCAGGCTTTATCGATGATGAAGATTATGATGATATCGATATAGATTTCGAAGATGAGGAATATGATGACAGAGATTATGATGATGAAGAATATGCAGACGAGGAGTAATGCTTAATGGCTAAAAAAATACCGCTTAGACAGTGTACAGGATGCAAAGAACTAAAACCTAAGAATGAAATGATTAGAATTATTAAAACTCCGGAGGATGAAATTTGTCTGGATAAAACAGGCAGAATGAACGGACGGGGAGCCTATATCTGTTCAAAAAAAGAGTGTTTTGATAAGGCGGTCAAGTCTAAGGGGATTGAAAAGGCACTTAAGTGTGAGATACCGGACGAGATTTATGAAACTCTTGGCAAGGAGTTGGTTTGATTGAAAGGAAATAAAACATTATCTATGTTATCAATAGCCGCTAAGGCCGGAAAGGTTGTAAGCGGAGGTTTTTTGACAGAGAAGGCCTTGCAGGAACAAAAGGCAAATCTCGTTTTAATTGCTGATGATGCATCAGATAATACTAAAAAAAAGTTTACTAATAAATGTGAGTTTTACAAGGTTCCGTATTATATATCAGACAACAGCTTTTTACTTGGAAAATCAATAGGTAAAGAGGAGCGGGTGGTTTTAGCGGTTACTGATGCAGGACTTGCAAAGCAGATTATTAACGGAATTAACAGTAGTAAGGATTTGGAGGTGTAATCTATGAGAGTACACGAATTGGCAAAACAATTATCAGGTGAATTAGGAAAACAGATTACAAGCAGTGAGCTTCTCGTTAAGCTTAATAAAAAGAAGGAAGGTCTGCGACCGACCAGTAATGTAAGTGATGATTTAATTCAATATATCAGAGGGCTTTATATTAAAACGGCTGCACCGGCAAAGGCAAAAGTAAATGCGGCTGCACCGGTAAAGGCAAAGCCTAAGACCACAGATACAGGTAAAGTGTCTGTAAAAAAAGAAACAGCGGTTAAAGAACCTGTAAAAAAGGCTGTTGTAAAAAATGTCGATAATACGATTAAGGATAAAGTCAAAAATGAAGACGCAAAAAAACAGTCAATTGTAAAAGAAAAATCTATAGTTGCTCCAAAGGAAATAAAAAAGTCTGAGCCTCAAACGGAAAAAACCGTAAAAAGAGAGGTTACTAATAAGGAGACTTTAAAGAGTGATGAAGCAAGCAATAAGGCTCCAAGAAAAGAAGCTTCAAGGGATACACAAAGAAGAAGCTTTGCCGGTAGAGAAGACAAAGACGTAAGAGCAGGAAAAGAAGGAAGACCGGGAAAGGATTTTCATGGAGAAGGAAGACCGGGAAGAGACAGACAGGGAAGGGACAGACAGGATTTTGACGGCATACAGAAAAGACAATCGTCAGGTAAGAGAGATTTTTCAAGAAATGATTCTGCCGTTGAAGAGCCTTTGAGAAAGGAATCAAGAAAAGACAGAGACAGAAGTAAAGAAAGAGACAGAGAAAAGGAAAGAGAAAGAGATAACAGAGACAGAGAAAAAGAATTCGATAGAGAAAAGCCAAATAAAAAAGACGGAAAGAGAAAGGATAGCAAAAAAACCGAAGCACCTAAGAAGGAAGCACCTAAAAAGCAGGAGCATGTGGAGCCTGTTATCAAGTCGATTAAGTTCCCTGAGGTGCTTACAGTCAGTGAGCTTGCAGGAAAAATTAAAGTTCCTGTTGCCCAGCTCATTAAGAAGCTTTTTATGTCAGGAAAGCTTTATAATGTTAATTCTGACCTTTCCTTTGATGAGGCTGCTGAGATTGCTCTTGAATACAACTACATAGCTGAAGAGGAAGAAAAGGTTGATATTATTGAAGAGCTTTTAAAAGAAGAGGAAGAGGACGAGTCACTTATGACTCCGAGACCTCCTGTAGTATGTGTAATGGGACATGTAGACCATGGTAAAACATCACTCCTGGATGCTATAAGACATTCTGATGTAACCGCAGGAGAAGCAGGTGGAATTACACAGCATATTGGTGCATCTGTTGTTAAGATTAATGGTCAAAAAATTACATTTCTTGATACACCGGGACATGAAGCATTTACTGCTATGCGTATGAGAGGTGCACAGTCAACGGATATTGCTATTCTTGTTGTTGCAGCCGATGATGGTGTTATGCCACAGACAGTTGAGGCTATTAACCACGCAAAGGCGGCCGGAATAGAAATAATAGTTGCAATAAATAAGATAGATAAGGAAAGTGCCAATATCGACAGAGTTAAGCAGGAGCTTATGGAATATGAGCTTGTTCCTGAAGATTGGGGCGGTTCTACAATATTCTGTCCGGTTTCTGCACATACTAAGGAAGGTATTGATAACCTTCTTGAGATGATAATCCTTACTTCTGAGATTCTTGAGCTTAAGGCCAACAAGAACAGAAGTGCAAGAGGTATTGTTATAGAGGCACAGCTTGATAAGGGACGCGGTTCCGTTGCAACAGTTCTTGTTCAAAAGGGTACGCTTCGCGTCGGAGATTATGTTGCGGTAGGTGCAGTTCATGGTAAGGTAAGAGCCATGTTTGACGACAAGCACAGAAGTGTTAAGGAAGCACTTCCTTCAACGCCGGTTGAGATACTTGGTCTTAACGGTGTACCTGAGTCGGGCGAGATATTTATGACAACAGCAAATGAAAAGGAAGCAAGACAGATTTCAGATGCATTTATTAACAGAGGCAAGGAAAGACTTATAGCCGATACTAAATCGAGAATGTCACTTGACGACCTTTATAATAAGATTCAGGAGGGAAATGTTAAGGACCTTAATCTTATTATCAAGGCTGACGTACAGGGTTCTGTTGAGGCTGTTAAGGCGAGTCTTCTCAAGCTTTCCAATGAGGAGGTAGCTGTCAAATGTATCCACTCGGGTGTCGGTGCAATTAACGAATCGGACGTTATACTCGCATCCGCATCAAATGCCATAATAATCGGCTTCAACATAAGACCGGATAATCAGGCAAAGGATGTTGCAGACAGAGAAAAGGTTGATATAAGATTATACAGAGTTATATACAATGCAATAGAGGATATAGAATCCGCTATGAAGGGAATGCTTGATCCTATATACGAGGAAAAGGTTATCGGTCATGCAGAGGTTAGACAGACCTACAAGGCTTCAGGTGTTGGTACTATAGCAGGTTCATATGTACTCGATGGCACTATTCAAAGAAATGCAACAGTAAGAGTAACACGCGAGGGAGAGCAGATATTTGAAGGACCTCTTGCATCTCTTAAGAGATTCAAGGATGATGTTAAGGAAGTAAAATCAGGCTTTGAGTGTGGTATCGTTCTTGAAGACTTTAATGATATAAAGGTGGAAGATCAAATAGAAGCGTATATTATGGTTGAGGTGCCAAGATAATAGCTTGAATAAGCATTGTGACAGGCTGTGGAGGATATGAATAAGTATGAGAAAATCAAGTCACAAGAATCAACGAATAAATGGTGAGGTTCAAAGAGAGCTTAGCCGTATTATAAGCAGAGAGATTAAGGACCCGAGAATTGCGCCTATGACTTCTGTAACTGATGTTATAGTTACTCCTGATTTAAAATTCTGCAAGGCATTTATAAGTGTTTTGGCAGACGAGGAGTCTGCAAGAGAAACCTTAGAGGGTCTGAAAAGTGCAAGCGGATATATAAGACGTGAGCTTGCAAAAAGCATAAATTTAAGAAATACTCCTGAGCTTATATTTGTAATGGACAATTCCATAGAATATGGAATTGAAATGTCGAAAAAAATTGACGAGGTGCTCGGCGGCGATAATGCTTATGAAGCCGATTTTGATGGAGACGAGGATGAATAAATTAATTGATAAGATTGAAGCATCAAAAAGTATTGCGATTTTTGGACATATGAATCCTGACGGGGACTGTATAGGTTCCTGTCTCGGTTTATGGAATTACATAAGAGATAACTACGAAGATAAGGAGGTAGTAGTATATCTCCAGCCGGTTGTTGCCAAATTTAAGTTCTTAAAAGGTGTTGAAAGTATAGTAAGCACTCCTTCCGACAGGGTATATGATTTGGGTATATCACTTGATTGCGGAGATACCGACAGACATGGAGAGTTTGGCAATATTTATAAGAATTCAAGGTATACCATATGCTTTGATCATCACAGGAGCAATGAGGGTTTTGGAGATTATTTTCATTGTGAACCTGATTCCTCCTCCTGCTGTGAGGTTTTGTTTAATTTCCTGGATTATAATAAGATATCTATGGAATGTGCGGAGGCTCTTTATCTTGGAATCGTACATGATACAGGAGTTTTCAAATATCAGGCAACCACTGAAAAGACCATGGCTATTGCAGGAAAGCTTATTTCAAAGGGAGCAAGAAGCCAGTACATAATTGATGAAACCTTTTTCAAGGTGTCTTATAATCAAAACAGACTAACCGGAAAGGTTTTACTTGATGCAAAGCTTCATATGGAAGGGAAGGTTATTACCGCCTGTATTACGAAGGAAATATTTGATGAGTACAATACAACAAAGGACGATACGGATGGCATTATCGATAAATTAAGAGTAACAGATGGTGTTGAGGTTGCTGTCCTTGCATATCAAAAGGGGGAGAATTTGTTCAAATACAGTCTCCGTTCGGTAAGATATATTGATGTAAGTAAGATAGCTGATTCCTTTGGTGGAGGCGGTCATATAAGAGCTGCCGGTTTTGATGCTGGGGGCAGATATGAAGATGTTTTGAAACGTATAATGGATATGATTATAGAGCAGATGAGGAAATATAATTGATAGATGGAATAATAAATGTCTATAAGGAAAAAGGATATACTTCCTTTGATGTGGTTGCAAAGCTTAGAGGTATTCTTAAACAAAAGAAAATAGGACATACCGGAACACTTGACCCGATGGCTGAGGGGGTGCTCATAGTTTGTCTTGGAAAGGCGACAAAGCTTGTGGATATTCTTGTTACAAGCACTAAGGAATATAAAGCCTCTATGAAGCTTGGTGAGGAAACGGATACTGAGGATATAACAGGCAGTCCTATATCAAAAAATGATTTATGGAAAAATTTAGATGAGGAAACGGTTGTTCACACAATTAATTCCTTTGTTGGAAGCTATGAGCAGCTTCCACCTATGTATTCGGCAATTAAAAAAGACGGAAAAAAGCTATATGAATATGCAAGGGAAGGCATAGAAATTGAAAGAGAAAAAAGGTCTGTAAAGATAATATCCATAAGTGATATAAGGATTGAATTACCGTATGTACATTTTGATGTCAAATGCTCAAAGGGCACTTATATAAGAAGCTTATGTCGTGATATAGGAAGAAAGCTTGGATGTGGTGCAGTTCTTTCGGGACTTTTAAGAAGTGAGCTTTTAGGTATGTATGCCCATGATGCATATAAGCTTTCCGATATAGAGGCTTTAAGAGGTGAGAATGGTCTTGATAAGTGTATAGTTCCAATGGATGTACTGCTTAAGGATTATGAAAGACTTGATATAAATCCACGTGCTTTAAAGCTTTTACAAAACGGAAATAAACTTAAACCTTTTAGCTTTATAAACTATACGGATGAAAATAATGACAAAATATCGGGTATTTACAGAGTGTATGACAAGGATAAGCTGATGGCACTGTATGAATATAAGACCGATGAAGATATATTTGTGCCATATAAGATGTTTTTATAATTATTTTGCATATATGTGATTTTGCGGAGATTTTATTGTGGAAATAATAGCGTATGATAAGGCTCAATTAAATAATACTGCGGTTGCACTCGGCAAATTTGAAGGAATACATAAGGGACATATGCTTTTAATAAATAAGATTACCAAGCTGTCTCAAAATGCAAAAAGCGGTGAAAGCAGGAATGATGAAAATATAAAGAGTGTAGTCTTTACAATAAATATGAATGAAGAAAAGGCGATAAATCTTGACTTTGAAAGATATGATATATTTTCGTCCTGTGGGGTGGATTATGTATGCGAATGTCCGTTTGACGAAAAAATATCAAGGCTTTCTCCTGAAGCCTTTATTAAAAATATTCTTGTTGAAAGACTTGGAGCAGCATATGTTGTAGTTGGAACGGATTTTAGATTCGGATATAAAAGGTCAGGCGGAGTAGATACACTTAAAAGGTATGCTAAGCAGTATAATTATGAGGTTATAGTTTTTGAAAAATTAAGTGTCGGCGGAGAAGTTATAAGTTCATCGGCTATTAGGAAACTTCTTGATGAGGGCAATATGAAAAAGGTTACGGAATATATGGGTAGACCGTATTTTATATCCGGAGAGGTCACTTTTGGGAAGCAGCTTGGAAGGACTATAGGTTTTCCTACAGCAAATCTCATACCGGATTTGAAAAAGAAGCTTCCTTTTTCAGGCGCATATGAAACAAGAGTTTATATTGAAAATGATTCTTTGTGTTATAAGGCTATTACAAATGTCGGCAGTAATCCTACGGTCAATGAAGAAAAAGATTTAAATAATAGTTCGGAATTTGTTATAGAAACACATTTATTAGACTATTCCGGTAATTTATATGGTAAAAATATTAAAGTAGAATTTTTGGATTTTTTAAGACCGGAAGAAAAATTTGATAGTTTTGATAGCTTGAAGAAACAGCTTGAAACAGATAAGGAAAGAGTTAAAAATCATATATAATTTTTTAGATTGGCATCAGTAGCTCAGTGGATAGAGCAATGGCCTCCGGAGCCATGTGCGTAGGTTCGATTCCTATCTGGTGCATTTTTATTTTAAAAAAATATCTTCTTTATGAAATGGAGGGGAAATATGTCAAAAAGAAAAAAGACCTATCTTGATAAAATAAATTTTGATGTTTTTGAGGACGATAAGCCTGAAGATTTTGATTTGTTTGCAAATATTTCCGTCGATAAAGAGAAAAACGATATAGAAGCTCCAAAGCCTGCCAAAGAGCCTGTCGAAGAGTCTGACGATGAGCTTGATGAAGAGCCTGACGAGGAGTCTGACGATGAGCTTGATGAAGAGCCTGTCGAAGAGTCTGACAATGAGCATGATAAAGAGCCTGACAATGAGCATGATAAAGAGCCTGAAGAAGAGCAAACTAAACATGCAGAGTATAGCTCAGGTAAGAAAAAAAAGGGTGGTATCGCAGTATTTATAATATTTTGGATTATTCTGTTTGGTGCAGGTGTATTTGCCTTTTTATATTTTGAGACAGATGTATTTAAGAAAAAGAAAGATATAACAACAAATTCTTCAGAGACTACTTTAACTGAAGAACAAACCACAGCTGATTTTACAGAAGCTACAGAAGAAGCAGCAGATGATAATTTTTATACGGTTTATTCATATCAGACCAATGCTGATATAAATATCAATGCTCTTATGGCAGATTATTATGATGCACTTGTAAGAGGAGATAGTGAAAAGCTAAAAGAAATTGTTACCGAGCCTGATGCATTTGGAGATATGATGATTTATGAGACAAAGGCTCAGGTTATAAGTGAATATAGTAATATAACCTGTTATACGATACCCGGTCTAAACGAGGGTGAAATTTTGGTTTTTACAACGAGCAATATTACTATAACAGGTGTTAAAAGTAAGCCGCTTGATATAAAACAGTTTTATGTTGTCAAGGATGGAAATAATTACAAGATAAACAATGGTGTTTTATCTAAGGATGTTATTGATTATATCAATGTCCAGGCGGGAAGTTCCGACATTCAGGCATTATATAAATCTGTTCAGGATAACATTAACGAATGTCTGGCTAATGATGAAACCTTTGCGGATTTTTATAATAAAATCAGTACAAATACCGATTCTTCCGGTGAATGATTTAAATCAGCTTAAACTTTAGATTAATAAGTAATTTGAATGCAGGTAAAAATATATGGGTGATGAAATAAGACTTAATAAATATTTGAGTGAAGCCGGAGTATGTTCAAGGAGGCAGGCTGATAAGCTGATAGAAGAAGGTAAGGTTACCGTAGATGGCAAAACTGCTGATTTGGGTACTAAAGTAACCGCTGATTCTAAAGTGTTCTACGGAGGTAAGAGGATTGAATTAAATACGCATATTGTTATATATGCTTACAATAAACCGCGTGGCTATGTTTGCACCTCAAAGGAGGCGGATAAGGATAGCATATTTAATTATGTGAATTTTCCCGAAAAGGTAAATTATGTCGGAAGACTTGATAAGGATTCACAGGGACTTTTGCTTCTTACCAATGACGGAAATCTTGCAAATGCTATTCAAAAATCAAGAAATAACCATGAAAAGGAGTATATTGTAAGAATTAATAAGGCGGTTACTGATGAGTTTATAGAAGGAATGTCAAACGGTGTACCTATACTTGATACCGTAACAAAAAAATGCAAGGTGGAAAGAGTAGGAACCAGATCCTTCAGAATAGTTCTTACACAGGGATTAAACAGGCAGATAAGAAGGATGTGTGAATATTATGATGTGAGAGTTTCACATCTTAAAAGAGTCAGGATAATGAATATCAAGCTTGGTAATTTGAAGCTTGGAGAGTATAGAGAGCTGACTGCCGAGGAAGAAAAGATGTTGAGAAGTAAATTATAAAATTGTTTCGGAGGTTTATATGGATAAGACCGCAAGAATTAAAGAATTAGTGAATGTATTAAACAAAGCATCCAGAGCTTATTATCAGGAAGACAGAGAGATAATGAGTAATTTTGAATATGATAAATTATATGATGAGTTAGTTTCTTTGGAGAAAGAGACAGGACTTGTGTTATCAGGCAGCCCAACATCAAAGGTTGGATA
This sequence comes from uncultured Lachnospiraceae bacterium, assembly GCA_902788555.1. GTDB lineage: Bacteria > Bacillota > Clostridia > Lachnospirales > Lachnospiraceae > Coprococcus_C. Next base: position 67,805 of record CADAKQ010000005.1, read on the forward strand.
TGAGGTTTTAAGTGAGCTTCCTAAGGAGAGACATCCTGAGCCTATGCTTTCGCTTGATAAGACCAAGAGTGTTGATGATCTTGCCGCATGGTTAAACGGTAAGAAGGGTGTTATGTCCTGGAAGCTGGATGGTCTTACAGTTGTATTAACCTATGAAAACGGAGAGCTTGTTAAGGCTGTTACCAGAGGAAACGGTGAGATTGGCGAGGTAATAACCAATAATGCAAAAGTATTTGCCAATATTCCAAAGAAAATAACTTATAAAAAACCGCTTACCATAAGAGGAGAGGCGATAATAACCTACACGGATTTTGAGAAAATTAATCAGACCATAGAGGACGTAGAATCAAAATACAAGAATCCGAGAAACCTCTGTAGCGGCACAGTGAGACAGCTTAATAATGAGATAACAGCAAAAAGAAATGTTCATTTCTTTGCATTTTCCATGCTTGATTCAGGTGATGATGAGGTTGACAGGACAGTTAATTCACGTTTTGATTTTCTTGAGAAACTTGGATTTTCAGTGGTTGAGCATTATGATGTAACGCCTGATAATATCCATGATGTAGTAAAGGAATTTGCTGATAAAATAAGCACGAATGATTTTCCGTCAGACGGACTGGTGCTTTCCTTTGATGATATAGCTTACGGACGTTCTTTAGGCAGAACAGCAAAGTTTCCACGTGACTCCATAGCCTTTAAATGGGCGGATGAGGAAGCGGAAACAACTTTACGTCATATAGAGTGGAGTCCTTCAAGAACAGGACTTATCAATCCTGTTGCGATATTTGATACGGTAGAGCTCGAAGGAACCTCTGTAAGCCGCGCCAGCATACACAACGTAAGCATTGCAAAACAGCTTAAGCTTGGAATAGGCGATACAATCAAGGTATATAAAGCCAATATGATTATTCCGCAGATAAGCGAAAATGTAACAAAAAGCGGTAATCTGGTTGTGCCTGATACCTGTCCGGCCTGTGGTAAAACGACAGAACTTAGGAATGAAAACCAAGTTGAGACGCTTTACTGTCCAAATCCTGATTGCCCGGCGAAGTCTATAAAGCTTTTCACACATTTTGTATCAAGAAATGCTATGAATATTGACGGTATGTCTGAAGCAACTCTTGAGAAATTTCTGGATAAAGGTTTTTTGGTTGAACTTTATGATATATATCATCTGGATAGATACGAGGACGAGATTGTTAATATGGAGGGTTTTGGAAGAAAGTCCTATGACAATATGATAGAATCCATTAATGCTTCAAGAAATACTGACCTTACAAGAGTTATCTATGGACTCGGTATACTTAATGTCGGTCATGCAACAGCAAAGCTTATATGTAAATTCTTTAAGAATGATATAGAAAAGATTATTAACGCTTCGGAAGAGGAATTTGCCCAGATAGAAAAAATCGGCGGAGTTATAGCCGAGGGAATCGTTTCCTATTTTGCAAATGAGGAGAATATCAGGGTGCTTCGTGCGATACTTAACGAGGTAACTCTTATAGAAGAGGTAAATGATAAGGAGCAGGATTTAGAGGGAAAGACTTTTGTTATAACAGGGTCTCTTGTAAACTTTGCCAACAGGGATGAGTTAAAGAAGCTTATCGAAGACAGGGGTGGCAAGGTAGCGGGAAGTGTTTCAGCTAAAACAAGCTATCTTATCAACAATGATGTGATGTCCAACTCTTCAAAAAATAAAAAGGCAAAGGATTTGGGCATACCAATTATTTCAGAAGAGGACTTCTTGAAGTTATAATATAAAAGTGTTATATTATAACGAGCAATATAAAGTATATTAAAGTCATATGATTTGTATACTTGGATTATTATTAAAATGACGGAAGGTTTGATATTATGCCAATTAGAGTTTTTAATGATTTACCTGTAAAGAAAATACTTGAGGATGAGAATATATTCGTAATGGATGAGCATCGTGCGACCACGCAGGATATACGTCCTTTGGATGTGCTTATCCTTAATCTTATGCCGTTAAAGGAGGACACAGAGCTTTGTTTGCTCCGAAGCTTATCCAATACTCCTCTTCAGGTAAACATTTCATTTATAAGGACTGTATCATATGAATCTAAAAATGTATCAGAGTCACATCTTGCCAAGTTCTATACTGATTTTGCATCGGTCAAGCATAGAAAATGGGATGGTCTTATCATAACCGGAGCGCCTGTTGAACTCATGGAATTTGAAGAGGTGGATTACTGGGACGAGCTTACCGACATAATGGACTGGTCCAGGGAAAATGTCACTTCGACATTACATATCTGCTGGGGTGCTCAGGCAGGACTTTATTACAGATACGGTGTAAAGAAGATAAAGCTTGATAAAAAGCTTTCAGGTGTGTATGAGCATTATCCTATACATAAAAAGACAGAGCTTATACGAGGCTTTGACGATACATTTATGGTGCCGCAGTCAAGGTATACCGGTATAGACAAGCAGGCGGTTGTTGATAATCCGTTGCTTGAGATAGTTGCCGAATCTGATATAACAGGACCGTACCTTATCATAGGTGAGGGTGGCAAGAATATATTTGTAACGGGTCATCCGGAGTATGACACGCTTACACTTGATAAGGAGTATAAGCGTGATTTGGACAAGGGCATTAATCCGGATATCCCTGTAAACTATTATAAGGATAATAATCCGGACAATAAACCGGTTAAATCATGGAGATGTCATGCCAATACATTATATTCTAACTGGCTTAACTACTATGTATATCAGGTTACTCCATATGATTGGACAGGAAATGATAGGGAAAGCAATAGTTATAAGCCTTATCAAAAAAAATGATATACACTTGACAATTTAATTGTATGAAATTATAATCATCAACGAACAGGAGTGCTTAATATATTAGGCTGAGAGACGGTCTGATTAGAACGTCAATCCTAAGGGGAAACCCGTAACCTGATCCGGATAATGCCGGCGTAGGGAGTATATCATATGGTAAAAATGACACTTATATAATGTTATTTTACTTATATTCGTTATAAAAGTTGTTGCATAAAGAGAATGAACAGCAGGGATAGGTTACGGAAACAATTTGCACAATTTGCGTGAAATCAGAAACGAGAATTCGAATACACCCGCTCAGAAACAGACTGTTTGAGCAAAGCGAGTTGTCTGTTTCGTGCAGGGCGTAGAGAATTTGAGTTTACTGATTTAGCAAATTGATTGCATGTTGACGAACCTATCCCTGCTGTTTATTCTCTTTGGATAGGAGTGAAATTATATGAATGCAAATGTAGCTATTCAGGTGCTCCCTGCAGTACAGGGGGATGAAGAAATTGTAAGAGTTGTAGATGCGGTAATTGATTATATTAAAAGTACCGGAGTTAATTACTATGTAGGTCCTTGTGAGACCGCGATGGAAGGGGATTATGAGGAGCTTATGGATATAGTTAAGCACTGTCAGTATATCGCTGTGGAGGCGGGGGCACCGAGTGTTATGAGCTATGTAAAGATTACCTATAAGCCGGACGGAGAAAAGCTTACCATAGAAAGAAAAACGGCAAAGCATCATAAAAATGATATTCTAAAACAGATGAAGAGTGCGTAGAACGAAGTTCATAGCGCTTAGGTTTAATTAAAGATAGTTATAGAATTATAATAAAGGCAGAATTATATGTCAAAAAAGTATTGTGATGATAAAAATAAAAAATATATGGATTTTGTAGTTCCGTGCGTCGTACTGGTGGCTGTGCTGATTATATGGCAGCTTGCCTGCACATTTTCACTTGTACCATCATATATGCTTCCATCACCGATAAGGGTCATAAAAGCATTTATAAATGATTTTGAACTGCTTATGCAGCATGCAAAAACCACACTTACAGAGGCAGTTCTCGGTATGGCGTTAGGTGTGTTGCTTGGATTTATAAGTGCAGCGCTTATGGATGCATTTAAGGTGGTAAGACAGGGACTTTATCCTTTGCTTGTGCTTACTCAGACGATTCCACCCGTTGCCATAGCTCCGCTTTTAATACTGTGGTTTTCATATGGCATTGCTCCTAAGGTTGTACTTGTGGTTTTGGTATCGTATTTCCCGATTGCTGTCGGTCTTTTGGAAGGCTTTGAATCAGTGGACGAGGATTTGATATTTCTTATGAAATCCATGAATGCAAGCAGGTGGCAGATTTTTTGGCATGTAAAGTTTCCGTCAGCTCTTGGGGAATTTTTTTCCGGACTTAAAATCGCAGCCTCCTATTCGATTGTAGGTGCAGTGATAGCAGAGTGGCTGGGGGGCTTTAACGGCTTGGGTGTTTACATGACAAGAGTTAAAAAGTCCATGTCGTATGATAAGATGTTTGCAGTTATATTTTTTGTATCTGCGATAAGTCTTATACTTATGGCACTTATTAAGCTTATTCAAAAAAAGGCTATGCCTTATAAATATATTAGAAAACAGGATGAATAAAATATAAGAAATGGAGAGATGAAATTATGAAAAATGTAAGAGGAAAGTTTAGAAAGACAATTATTCTTACCCTTGTGGCAGCTATGATGATCAGCTTATGTTCATGTGGTAAAAAGAAGAAGTCTGATAAGGAAATGAAGGATATTACTCTTGTTCTTGATTGGACTCCTAATACTAACCACACCGGTTTTTATGTGGCTTTAAGTGAAGGCTACTATGAGGATGCAGGATTAAATGTAACTATAATTCAGCCTCCTGAGGATGGAGCAACCATGATGGTTGCATCAGGTGATGCAGAGTTTGGTATAGATTTTCAGGATTATCTTGCACCTGTATATACCTCAGAGGATGATATACCCGTTACAGCTGTAGCAGCTATATTGCAGCACAATACTTCAGGTATAATATCTCTTAAGGAGGATGATATAGCTACTCCTAAGGGACTTGAGGGTAAGAATTATGCTACATGGAGTCTTCCTGTTGAGCAGGCTATGATTGAAAATATAGTTGAAGCTGATGGCGGAGATTATTCAAAGGTTAATCTTATACCGGAGTATGTAACTGATGAGGTTGCTGCACTTAAGCAGGATATAGATGCAATCTGGGTTTATTATGCTTGGGCAGGTATCGCAACTGAGATAGCCGGTCTTGATACAAATATGATTTATTTTAAGGATATAACTCCTGAATTTGATTATTATAGCCCTGTAATTATATCAAATACCGACTGGCTTGCTGAAAATGAGGATACTGCCAAGGCATTTCTTGAGGCAACCAAAAAGGGATATGAATATGCTATAGATAATCCTGATAAGGCTGCTGAAATTCTTTGCAAAGAGGTTCCTGAGCTTGACGAGGAGCTTGTTAAAAAGAGTCAGGAGTGGATATCCGGCGAGTATAAGGCCGAGGTGGCAAGATGGGGATATATAGATAAATCAAGATGGGATGCTTTTTATAAGTGGCTTTCCGATAATAATTTATCAGATGAAATTCCGTCAGGCTACGGATTTACAAATGATTATTTACCGGAGTAGTATGTAGGTTTACAGATGCTTTTCATGATTTAAGGATGTTTTTTTGATGAGAAAATGTGTAGTGGAGAATAATTAATGCAGAAGATTCTTTGTGCCAACAATATATCTAAATCCTATGGTGATAAAGCTGTTTTAAAGGATATTAATTTAAGCTTAAATGAGGGCGAGCTTGTATGTCTGCTTGGTGTAAGCGGTGTTGGTAAAACCACACTTTTTAATATTTTATCAGGACTTATGAAACCGGATAGCGGTGAAGTGCTTATTAAAAAAAGCCATAGTAATAATGATAAACAAAAAGATGATATAGTTAAAGAAAATGATGCGGCTAAAAAGAATGAAGATACAGTATCTCTCAAAAATAGTTATTTGGATATAACAGGAGTTTCCGGTCATATAAGCTATATGCTTCAAAAGGATTTACTATTGCCGCATAAAACCGTGCTTGATAATGCGGCACTTCCTCTTGTTATATCAGGTATGAGCAAAAAGGAAGCAAGAGATAAGGCTGCATTATATTTTGAACGTTTTGGGCTTTCAGGTACAGAAAAAAAATATCCTGTCCAGCTTTCAGGTGGTATGAGACAGAGAGTGGCACTTTTAAGAACCTATCTTTGTGGAAATTCCGTAGCGTTATTAGACGAACCCTTTAGTGCTCTTGATACTTTAACAAGAGTATCCGTACATGAGTGGTACCTGAAGGTTATGGAGGAGATAAAGCTTTCGACTATATTTATCACACATGACATAGATGAGGCGATTCTTATATCGGATCGCATCTGTATATTGAAGGGACAACCTGCCGGTATCACAGATGAAATAGTGATAGATGAACCAAAGCCAAGAGGTCAGGATTATGTTCTGTCTGATAAGTTTCTGGAGTATAAAAGAAGGATAAAACTTATGTTATAATCCGTCGTATTCCAAACAGCATTAGAAGATTAATTACGGTATAGCTTGTGAACATGCCCATAGCATATGCGGTTAAGCCGTAATTAGGAACCGCTAAAAATATAAAGCAAATTCTTATGGATATACCGATTATGTTGCAGATTAGTGCAAAAAAGGATTTATCTATTCCGTTTAATATGGATGTCAGATTTCCTGATGTATATATAAGCGGACATAGCAGGCAAAGCTTTTTAAGAAGTATGCCTGCTTCTTTGCTTTTAAAAGCGATTTCACACATTGGCATACCAAGTACGTAAAAGCCTGCTGATGCAAAAGCACCAAGGAGAAGACAGAACAGTATACAGTTTTTAAGAGCTTTATTTATAACATTTAAATCTCTTCTTGCATTTGCATATGATATAGCAGGCAACAGCATGGTTGAAAGAGAGGTTGTTATTGTAGCCGGAAACAATATAAATGGAATAACTATGCCGGTTACGATTCCGAACATTTCCAATGCCAGGTTGCTGTCGTTATAGTAATAAAATAGCATTGCCGGCATTATGATTGCTTCTAAAGTCGAAAACAAAGTAAAGATTAAATTGTTAATTGTAATAGGGATGGCATCATTTTTGAAATAATGAAACACATCCCTTTTTTCTTTTGGAGTAAGAGGTCTTTTTTCTGTTTTATTTTTTGATTTTTGATTATTTATATCATCGCTTATCGGATTTGTGAGTTTTCTTTTGTTTTGGAGGTTATGTTTTATTTTTTTATAAAAAGATGTATTATTTGCTTTTGTTTTGTTTACATAATATAGTACGATTGATATAACCGTTGCAGAGACTTCACCGATAACGACCGCAATTACCGCCAGCACAGCATTTACCTTATCATCCATAACAAAAAGTGAAAGAATATATGCTGCCGATATACGTATTATCTGCTCAATCAGGTGTGAAAATCCATGATATCCCGGTTTGTCGATACCTATGAAATAAAAGTTTATACAGGATTTTATGGCTACAAAGGGCATGGCTATTGTTATTATTCGAAGAAGTGTACCACAGTCGGTGTTTTTAAGAAGCTTATAGCTCATAAGATTACTGTTAAAAAATATAATGATAGCCAGTATAAGACTTAAAATGGTTGATATAAATATGGATAATTTGAATATGTAATCTGCTTTTTCTTTGCTTCCTTTTCCAATATAATAAGAGGTCTGCTTGGTCAGTGTTGTGGATATACCTTGTGAGCAGCAGGCGAAGACAAACATATATATAGGAAATACGAGCTGATATTTACCAAGTTCAACTACGCCGATTAGTCTTGTTAAAAAAATTCTGTTATAAAAACCGAGTATTTTTGTTAAAAGACCGGCGATTGTAAGGATTAAAGTCCCTTTGATAATTGTTTTCTTTGACATGGGCTGATTTCGATATGTATTTGAATTTAATATATTATATTAAATTTTGGTGTTTTTATTCTTTTCAATTTATTATGAAGTATAGGATAGATTATATCCTGTGTCTCTTGCTCATATAAAAGTGGCTAACAGAAAAGGAAAGAAGGAAAATAAGCAGAAGTTGGCTAACAGAAAAGAAAAAAGGCCATGATTTATAGCCACATAAGAAAAGAAAAAGACAAAAAAGCAGAAGTTGGCTAACAGAAAGGAAAGAAGGCCATGATTTATAGCCGTATTATAAGAAAAAGAAAAAATAACATATGATGCTTAATGATAGAGTTATCAAACTCGCTTAATGATGGAGTTATCAAACTCCTATTGACATAGTAGGAGTTTGATATTATAATCTTGAAAATGAAGATATAGTTTAAGCTTGAAGATGTAGTAAAAAAATCATTTTATAGTTTGATTCTTACTTTTTTAAAAGGATGTGATATATATGATGGTTTCAACGAAGGGCAGATATGCCTTAAGGGTTATGATAGATTTGGCCAAGCATAATACCGGAGGGTTTATCAGTCTCAAGGATATGTCGGAAAGACAGGATATATCCCGTAAATACCTTGAAAGTATAATGAGTGGTCTATCCAAGCATAATCTGGTTGATAGCGCTATGGGTAAGGATGGCGGATATAGGTTAAACAGAAAACCTGATGAATATAAAGTTGGAGAGATACTTAGGGTTACTGAAGGAGATTTGGCTCCGGTCGCCTGTATAGCACAGGATGAAAAGAAATGTGAGATGACTAGTCTTTGCAATGCGTTTCCGTTTTGGCAGGGACTTGCTTCAAAAATAAATGAATATATAGACAGCTATACATTGCAGGATTTTCTGGATGTTGATGATAAAGTTAAAAGCTGCGTGTGATAAAAAAACTGATACAGATTAGCTAACATCTACATGTGATTATATAATAATACTGACACATATTAGCTAACATCTACATGTGATTATATAATAAGGCTGACACAGAATTAGATAAAATGATTTGTATAAAAAAAGTATAAGAAAGGCATAAGAATATGAATAACGAAAAATTATTGGAAGTAAAAGACTTACATGTCAGTGTAGGAGATAAGGAAATATTAAATGGCGTAAACCTTGAGATAGGAACCAATGAAACCCATGTGCTTATGGGACCAAACGGAACCGGTAAGTCAACCCTTGGCTATGCTATATGCGGTAATCCAAGCTATAGTGTAACAAGCGGAGACATTATATTTGACGGAGAAAGCATAGTGGATATGACTGTAAATGAAAGAGCTAAAAAGGGTATATTCTTATCTTTTCAGAATCCTCTTGAGGTTCCGGGTGTTACACTTTCTGCATTTATAAGAAGCGCACTTGAACAAAAGACAGGTAAGAGGATGAAGCTTTGGGATTTCAAGAAAAAGCTTAAGGAAACAATGGAGCTTCTTTCTATGGACGAGTCCTATGCTGAAAGAGATTTAAATGTAGGCTTTTCCGGCGGTGAAAAGAAAAAGGCAGAGATACTCCAACTACTTATGCTTGAACCAAAGCTTGCAATCCTTGACGAAACGGATTCGGGTCTTGATGTAGATGCAGTTCGTACAGTATCAAACGGAATAAAAATATTTAAGGAACGCTGTGAGGGTTCACTCTTAATTATAACCCACAGTACAAAAATACTTGAAGCACTGACCGTTGATACCACCCACATCATGGAAAATGGAATCATAGTAAAAGAAGGAGACGCCTCTCTTGTAGAGGAGGTAAATTCAACAGGATTCCAGGAACTTGAAATTTAATATACAGATTTTTTCAATGATAAATATTATTATTATTATTATTATTATTATTATTATTATTATACTTGGCCGGATGTACGATATTAAATTAATCTGTAAGCAGGTACTTTGAGAACGCCGGTACTTAGCAATTTGGGTGTACGCTATAATTACTTTACAAGGTGAAAGTAATTATAGCGTAAAGACAAAGAGCTTAGTACCACTGCGTTCGAGAGTAGCGAGAGCGTGTCTGCTACAGATTAGATTTAATATCGTACATCCGAGAAGGATTGGTGAATTTATGGAAGAAAAAACTTACGTGGATGACATAGACAGAAGCATATACGATATAAAGGATGTCGAGAATGACGACTTTCGTATGCAGGAGGGTCTTACCGAGGAGATAATAAAGAAGCTCTCTGAAGAAAAGGACGACCCTGAATGGATGAGAGAGTTCAGACTTGAGTCATTAAAGATATATAATGAATTAAAGGTTCCGGATTGGGGACCATCCATAGAGGGACTTGATATGGATCATATTGCGACCTATGTAAGACCTAAAAGTAATATGGAAAATACATGGGAAAATGTTCCACAGGATATCAAGGAAACCTTTGAAAGACTGGGAATACCTCAGGCGGAGCGTAAATCCCTTGCCGGAGTCGGAGCACAGTATGATTCCGAGCTTGTATATCACAATGTTAAGGATGAAGTAGCCGAGCAGGGTGTTATATATACCGATATGGAAAGTGCCATGAAGGGCGAATATGCAGATATGGTTAAGGAGTATTTTATGAAGCTTGTAACTCCGAGAGACCACAAATTTGCTGCACTTCACGGAGCAGTTTGGTCGGGTGGTTCATTTGTTTATGTTCCAAAAAATACAGATGTATCTATACCGCTTCAGTCGTATTTCAGATTAAATGCCAAGGGTGCGGGACAGTTTGAACATACTCTTATAATCGTTGATGAAGGTGCTAATCTTCACTTTATAGAGGGATGCTCGGCACCAAAATATAATGTTGCAAATCTGCATGCCGGCTGTGTTGAGTTATACGTTAAGAAAAATGCAAAATTAAGGTATTCAACTATAGAAAACTGGTCGAAGAATATGTACAACCTCAATACCAAGCGTGCTGTAGTTGAGGAAGGCGGTGCTGTAGAATGGGTTTCCGGCTCGTTTGGTTCACATGTCGGATACCTTTATCCTATGAGCGTTCTAAAAGGCGATAATTCAAGAATGGAATTTACAGGCGTTACATTTGCAGGTAACGGACAGAATCTTGATACAGGAGCAAAGGTGGTTCATATAGGCAAAAATACAAGCTCTTACATGAATACACGCTCCATAAGCAAGAGTGGCGGAATCAGTACCTTCAGAAGCAGTGTTGTCGTACAAAAGAGTGCAAAGGGTGCTAAGTCGGCTGTTTCATGTGAGTCACTTATGCTTGATTCGGATTCACGTTCGGATACGATTCCGGCTATGGATATAAGAACCAAGGATGCCAATATCGGACATGAGGCAAAGATTGGAAGCATAAGCGATGATGCGGTATTTTATCTTATGAGCCGAGGTATGAGTGAGGAGGATGCAAGAGCACTTATAGTAAGTGGCTTTGCAGACAATGTATCCAAGGAGCTTCCGCTTGAATATGCGGTTGAGATGAATAACCTTATAAGACTTGAGATGAAGGGCAGTATCGGTTAGGATGCATGGAGGTAATATAGATGACTAAGACAGATAGAAAAACTATAAAAAGTGAAAAAACAGTCGATGCCAGGGACATTATAAATATAAATGCCATGCCGGCCAAGACCTGGTATTGGCTTGGTGTAAATTCTTCGGAGCTTTCATGGAATAATTCTGACGAAGTATTTCTTGGAGAAAATATCATAACTGCGGAAGCGGGTCGGAAGTATTCGGATGTTATTTATGAATTTACAGATGTGAAAACATTGTATAATCATAGTTTATTCACAATAAATGCTGCTGATGGCAGTGAGGTTACCATAATTGCAAAATTAGACATGATTAATAACATGAGAGCGCTTTTTAATATTAACGTTGGTAAAAATGCAAAGGTTAAACTTATTGAGCTTTGCAAGGTGAATGAAAACACTGTTTGCAGCGATGTAAACACCTTCTGTGAAGAAAACGGGAAATTTGAGCTTATTCATATGTTTGCAGGTAAAAGTAATGAAACGGATAAGTTAAAAATGGGAGAGATTTACTCAAACGTTAAGGTAGACCTTGTCGGAGATAACTCTGATTTCACATATAATATGGGATACCTTGCTCAGGGTTATGACAATTTTGATTACAATATTGTCGTAAATCATATAGGTAAAAAGACCAATTGTGATATCAAGGCAAACGGTGCATTAAAGGAAAGTGCCCATAAGGTATTTAGAGGAACTATTGATTTTAAAACCGGTTCCTCCTATTCTGTAGGTGCTGAAACAGAAACTGTACTTATGCTTGGCGAAGATGTAGTCAATAAAACCGTTCCGGTTATACTTTGTTCAGAAGAAAATGTATCCGGCACTCACGGTGCATCCATCGGTGAGCTTGATGAAGAGACATTGTTTTACTTTGAGTCAAGAGGCATAGATAAGGAAAAGGCCGAAAATATTATGGCAAGGGCTTCCATAGAAAGATTAACCGGTTTAATTGAAAATGAAAAGGTAAATGAAATTATAGAAAAAACCTTGCAGGAGGTGCTTGGTGAGGATTGATATCATTTGATATAAACAATTAATATTTTTGATAGATTAAAATGAATTTACAGGAGGTACATTATGATGCCTGATATAAATGAGATTAGAAAAGAATTTCCGATATTTGAAAATATGAAATCCGGGAAGGTTCTTCCGTTTGCGTATCTTGATAATGCCGCTACGTCCCACAGACCAAAGTGCGTTATAGATGCCGAAATGGAGCTTTATGAAAAGCACAATGCCAATCCGCTTCGAGGCTCATATCCGTTAAGTGTTGAGGCAACAGATATATATGAAAATGCAAGAAAAAGCGTACGAGACTTTATAAATGCATCGTCTGCTTCGGAGATTATTTTTACAAGAAATACTTCTGAAAGTATTAACCTTGTTGCTTACAGCTACGGACTTACTAATGTAAATGAAGGCGATGAGGTGCTTGTATCCATAATGGAACATCACAGTAACCTCCTTCCATGGCAGATGGTAACAAGAAAAAAAGGGGCAACGCTTAAGTTTATAGAGTGCGAAGGTGACGGAAGCGTTGACCTTGATAAGATAAAGGAACTCATAACAGAGAGAACAAAGATTGTTGCAATAACTCATGTTTCGAATGTTCTCGGTTATGAAAATCCTGTTAAGGAGATAGCAAGACTTGCACATGAAAAGGGTGCGGTTATAGTTGTAGACGGTGCCCAGTCAACCCCTCATATGAAGATAGATGTAAAGGATATGGATGTTGATTTCTTTGCATTTTCGGGACATAAAATGTTTGGTCCTATGGGAATTGGTGTGCTTTACGGAAAAGAAAATCTGCTTGATAAGATGCCTCCGTTTTTGACGGGTGGAGAAATGATAGATTCGGTATCACGCTATGATGCAGTATATGCCGAGCTTCCTCATAAATTTGAGGCAGGAACCGTAAATGCTGCCGGTGCGGCAGGCCTTGATGCGGCTATAAAATTTATGAACAGAATCGGTTATGAGTATATGCAGGAGCGTGAGCTTATGCTTACAAAACGTGCATTGGAAGGACTTGTCAAGATACCTCATATAACAGTTTATGGTTCGGATAAGGCCGAAAATCATACCGGAATCCTTACATTTAAGGTGGATGATGTGCATCCTCACGATGTAAGCGAGGTTCTTATAGCAGACAGCATAGCAGTTCGTGCAGGACATCACTGTGCACAACCGCTTTTGCAGTATCTTGGGGTTAATTCAACCACAAGAGCAAGCCTTATGTTTTATAATACTGAAGAGGAAATAGATAATTTTTTGGAGAGCATAGCAACTGTCAGGGAGCGTATGGGTTATGGAAAATAGAAGTTTTTATAATGAAATATTAACAGAGCATAATATTCATCCTGAGTTTAAATTTGACTTGGAGAATGCGGATATAGTACTTGAGGGTGTTAATCCAAGCTGTGGAGATGATGTATGGCTTAAGCTTAAAATGGATGGTGACACCATAGTTGACGGAGCATTTATCGGTGATGGATGTGCCATTTCCCAGGCTTCAGCGGATATAATGCTTGGTATGGTAATCGGTAAAAAGAAGGATGAAGCTATTGCACTTGCAGACACCTTTGTCAAGATGATTAAGGGTGAAGCAAGTGAGGATGAGATAGAAAGCTTAGAAGAAGCTTCTGCCTTACAGGATATCTCTCATATGCCTGCACGTGTTAAATGTGCAGTCCTCGGCTGGAGAACATTAAAAGAAGCGTTGTCTAAATAATTTTTTTTGCATATTATAGTTATAAGATTAAGTTTATGATTTTGACAGAGGAAAATGATATGGAGGATAAGAGGTTTGTATATATGGATCATGCGGCAACTACGGCGGTTCATCCGGAGGTTGCAAAGGCTATGATGCCATATTTTACCGATAAATTTGGCAATCCCTCGAGTGTTTATACATTTGCTTCCGATAACAGGGAAGTAGTCAGTAATGCGAGAAGAACGATCGCTAAGACACTAAATGCCGATTATAGCGAGATATATTTTACTGCCGGAGGATCTGAATCGGATAATTGGGCTTTAAAGGGATATGCGCTTTCCCATAAGGATAAAGGCAGACATATTATAACAACCCAAATTGAGCATCATGCCATTCTTCATACTGCGGAGTTTTTGTCGGATAATGGATTTGAGATAACATATCTTGGTGTTAATGAAAACGGAATTATCAGATTAGAGGATTTAAAAAAAGCTATTCGTCCTGATACAATTCTTATATCTGTAATGTTTGCTAATAATGAAATTGGTACAATCCAACCGATAAGAGAAATCGGTAAGATAGCGAAGGAGCATGATATTGCATTTCATACGGATGCGGTTCAGGCATACGGACAGCTTCCTATTGATGTAAACGAGTTAAATATTGATATGCTAAGTGCCAGCGGTCACAAGCTTAATGGACCCAAAGGTACAGGTTTTTTATATGTAAGAAAGAGTATTAAGCTCGATAATCTTATCCATGGAGGACAACAGGAACGGGGCAAAAGAGCCGGCACCGAAAATGTACCGGGGATAGCGGGTCTTGCTAAAGCTTGTGAAATTGCTGCAAATGAGTTGGACGAAAGAATTAAAAAGGAAACAGATTTGAGAGATTATCTTATAGACAGGATTCTTATAGAGATACCTTATGTAAGATTAAACGGTCATAGAACAAAAAGACTTCCCAACAATGCGAATTTTTGCTTTCAGTTTACAGAAGGAGAATCCATACTTATAATGCTTGATATGGAAGGAATATGTGCATCAAGCGGTTCTGCCTGCACATCAGGGTCACTTGATCCGTCACATGTGCTTATGGCACTTGGATTACCAAAAGAAGTTGCAAAGGGCTCTCTAAGACTTACCCTTGGATATGAAAATACGAAAGAAGAAGTAGACTATGTTGTTGATAATGTAAAAGCGGTTGTTAATAAGTTAAGAAGCATGTCACCGGCGTATGAAGACTATATAAAAAACAGTAGCTTGAAAACAGTACAATAATTACGACAAAAGATAGTACCGCATAAACAAATGATACAAAATAATACTATGAAAGATTAATAACGGAGGTTCAGTATGATTTTTCCGGATTATCACCTGCATTCATCATTTTCATCTGACTCAAGTGCAGATATGATGGACAATATAAAAAACGCTAAAGAAAATGGATTAAGCTCAATATGCATAACAGACCATTATGACATAGATTTTCCGGTAAGGGACGATGAGCCGGAGATGGATTTTCAGCTTGATTATGAATCTTATTACAAATATATGAGTGATTTAAGAGATAAGGTTGCACCTGATTTTGATTTAAGAATCGGCGTTGAGCTTGGGCTGATGCATGAATCAAAGGATAAGTGTCAGGCTTTTGTTAATGCTCATCCGGAGTATGATTTTTTAATAGCAAGCATACATGTGGTTGATATGCTTGATCCTTATTATCCGGAGTATTTTTCAGATAAGACTGAAAAGAAAGGATATCTTAGATATTTTGAGACTATACTTGAGAATGTACAGGAATATGAAGGATATAATGTATACGGGCATCTGGATTATATTTTAAGATGCGGGCCAAACAAGGCGAAGTTCTTTGATATAAAGGATTACTATGATGTGATATATGAGATACTCAAAACTATTATAGAACATGGCAAGGGTATTGAGGTAAATACTGCTGGATTATATAAGGGACTTGGCTTTGCACATCCTCACAAGGACATTCTTGAGATATATAAGGAGCTTGGCGGAGAGATTATTACTGTTGGAAGTGATTCCCATGATGCTAAGCATGTTGGATACGGATTTGATGTGGCAAGAGACCTTTTGCTTGATACGAGATTTAAGTATTACTGCACGTTCAAGAGGCAGGAAGCAGAGTATCACAAGATTGTATAATGTAGTAATAATAAATATATAAATGACAAAAGTTTATAGATATAAATTAAGCTAACCATTTTGGTTAGCTTTATTATTGAAAAAATTAGGTGAATTGAAAATTTAAAAATTTAAGTTATTGTGCTATTAACATAAAATGGGTATAATGAGCATATAATGTGGCTTGCTAAATTTGAAGTAAAAACTTAAATTTAAAATGATAAATTATACAACAAAAAGAAAGGTAATACAAAAGATGGCATTGAAAACAGAAGATGAAGTTCGTAATGAGGCAGGAGTAATATTAGGATTTACAGATAATAATGGAGTTAATATTGAAAATCAGAATGTTATATCAGGTGTAGGTCAGTTAACTACTTTTATTGAACTTGGGAAGAGACTTAATATAGCTAAATTTGTGGGTTATAGTGATAAACCAGATGGATGGTATTTACCAATGAATGCAAGTGACGTAGCTATAATACTTGAGGCAAAATCAGAAAAAGAAGATATATCCAAGAATAAATGGGAAAAAGAATTGTTTAAGAATATAGATATTGTTTCAAAACAATATTCTAAAGTGATAGGTTTACTATATAATGGTAAGGATGTAAGGGTTTTTATTGATAAAGAAGAATACAATTCTGTTGCAACAACTCTTCAACGTTGCTCTTATTATGTTCGTCTTCTTACACAGAATACATTAGATAAAAAGCATATATATGAAGTGACACAGCGAATAAATGATAGCCTTCATTTTAAATTTGGAATGACAGATTTACAAGATAGAATGATATTTACTGCCTGTGCTTTGGTTGCACAAAGATATAATCCACAAAATGGACTTCAAAAATTAAAGGATATGGATTATAGTACATTTCATAATTGGATTTATAATGCACTTGCAAAAGCTATACAAGATGACAAGAGACAAAATGTGAAATTGGATGTTTTGCTTGAAGAATACTCTGCTGTTCGTATGAGTATTACTGAAGATCAAAAGGCAATAAATGATTTTATTGATAATGTATGTGAGATAGCTGATCTTGTAAATTCTGATTATTGGAATGGTGAAGATGTTATGGCTATTTTCTTTAATGAGTTTAATAGATACAAGGGAAAAACAGATGCAGGACAAGTTTTTACACCAGACCATATTACATCTTTTATGTATCGTCTGATAGATGTTGATATGAATGATAAAGTATTGGATGCAACTTGTGGAAGTGGTGCTTTTCTTGTAAAATCTATGTGTAATATGATAAAAGAAGCTGGAGGTGTGAATACAAAGAAAGCAAAACAAATCAAATCAGAACAGCTTTTTGGTATTGAAATGTATCGTAAAATTTTTGCTCTTGCGTGTGCAAATATGATGATTCATAAAGATGGTAAAACAAATCTTGCTCAGATGGATGCTAAATCTGAAGAGGCAAGTGCTTGGGTTAAAGAAAAACAAATTACTAAAGTTCTTATGAATCCGCCATTTGAAAGAAAATATAAGTGTATGAATATAGTTAATAATGTTTTGAACAGTGTTCCTGCTGGCACAAAATGTGCATTTATTCTTCCGGATAAGAAATTAGAGAAAGATTTTACAGACAAAAAGTTCGGCAATAAGGTATTAAAGAATAACACGTTGACAACAATCGTAAAGTTACCTGAAAATCTTTTCCCTAAGGGTATTACAACATCTGTTTTTGTTTTTGAGAGTGGAAAGCCTCAGAATGGGAGAAGTATTATTGGATATTATATAGAAGATGACGGACTTGAAACAGTGAAAAATAAAGGAAGACAGGATATAAAAAACAGATGGCAGATTATTGAAGATTATTGGATAAAAGCTATTCAAGATGGGGATGACTATAAATTTAATACTCGCCAAATAATTAATCCGTCAGAACATTTGTCATACCAAATGCCTGAGCAACCTTTTGAAATATATGAAGAAGATTTTGTTAAAACAATGATGGATTATGAAATGTATAAAAGAGGTATTGATGTTAAAGAGTTTAATGAAAGATTATTAAATAAAGTCCTTTATGATAGCGAAGTTGAATCAGAGGAAAATGGCACATTGATTTTTGTGAAAGGAAATATTAAAAATGAGCAAGATTGATATAACCAAATGGGGTGAGTTTTTTGTTGGCGATTTATTTGATATAATAAATGGAAAGGGTATAACAAAAAAGGAATTATTTGAACATAAGGGTAATATATTAGCTGTTCAAAGTGGTGAAGATAAAAATGGATGTATTGGTTATATTGATGAGACTTATTGTAAAGAAGCAGGATATTATGTTTGTAAGGAACCGTGTTTAACTGTTGCAAGAAGTGGTTCATCAGGTTTTGTTACATTTCAAGAAAAAGGCTGTGTTTGTGGAGATTCAGCTAAAATTTTAAAACCAAAACAAAAACTGTCTAGGAATCAATTTTTATTTTTTAGAACTATATTGATGATTAATAAAAAAAAATATCATTATAATGATAAGGTAAGTGAAAAAAGATATTTAAAAGATATAATTATGTTACCTATAGACAATAATGGTTTTCCTGATTACAAGTATATGGATGAATATATACAAAGAATATTGACTTTAGTTGATGATTCTTTGACGAAATTACAACTTACAAAAAATTTAAAAACTAATAAACTTAATATCAGTAAATTTAAACGTTTTCATTTATATGATGAATGTTTATTTTGTATTGATGGTGGAACAAAATTAGATAAGGTAAAGATGACAAATATATCTCCTTCTATCAATTTTGTTGGAAGAGCAAATGCGAATAATGGTGTTACAGATTTTATTGATAAAATTGATGGGGTTGAACCATATGATGCAGGGTTAATGACAGTGTCTCTTGGTGGAGAATACCTTGGTTCATGTTTTATTCAAGATAAACCATTCTATACAAGTCAAAATGTGAATGTTTTAATTCCTAAACATGAGATTTCGTATAATTGTAAAAAGTATATTGCAACTATGATTTTTAGAGAGGGAAGACTTCATTATAAAGCGTTTATTGATGAGTTAAATCGTCATATAAAAACTGATTTTTCAATTCCGTTACCTGTTAATAGTTATAATAAAATTGATTGGGATTTTATGGAACAATATATGATTAATATTGAGAAAAGAATTTATAAGAATATAGTGTGTTTTGAGAAAATATAATTTTTATTTTATATATTGAAAGAGTGTGTATATATGACAAATGATGAGAAAAGGATATTTCAAGAGTGCTTTATTCAAAAAAATGATATTTTATTTAATAAAATCTTTGCAAATAAGTTGCCCAAAAAGCTTTTAAAATTTTATTGTGGATTATATGATGAATATGGAAATAATCATAATATTGATTCCATAAATGAAGGATATATTTGGATGTCATCACCAAAAAAATTTAACGACCCATTTGATTGTGCTTTGAATTTTGACAATAATATTTTATTGAATGAATACATAAAAGAAAATAATGTTTATATTGGAGATGCAGACAAACAAAAGTATATTAACTCATTGAATGATTCTGATAGTAAATTAAGAGAAGAATCATTTGTTGCATGTTTCTCTGAATATAAAAATGTTTTTTCAAGTCAAATGTGGGCAAAATACGCTAATAATCATAAAGGTTTTTGCGTTGAGTATAATTTTTACAAGATAATGAAAACAGCAATTGAAAGAAATACGTATAATATTTTCCCTGTTTTTTATTGTGATAAACCGGATATTCCTTTGTTTATTGAGAATAACAACAATTTTATATATGCATTCCCTGCTTTTTTTAGAAAATCATTGGAGTGGAAAAGTGAAAAGGAGTGGAGAATATATAAGGCTTCTGATAAATATATTGGATGTAATGGCTATAAATTAGATTTTATAAGTCCTGATAAAATTTATGCTGGATGTAAAAGCAGTTATAAATTAAAAGAGGATTTAAAGAAATTATGTAATGACAAAAGAATTGAATATTATGAGATAGAAATTAAATGTAATAGTTATAAATTGGGGATAAAAAGATAAGTGTTTTATGATATATGTTGGAGGTTTCTATGGGTGAAAGTCAAAATATTGAATATAAAGAGTCTTGGCGGGATGAGTATCTTAAATGGATTTGTGGGTTTGCGAATGCTCAAGGAGGCATAATTTATATTGGTATTGATAATTCCGGAAATGTTGTGGGACTTAAAAATGCAAAAAAACTAATGGAAGATATTCCTAATAAAATTCAGTCAATGCTTGGGATTATAGCTGATGTTAATATATTAACAAAGGATGGATTGGATTATATTGAAATTAATATTAAGCCAAGCAGTTATCCTGTTAATTACCATGGTGAGTATCATTATAGGAGTGGAAGCACGAAACAACAACTTACAGGTATTGCTTTGTCTGAATTTATTATGCGCAAGACTGGTGTAAGATGGGAAGATGTAGTTGTTGAGGATATTTCAGTTGATGATTTGGATGAAGAAAGTTTTAAGATATTTCGTAGAGAAGCTCTTAAAAGCAAACGTATGACACAGGAAGATCTTAATATTTCCAATGAGGAACTATTAAAAAAATTACATTTGATTTCATATGGTAAACTGAAACGTTCGGCAGTTCTGCTTTTTTATCATGATCCTTCGATTGTTCAGATTGGTAGCCATGTGCAAATAGGTAAATTTGGAGAAAAAGCAGATTTACAGTATCAGGATGCATTAGAGGAGTCTCTTATTTGTATTGCGGATAAAGTTATAAACCTAATTTATCTCAAGTATCTTAAAGCTAAAATTACATATGAGAATGATCGTAGAGTAGAGACATATCCTTTTGCAAGAGATGCTGTTCGTGAGGCTGTCTATAACGCGATTGCCCATAACTGCTATATGTTTGGTAGTCCAATACAAATTCGTATTGAAGAAAATGCGATGATTATCAGTAACCAATGTATTTTACCGGAAGGATGGACAGTTGACACTTTGATGCAGGCACATGAGTCTAAACCATATAATCCTGAAATAGCAAATGTATTTTATCGTGCTGGATATATTGAGCGTTGGGGACGTGGTATTGAAAAAATCTGTGATGCCTGTATGGAATTGGGGGCGGATTTACCGGTTTATGAGCTGCATGGGAATGGTCTGAGAGTACATTTTAAAGCTCTTGAAACTGCATTGATTGAAGAATCAAAAACATTAAAACGTCAAAATGACGTTTTGGATGACGTTTTGGCGAATAGAATAATTGATTCGCTGCTAATAGAACCTACAATAACGCAGATAACATTATCAGAAAAATTAAATATCTCATATAGAACATTGCAAAGAAAAATAGATGAGCTTAAGCGGTCAGGACGTATTGAGCGTATTGGAGGTAAGAGATATGGTTATTGGAAAGTACAGAAATGACAATATGCAGATATTATTTAATTCAAAATGTCAAAACGCCAAAATGACTTTTGGGATTAGTTAAAATTATTTGTCGTAAAAAAAAGAACAATTTACCAATTTTACACTTGAATTATATGTAAAAAAAAGGTATTATTAGTTTGTGAATTTTCTCACGATTATTTACTGCGCGCCTAGCAGTATTAATAAACATTATTATTCAAAACTTAGGAGGAATAAAAAATGGCAGTAAAAGTAGCAATTAATGGTTTTGGACGTATCGGTCGTCTTGCATTCAGACAGATGTTTGATGCTGAAGGATATGAGGTTGTAGCAATCAACGACTTAACTAAGCCTTCAATGCTTGCACACTTATTAAAGTACGATTCATCACAGGGTAAGTATCAGTATGCTGATCAGGTTTCAGCTGATGATGAAGCAGGTACTATCACAGTATGTGGCAAGACTTTAAAGATTTACGCAGAGGCAGACGCAAGCAAGCTTCCTTGGGGAGAGCTTGACGTAGACGTAGTACTTGAGTGTACAGGTTTCTATGTATCAAAGGCTAAGTCACAGGCTCATATCGATGCAGGTGCTAAAAAGGTTGTTATTTCAGCTCCGGCTGGTAATGATCTTCCTACAATCGTTTACAGCGTAAATGAGAATACATTAACTAAGGATGATACAATCATTTCAGCAGCTTCATGTACAACTAACTGTTTAGCTCCTATGGCTAAGGCTCTTAATGATTACGCTCCAATTCAGTCAGGTATTATGTCAACTATTCACGCTTATACAGGTGATCAGATGGTACTTGACGGACCACACAGAAAGGGCGATTTAAGAAGAGCACGTGCTGCTGCTGTAAATATCGTTCCTAACTCAACCGGTGCTGCAAAGGCAATCGGCTTGGTTATCCCAGAGTTAAATGGTAAGTTAATCGGTTCAGCACAGAGAGTTCCTGTACCAACCGGTTCAACTACAATCTTAACTGCAGTTGTTAAGGGCAAGGACGTAACTAAGGAAGGCATCAATGCTGCTATGAAGGCTGCTGCATCAGAGTCATATGGTTACAATGAGGATCAGATCGTATCTTCAGATGTAATCGGTATGAGATATGGTTCATTATTTGATGCAACTCAGACTATGGTAGCTCAGATTGCAGATGATCTTTACGAGGTTCAGGTTGTTTCATGGTATGATAACGAGAATTCATACACCAGCCAGATGGTTAGAACTATTAAGTACTTCGCAGAGCTTGCATAATTATTGCTATTATGTAAAGAGTCGCTTGTGACTCTTTTGCGCACGAGCGGTTTGCGAAGCAATAATTACCGCTACGCGAGTTGCGCATCCATACGGAGTTTATATCAACTCATAGATTTATCTATGAGTTAATATGCTAGGCCTAAGGGTCCGGTCTATAAGGACCGGACCTTTAATTCTTTATAAGCAAATTTGAAGGTCAAGGATTTTCTTAATTAGCTTATATAATGATTAAAAAATTATAATACATGAGGAGGACAAGTTAAAATGTCATTAAACAAAAAGTCAGTAGATGATATCAATGTAAAGGGACTTCGCGTACTTTGCAGATGCGATTTCAACGTACCGCTTAAGGAAGGACAGATAACTGACGAGAATCGTCTTGTAGCTGCACTTCCTACTATCAAGAAGTTAATTGCAGATGGAGGAAAGGTTATTCTTTGCTCACATCTTGGTAAGGTTAAGACAGAAGAGGACAAGCAGACTAAGACTCTTGCACCTGTTGCAAAGAGACTTTCAGAGCTTTTAGGACAGGAGGTTAAGTTCGCTGCTGACCCTGAGGTTGTAGGACCTAATGCTAAGGCTGCTGTAGAGGCTATGCAGGATGGAGATGTTATTCTTCTTGAGAATACCCGTTTCAGAGCTGAGGAGACTAAGAACGGCGAAGCATTTTCAAAGGATCTTGCAAGTATCTGTGATGTATTCGTAAATGATGCATTTGGTACTGCACACAGAGCTCACTGCTCAAATGTAGGTGTTGCAAGCCTTGTTGATACTGCAGTTGTTGGTTACTTAATGCAGAAGGAGATTGATTTCCTCGGTAATGCAGTTGAGAATCCTGTAAGACCTTTCGTAGCTATTCTCGGTGGTGCTAAGGTTGCTGATAAGCTCAATGTTATCTCAAATCTTCTTGAGAAGTGTGATACATTAATTATCGGTGGCGGTATGGCTTATACATTCCTTAAGGCTAAGGGATATGAAATCGGTAAGTCACTTGTTGACGAGACTAAGATTGATTACTGTAAGGAAATGATGGAGAAGGCAGAGAAGCTTGGTAAGAAGTTATTACTTCCTGTTGATTCCGTTATGATTGATAACTTCCCTGATCCAATAGATGCTCCTGTTGAGACAGAGGTATTTGATGCAGATAAGATGTCAGCTGACAAGGAAGCTTGCGATATCGGACCTAAGACTATCGAGCTTTATTCAGAGGCTGTTAAGACAGCTAAGACAGTTGTTTGGAACGGACCTATGGGTGTATTCGAGAACCCAACACTTGCTGTAGGTACTAAGGCAGTTGCAGCAGCTCTTGCTGAGACTGATGCTACAACAATTATCGGTGGTGGTGATTCAGCAGCAGCTGTAAATCAGCTTGGCTTTGGTGATAAGATGAGCCACATTTCAACCGGTGGCGGTGCTTCACTCGAGTTCCTTGAGGGTAAGGAGCTTCCTGGTGTAGCAGCAGCTAACGACAAGTAATTTTTAACAATTTTAGCATTTCTTTGTGCGTTTATATATACTTAAAACTTGCCATCAATTTGCTAAATCAGTAAATTCGAATTCTTTATATGTGCACGAAATCGAGAACTCGCTTCGCTCAAACAGCTCGATTCTCCCGCACATCTATGCGAATTCTCATTTCTGATTTAACGCAAATCGGGCAAAATGTTTTAAGCATATATAAACGCACAATTGAAACGCTAAAATTGCTATATCATGTTTAAGTATGGTGCTGATACACCATGCAATTAATAATAGGAGGTGCACTATGGATAATTTTATTTTAGGTGTTTTAAATTTTGTTGAGTTTGTAGGTGACATCTCTATCATTAAGGATATTTCAGAAAGGATAAAGAAGAAATGGCAAGAAAAAAGATTATCGCAGGAAACTGGAAGATGAATATGACTCCAAGTCAGGCTGTTGCTCTTGTAAAGGAGCTTGAGCCACTTGTAAAGAATGATGCAGTAGATGTTGTATACTGTGTTCCTGCTGTAGATATTGTACCTGTTGTTGAGGCTGTTAAGGGTTCAAATGTACAGGTTGGTGCAGAAAATATGTACTTTGAGGATAAGGGTGCTTACACAGGTGAGACTTCAGCAGAAATGCTTGTTGATGCAGGTGTTAAGTATGTTATCATCGGACATTCAGAGAGACGTGATTACTTTAAGGAAGATGACGAGCTTCTTAACAAGAAGGTTAAGAAGGCATTTGAGGCTGGTCTTACACCTATCCTTTGCTGTGGCGAGAGCTTAGAGCAAAGAGAAATGGGCGTTACTATGGACTGGATCAGACTTCAGATTAAGTCAGACTTAAAGGATATTACTGCTGATCAGGTTAAAGAGCTTGTTATAGCTTACGAGCCTATCTGGGCAATCGGAACAGGTAAGACTGCTACAACCGAGCAGGCTGAAGAAGTATGTAAGGGTATCAGAGAGTGCATAGCAGAGATATATGATGCGGCAACTGCCGATGCAGTTCGTATTCAGTACGGAGGATCTGTAAATGCAGGTAATGCTTCAGAGTTATTTGCACAGCCTGACATCGATGGCGGTCTTGTAGGCGGTGCTTCACTTAAGGCTGATTTCGGTAAGATCGTTAATTACTAAGATTTACATTTTTTATTCCTAAAGAATAGATAAGGGGCTGTCGCACTAAATGCACAGCTCCTTTTTATCTGTTTATAAAAACAAAAACCAGGCTATAAAAAGTCTGGTTTTTGTTGTAAAATATATTTA
>CADAKQ010000006.1 GCA_902788555.1 uncultured Lachnospiraceae bacterium
CAAATTGACATCATTGGATTTAGATGGTTTGGATAAGATAAAAGAAATATATATATCGGGTAATCCGATTGATACATTAGATTTGAGTAATAAGAACTCCCTGATTGATGGAGTTGTCAGTATAGATAGGAATCAAAGTGTCATACTCCCCGAGGGCGGAGTAAAATCTCTTTGGATTAGTGTGAATCAGTACGAAAGTATTTTAGATTTAAATAAAATTCAAAACTTTGATTTTTCATATCTGTGGGGAGTAGAAGAAACAAACGGTTCGGAAGCTTTATATTATAATCGTGATACAAATTGTATGTATTATAGCCTCAATAAAATAAATGGAGGTATGATTAATTATAACAATGGCTTTGTATGGGAATATCCTTATTCTGATTATATATACATATCAAACGGAAAGGAAGAAGGCAGAAAATTATTATATATCTCCTTTGATTTATCGGTTTTTCCTGATACAGTAACAGATGGTTCGATTGATGATGATATAATATATGATAAGATGTACGAAAAGCCTTTTGCAGAATATAACGGATATAAATTTTATAAGGACGTAGATGGAGAATCAGGTTATGAAAACGGAATGCCATATATAAAAGAGACTACGAAAAAAATCACTTGCGTTGACGAAAATGGTAATCTTGTTAAAAATAGCTTTGTCTTCGATGGCGTGAATACATATTACTTCCAGGAGGATGGAACAGCCATGCAGGACAGACTTACCTATCATCCGGACGGCGAGCATATCATTTACTTCAATGAAGGAGGTCATGAGGTATTCAGTAACTTTGCCCATGTAAAGCATCATTCCATAGAAGGCAACGAGGTTGATGATTACTGCTTCTTCGATGTATTCGGATATATGTATGTAGATGTGCTTACATACGACAAGACCGGTACGGTTCTTTACTATGCAAACCCATACGGTGTTATGGAGATGGGAAAATGGTTTAGGTTCTCAGATACGGTTAAGTGGGCAGACGGTACGGAAGCAGTAGGAATTGCAGGCGGCTATGGCTATGCGAGAGAAGACGGAACGCTTCTTACCAATACCGATACAATCGACTGGGAAGGCAGAAGCTGCTATCTGCAGGGCAACGGTGTGGCAGCATATTAAGGACTTTATATAGTAAATAATTTTAAATATATAACTAAATAAAAAAGTGAGGATGAAAAATGCTTGGTATAATTGGTGCAATGGATGAGGAAGTAAATAAGCTTAAAGAAGCAATGGAGAATGTAAGTATAACAAAAAAAGCTTCTATGGAATTTTATAAAGGAAAGCTTATGTCTAAGGATGTGGTGGTTGTTCGTTCAGGCATTGGCAAGGTAAATGCCGGAATATGTACCCAGATACTTGTTGATTTGTTTGATGTCGATGCAGTAATTAATACAGGTATAGCAGGCAGCTTAAATGCTGACATTGATATAGGAGATATTGTTTTGTCAACGGATGCGCTTCAGCATGATATGGATGCAACAGGCTTTGGATATGAGCCGGGAGTTATTCCGCGTATGGATAGTTCTACATTTATTGCTGACGAAAAATTAAGATGTATAGCTAAGGAATGTTGTGGTAAGGTTAATCCTGACATAAAGGTATTTGAAGGAAGAGTTGTAAGCGGCGACCAGTTTATTTCCGATAAGGCTGTTAAGGAAAAAATTGTTAACAGCTTTGTAGGCTTTTGTACCGAGATGGAAGGGGCTGCCATAGCACAGGCATCATATCTTAACGATATTCCTTTCCTTATTATAAGAGCTATTTCTGATAAGGCGGATGACAGTGCGACTGAAGACTATCCTACCTTTGAGAAAAAAGCAATAGAACACAGTGTTAAGCTGGTTAAAGCGATAGTAGAAGAATATTAAAATATATGTTATACTTGGAAAGTGATAAGCTTATGTGAAAGGAGATAAAAAAATGGACTTAATTCCAAGTTTTTCAGTTGACCATACTAAGATTGTTCCGGGAATATTTACCAGCAGGGTAGATATCCTCGGGGATCAAAAGGTTACCACTTATGATGTGAGGGTCACAAGACCTAACATAGAGCCTGCCATCGACGTGGCAGCTATGCATTCTCTGGAGCATATAATTGCTACATACCTGAGAAATTATCCGGACTGGAAGGATGAAATTATCTATTGGGGTCCTATGGGATGCCTGACGGGATTTTACCTTATTATGAAAGGAAACCGCGAACCGAAGGACATCTACGATTTGCTTCTTGGAGCATTTAAGTCGGTTGAGGATTCAGAGGAGGTTCCCGGTGCCTCGGCGGTAAACTGTGGCAATTACCTGATGCACAACCTCGGAATGGCTAAGTGGTATGCGAAAAAATTCGCTGATTATCTGACTGAAAATGAAGGCAAACCTGAAATCTTTGAATATCCTAAGTCAGAGAGACTTGTGACCGGGGACGGTCGAAGGTTCTTTGATTCATAGGCATTTAAGCAGTGTCAATTTGATTGCACTGCTTATTTTTATATAATTTGGTTTACATAATTGAATTTGGTTTACATAAAAATGACACGATTTGTTGCTTTTTTCAAAATCTATTGACTGATTTTTTTAAAATTATATAATATTTACTATAAAGGTAGGGCTTAGGAGGAGAATAGTATGAACGACAATAATAACAAATCAAATTCAAAAAAAAGAAAACTTAATTACAGCTCATATTATAATGATATAATCATTAAAGAGCAGCCGTTTTACAGAAAAGGAATGTCTGAGGAGGAGAAGGCAAAAGAGGAAAGCTATTTAAATGAAAATCTTCAGGATTTTTATGAGGGCAGGTATATGCCGCTTTGGAAGCAGGATTGGTTTAAATAGGTAATCAAAATTATATTCATCTTTTTTTAAATAATTCCGATATAAACCATGTATTGGTATATTAATCAAAATCCAAACACAAAATGAACTGTTTTTAATAAAAAAAATACCATATTTTGTAGATTTTTATTGAAAAAGTATTTTATTTTTAGTTAAAGTGTGCTATAATTTCTTATATTATGGCATTCGAGACCTGTTTTTTGAATATAAATATAGAGGTGAAAAGATGAATTTTAAAGACAAATTAATTAAAAAGTTAGTTGATGTCGGTAAAAAGCATAGGATGATGGTTTATCCTGCACTCATTCTTGTTGCTATCATTAGTGCTATATCCCATACTATTTATTGGGGTAAAGGTAACGGAAAGAAGCTCGTGGCTTCCGTTACTGTTGTTGCATTACTGATAACACAATCACTTTTTCTTACTTCATCTGCGGATGTAAGTGATAATTCCGAACCGGTGGCGGAAGCCACGGAGGGTGATACTGAGGAAGTTACAAGTGATACCTCGCAGGATTTAAACTATGATAATCAGGAAACAGACTCGAATATAGTTGATGGAAATACCGAAACTGCAGAAGCCTTTGATGATGAGATTTCTACAGAAGATGGTCTAACCTCAGAGGATACGGAGGCTTCTTTGGAGGAAGACCGTGGTACGGCAGAGGAATTATCAACAGAGGAAGAAGATACGGCAGAGAATGATATAACAACAGAAGAGAACGGAACTGAGGCAGAGGAAGATACAGAAGAGGATAATCCTTTTAGTGCGATTCTGATGACACCTTTAGCTATAGATGGGGACGGTGATCCTGACCCTGCTTCAACCGATTTACAGTATGTTACATATTGGGTTAATTATACTTATAACGGAGCTTCAAGTACGGTTCAGGCTCAGGGAAGCTCAAATATTATTACAGATGAGGAGACAGGAAAAAAATCCGTTACCCTACTTTCAGAGGGCGATATTAATGCAGGCTGGACATACGGACTTGATCCAAATGTAAGTCTTGATGGACCTTACTTTGATTCGTCGTGCTCATCACCGGTTTCGGGAACAGATGTAGACGCGTGGACAGGATATTATGAAACGGATGGTAATTCAATCAAGCTTTATTATAAGGCCAAGAGAACCGGATACACGATATCTGTTTTAAGTGATGAAGGTAGTACGGCAAGCTTTTCTGATAACATAACCTTAGATTCCGCATCCTATGATTTATATGTAGATGCACCATATACAGTTGGTTCTCGTACAGGTTATAATTTATTCAAGGAAGGTTATAACTATACAGGTGTAACCTATGGTAGCAGTGATACTCTTTATACAGAGGGAACAACAATACCGAGTATTAATTCTGATACAGGCTATAATCTTGTGGCAAAATGGTCTCCTCAGCCATTTACGGTAACATTTGATGTTAATCCGGATGCTGAAGGAAAAATTGTACTTTCCGGTTCTGAGCAAAACATAATAAAAAACACTTCTTACGACAGTACGGATTTTGTTACACCGACTGCTGCAGAGGTTAGCACACTTGCTACAAGCAAGGGATATGTTTTAACAGGCTGGTCTGATGGAACAACAACATATAATCCGGGTGCGACTCTTTCTGCGGATCAGGTTAATTCACTTTCCAATGACGATACCGACAGTGACAGTCAGGTTTCCGAAACAGGTAAAACTCTTACAGCGGTTTGGGAATACAGAGATATTAATCTTATAATTACGGATGCCGGAAGTGATAGCGGTGTTTCTGTAGTATCAGATGCCGTGACGGCTGAATATGGCGATAAGGTATCCTTTAATGTTAGTGCGGAATATAAGGATAATGCCGCTACAGATAATAATTTCTCTTACTTGATTGATCCATCCAGCAAGACTGCATTACAAAATATAGGACTTTATGTACAGGAAACAAAAGACAGCAGTGACAGAGTAATTGGCTTTAAGATAGACGGTACTGTAAATAATATCGCAGAAGGCGGTATACCTGTAAGCATTACAGTTGGTGATACAAACATGAAGACGGGAGAAACCGTAAGTACCACAAGAACAGTAACGGTTACAGCAAACAGAAAAACAGTACATATAGTACCGTCATCTGTTGTTGATACAACAGGAAGACTTACCAAGACATATGATGGTTCATCCAATATAACTACAACCGGACAGGGTACGGTTGCTGATGTTGTATCGGGAGATGAAGTAAGTGTAACCTTCAACCAGCCTGCCGTACTTGACAGTGCCAATGCAGGAGACGGTAAGGCGGTTACTCTCAGTAATGTAAAGCTTGTAGGAGGACAGGCAGAATTTTACAAGCTTCTTAATGAGAGCAATGCAGAGGTTCCTTCGGGTGGTGAGCTTGTAGTATCCGGAATTGCATCCGTAACAAGAGGTGTCGTTCCTGTTACAACAGTTTTGATTAGCTCAAGTGATAGTGTATTGTTCGGTCAGGAAAGACCGGATTATTCACTTGAGATATCCAATACTGCAGCGCTTTCTTCAGATGATAGAGCATTATATGAAGCATGCTCCACACCGGCAGAAAAGATGAACTTTATTACAGGTAAGCTTGGATTTACCGGTTGGGATTGTTCAAGAGTAATATACAGCTCAACAGGTAATTATACAATTAAACCTATATTTGGTAATTCTGCATCAGCAAATTATGTTGCAGACAGCACAAGCGAGACATTTACTGTAGGAAGAGATTCCGGAGAGGGCAATTATGAGCTTTTAGGAGAAAAGGTCAATGACATATATCCGGGACTTCAGATAAAAGCTGCCGGTAATTATGATAAGATAAGACTTGCAGACGGTGGAGATATATCGGCTTCCATGACAAAATCACAGGCTGAGGCTTTGTTTACGGATGTACTTACTATTCCTGATATGAAGAACGGAACACTTGTCTTACAGATGCTTGATTCTTCAACGGGTGCTATAACAACTACCGTAACCTTAACAGGTATAAATGTCGATACCAATGGTCCGGTACTTGAAAAGTTTACAGTATCACCTAATGTTTCATATTTTAATGAATTTGGCTTTGGTGCATACTATCATTCACAAAATATCGACGGAACATACGTTGAAAGTGTAACGATTACATTTGAATATTCATCCGAAGGAAGTGAATGTGATAAGCTTTATTATACCTTCCTGGATGAAGAGGGCAATGCTATAGGAAGCAGTGCTCATGAGGTTACAATGACTAAGGATACGGTTTCAGGCAACTATATCGCTACCGTAACGATAGGTACCGGAACACATGGTAAGCTTCGTGTATATGCTAAAAATATAGCAGGTAATCAATCTGCTATGAGTTTTATAAAGCTCAATGAATCATTGTTTGCTTTAAGCTCATACTATGAATGGATGGTTGAAAACAGTATAACAGGTTCAGACATTCAGGTGCTTGATAAGGATGGAAATCCTGCAGCACCGGGAGTGTGGTACAACAGTCTTACATATAAGACTGAAGCTACTGACAATGACAGTGGTTTGCAATATATTAACTGGGAGGTTTCCTATCCAAACGGAACCACACAGAAGGAGAAAGAAACTGCAGGTTCAAACCTTGCTTCAATAAATGCTCAAACAGACTATAATAAGGTTACGGGTTATACTTTCTCAGGGGTACTTTCATCAGAGAATCTCCCTTCCGGTGATTATACAATAGGCGGAACGCTTTATGATAATGCCGGAAACAGTATAGCGCTTGCATCTGTCGGACCGTATAAGCTTGATTGTGTCAAACCTTCTATAGAGGATAAAACCGTTTACTCCGTAAGCGGATATGACAATAAGATTGATTTCAATTTCACCGTAACAGAGGGTGCTAATGAAAGTGGTGTTGCTTCGGTTAAGCTTTATATTAAGAACGGCGAAAGCAATACGGAATTAAAGTCATGGGGAGCTTTGGACAGCTATCAGTACGATATAACCGAAAACGGAACTTATGTCATAGTGGCTATCGACCATGCAGGAAATGAAAGCACTTATGAAAAGCCGATAAGTAATCTTTCCACAGAGATTCCTTTTGCACCTGAGATAACTGTTGATGGTACTAAGGGCAACGGAAGCTGGTATATAGAGACAAGTCCTGAGGTTAATATTAAGTCACAGAAGGAAACCTCGGATGGAGTTCCTGTAACAACCTATTACAATATAATTACAGGCAGTAAGCAGCTTGAGAAAACTGCAACCAGTGAAGATTATTCATTTACTCTTACCGAAGAGGGAGAGGTAACCATTGAGGCTTGGAGCGTAAGCTACTCGGGTGTTTCAAGCGAAAAGGCTACAAAGACTATATATGTCGATACAGTTAAGCCTGAGCTTTACATCGCAGAATCAACATCTGATGATAACGGAAATCTTATTATTAATTTCAAAACATCTGATGGCACAAGCGGAGTAAACACTTCAAAGGTATTGGTAAATGGAGAAGTTGCTACTGTAACTGAAAATGACGGAGTTATAAGTGGAAGCTTTTCATCAAGCTCTGCGGAAGCCTTTGAGATTACAGCAGAGGATATAGCAGGAAATGCTTCTGACCCTATAACTTTTGTACCGATGAGATTGGTAGTAAATCCTGTTATGGATATTGAAGCTGATTCTGCATATTTAAGTGCGGACATATATAAAGGAACGTATGATATAGCAGAAAGCTATATACAGTATAAGAAACAATCGGCATCAACATATGAAACCTGTCTTTCCAATAAATACGATACTTCATTTGGAAAGAATATGGATTATACCTTTAAAAATCTTACACCTGACACGGTTTACGATTATAAGGTATATGCGTCCACCAAGACTTCAAAGGAAGTAAAGGTTTACGAAGGAAGCTTTAAGACAAGCAGTCGTGATGCGACGGGAATTGTATATGGTACAGCTTCCTATGATGCAAATCTTACTGATGAGGCTAAGACGTATCCTATATATGTTGCCCTTTATAGTGGTAATACATATGTTAAATCTGCAAAGATAAATGATGCGGATGACAATAAGTATAAATTTACGGATGTATCGGATGGTACATACAGAGTTGTTGCAACAAACGGATTACTTACAAAGGAAACATCCGTTACGCTTGAAAAGGGTGGTATTACTTATCCGACAACCTATGGAACTGACAATGGAATTAACTTTGTACTCAGTGGTCTTTCTACAGAAGTTGTATTGAACGACAATGCTGTTGCTCTTACTGTAGACGGTCTTGATAAGATTTACAATACGGCTCTCTATAATGGCAATGTAACTGAGGCTGATCTTGCAGTGGTAGCTGCGGGTGGAACGATTAAGATTACACTTTATGCAAGCTATATGGATGTAAACAGTGTAGGAGATACAAAGGAAACTATATTTGAAGACAGACTCGGAAGCGATGCAGTTATAGAACGTTACATTGATATAGAGGTAGTAAAAGAGGTAAGAGATGCAAATGGAGCTTTGGTAAACGGAACTCCATCCAATATTACGAGACTCGCAGAGCCGATAACCTTGTCATTCCCACTTGGAAGTCTGGCAGGACAAAATATACATGTTGCATCATTACATGGCTCGGATTCGGATTACACATTTAAGTCATGGGTAAATGGTAGCGAGGCAGTATTAAATACAAATTATATCACAATTACAACTGACAGATTCTCTGTATATGCATTATACAGATATATTGTAAGAGAAATTAATTATACCGTTAAGTGGTTGGATGGTGATGGAAATATTATGAAGACTGAAACCGTAAAGAGCGGCGAGTCAGCTACACCACCTACAGCTACTCCTACAAAGACAGAAACAGATAAATATGTATATGTATTTGAAGGTTGGGATACTGATTATTCTGCTATCACAAGCGATACAATAATATCTGCATGGTTTACTGCCAATAAGAAGAGCAATCAGGATGATCCGGGGGATAATCCGGGAGACAATTCTGGAGATAATCCTGGTGGAAATACCGGTGACAACACCGGAGGCAACACAGGCGGAAATACCGGAGGCAACACAGGTGGAACAACAGGCGGAAATACCGGAGGCAACACAGGCGGAAATACCGGTGGAAATACCGGAGGCAATACAGGTGGAACAACCGGAGGTAACACGGGCGGAACAACCGGTGGCAATACAGGTGGAAATACCGGAGGAACAACCGATGGCAATAACGGTACTACTGTAATACCGGGCAATACATCAACTGACGGTAATAACGGAAGTGTAAATGATATAACCACTGAGCCGGTAAAATATACCTATATGGGTTCGGCATCCTCGCCAAAAACAGGTGATGAGGCACCTATAGCGATTGCATTAGTCGCAATGCTTTCATCAGCAATAGGTATGGTTGTTCTTAGAAAAAAATCTAAAGAAAATAAATAATAATATATTTTTAAAACCGACCGGAAAATCCGGTCGGTTTTTCCATTATTTACCTGTTATATAATTTGAATTTGGTTGAATAATATCCATAAGACAACAAATGTCTTTTAAATAAACGGAGGTATGTTATTATGACAAATTCAAATTCAAACAGCTATGCAAGCGGTGCAGAAGCTAAGGATGCTATGAACAAGTTTAAAATGGAAGTTGCTAACGAGCTTGGTGTTAATCTTAAGCAGGGTTACAACGGTGATTTAACTTCTCGTGAGTCCGGTTCAATCGGCGGAGAGATGGTTAGACAGATGATTAAGAAGCAGGAGCAGCAGATGTCAGGTAAGTAGTTTTGACAAAAAGCTATCCCAATAAAAGGTCTGTTTATATATGTAATAATTACTCAATTCTTGCATAAAATATAAACAGGCCTTATTTTTTTGCTAAAAATGTGGACGAAAAATATTTCTTGTGTTATAATCTGATGAATAGTGTGTTTATGAAACACAAGTGTTATACTGAATAAAAATAATGTTAATAATGATGTAACATAAGGAGGAAAGATAAATGAGTTTATCAGTTGAAAAGTTAGAAGGAAGTATGGCCAAGCTTACCATAGAGGTACCGGCTGAGGAGTTTGTTAAAGCAACAACGGCAGCTTATAATAAGCAGAAAAGTAAATTTTCTGTTCCGGGCTTTAGAAAGGGTAAGGTTCCTCAGGCATTTATTGAGAAGATGTATGGACCTGAAATATTTTATGAGGATGCTGCCAATGCACTTATAAATGAGTATTATCCAAAGGAAGTAGAAGCATGCGAGGAAGAAGTTACTTCAAATCCTGAGATAGATGTTGAACAGATTGAGAAGGGCAAGCCATTTATATTTACAGCTCTTGTTGCAATTAAGCCTGAGATTAAGCTCGGAGAATACAAGGGAGTTGAGATTGAGAAGGTTGACACCGAGGTTACAGAGGATGAGGTTATGGCTGAGATTCTTAAGGCTCAGAAGGAAAATTCCCGTTCAGTACCTGTTGAGGACAGAGCTGCAAAGCTTGATGATGAGGTTACAATCAATTTTGACGGTTATATGAATGATGAACCGTTTGAAGGCGGTAAGGGTGAGAACTACAAGCTTACTCTTGGTTCACATACATTTATAGAAGGCTTTGAGGATCAAATAGTTGGTAAGAGCATCGGAGATAAGTTTGATGTAAATGTTACCTTCCCTGAAGATTATCAGGCTGCTGACCTTGCAGGAAAGCCTGCAGTATTTAAGTGTGAGCTTCTTGGTATAAATGCAATAGAGCTTCCGGAACTTGATGATGAATTTGCAAGTGAGGTTTCCGAATTTGATACCTTTGATGAGTATAAAGAGGATACTAAGAAGATGCTTCAGGCTAAGAAGGAGAGAAGTGCTAAGACCGAGAAAGAGAACAAGCTTGTAGATAAGATAGCTGAAAATTCAGAGGTTGAAATTCCTGAGGCTATGATTAAATACAATCAGGAGCAGATGTTTGATGAGACTGCACAGAGTATGATGTATCAGGGACTAAATATAGAGCAGTATCTTAAGCTTACAGGTACAACAAAGGAAGAGCTTATGGAGAGAATTAAGCCGGATGCAATTGCAAGAATTAAGGCGGGACTTGTTCTTGATGCAGTTGTAGCAGCAGAAAATATTGTACCAACTGATGAGGCTGTTGATGAAGAATTAAAGAGAATGGCAGAAAATTATCAGATGGAGGTTGACAAGCTTAAGGAATTAATGGGCGATAAGGAGATGAATGCTCTTAAGCGTGATTTGGCTGCAAAGGAAGCATTGAAGCTTATTGTTGATAATTGTAAAGAAAAGTAAAAAATGAGGAGGCGTAGATATGGCATTAGTACCTTATGTCATTGAGCAGACAAGTAAGGGCGAGCGTTCTTATGATATCTACTCAAGATTATTAAAAGAAAGAATTATTTTTTTGAGTGATGAAGTAAATGATCAGACAGCAAGCCTTGTAATAGCACAGCTTTTGTTTCTTGAATCAGAAGATACAACCAAGGATATAAATCTGTATATCAACAGTCCGGGAGGTTCTGTAAGTGCAGGACTTGGTATTTATGATACAATGAAGTACATAAAGTGTGATGTTTCAACCATATGTGTTGGTATGGCTGCAAGTATGGGAGCATTTTTACTTGCAGGCGGAACTAAGGGTAAGAGATATGCACTTCCGAATTCAGAGATTATGATTCATCAGCCGCTTGGCGGAACTAAGGGTCAGGCAACAGATATAAAGATTCATGCAGATCATATTATAAGAACAAGAGCAAGACTTAACAAGATGTTAAGTGAGGCTACAGGAAAGCCGCTCGAAATAATAGAGCAGGATACTGAAAGAGATAATTTCCTCAGTGCCGAAGAAGCGTTGGAATACGGCTTGATAGATCATATTATGGAAAGCAGATAAGAGCCCGGGATAAAATAGTAAAAGTAGCTTATTATTAATTAATATAAGTATTAAATGAGGTGTCATATGGCTAATCGTATTGACGATAGAAAAAAATTAAGATGCTCTTTTTGCAATAAAAGTCAGGAGCAGGTAAGAAAGCTTATTGCCGGTCCGAATGTATACATATGTGATGAATGTATAGATATATGTTCAGAGATAATTCAGGATGAATTTGATAATGAAATGGTTGATACCGACATCAATCTTTTAACTCCGAAGGAGATTAAGGATTTTCTTGATGATTATGTTATAGGACAGGAAAATGCAAAGAAGGTACTTTCTGTTGCAGTATATAATCATTATAAGAGGATACTTGCGGAAAAGGATTTTGATGTTGAGCTTCAAAAGAGTAATATAATAATGATTGGACCTACCGGTTCGGGAAAGACATATCTTGCACAGACACTGGCGAAGCTTTTAAATGTTCCGTTTGCAATAGCTGATGCAACGGCCCTTACAGAGGCAGGTTATGTAGGTGAGGATGTTGAAAACATTTTACTTAAGCTTATTCAGGCGGCTGACTATGATATTGAAAGAGCACAATATGGTATAATTTATATTGACGAGATTGATAAGATAACAAAGAAGTCTGAAAATGTATCCATTACAAGAGATGTATCAGGTGAGGGTGTTCAGCAGGCCTTACTTAAGATAATAGAAGGTACTGTTGCTTCCGTACCTCCTCAGGGAGGAAGAAAGCATCCGCAGCAGGAGTTTATACAGATAGATACTACCAATATATTATTTATATGTGGTGGTGCATTTGAGGGTATGGATAAAATAATTGAAAACAGAATTGGTCAAAAGTCTATAGGCTTCAATGCGGACCTCAATCTTAATTATAAGGAGAATCCTAGTGAAATACTTAAAAAGGTTCTTCCGGAGGACTATGTAAAGTATGGTCTTATTCCGGAATTTGTAGGACGAGTACCTGTATCTGTATCCCTTGATATGCTGGATGAGGATGCTTTGGTGAAGATTCTTTCTGAACCAAAGAGTGCAATCTGCAAGCAGTATATGAAGCTGTTTGAGCTTGATGGAGTTGAGCTTTTGTTTGAAGATGATGCTTTAAGAGAAATAGCAAAGGAAGCCATGGCTAGAAAGACAGGAGCCAGAGGTTTAAGAGCAATTATAGAGAAGGCTATAACGGATCTTATGTATGAGATACCATCTGATGAGTACATTACAAAATGTATTATTACAAAGGATGTTGTAGCTGAAGGAGCAGAGCCTATTATAACTTACTCTGATGAACCGAGAACTAAAAAGGCAAATTTCAGACGTCATGTAAGACACAGTACCGATAGTATAGCATAGTAAAATTTATTATGGGGACAGGAACATACCTGTCCCCTTGACACACTTATATGAGGATAAACTATGAAGATGATTATCAAAAGTGCCGAGCTGGAGACAGTTTGCGGGATAACAAGTAAATTACCGGATAATTCTTTGCCGGAGATTGCATTTGCGGGAAAGTCCAATGTAGGAAAATCTTCGCTTATTAACGGACTTTTAAACAGAAAGTCGCTTGCAAGAACCTCTTCATCTCCGGGAAAAACCCAGACAATTAATTTTTATAATATAAACAAAGCTTTGTATTTTGTTGATTTGCCAGGATACGGATATGCCAAGGTATCACAGGAAATACGTAACAAATGGGGAAAAATGATAGAAAGATATCTCAATAAATCAAATCAGCTTAGACTGGTATTTCTTCTTGTTGATATAAGGCACGAACCGGGTGAAAACGATGTAACCATGTATAATTGGGTTGTGGAAAATGGCTTTGAGCCTGTTATAATTGCAACTAAGCTTGATAAAATAAAAAGAAGCCAGCTTCTAAAAAATCTTAAGATTATAAGAGAAAAGCTTGCACTAAAAAAAGAAACCGCAATAATCCCGTTTTCCTCCGTAACCAAACAGGGTGTAGACGAAATCTGGGAACTGATAAATAATAACATTGAATAACGGGCGGTGACAGTCATCGCCCGTTTAATTTATTCGGATGTCCATAGTTCGTTTACCAGATACTCATAAATTCCGGAGCTTTTGGCACGCCAATTATTACATATGGTTTCTGCCTGTGATTTGGCAGGAACATCAAATTTTAAATCTATAAGAGTTTCGCGTCTGTCCTTTATGATACATTTAACGGTATACCAATTGGTATCATTGTAGTAGTAATCTGCATATATTTCAGATTCGTTTTTTACATTTATTTTTTCTTTTTTCAAATATTCAAGAATATCCTGTTTTATTGCATAAGGAAGTCTGTTTTCAAAATATGAGAGTGCTTCCTCGCCTGAATTAGTTATTTTATAGTGTATCGTATCGCGTATTGTGTCGGTTGAAATAAAGTCACTGTCTATTA
Organism: uncultured Lachnospiraceae bacterium; assembly: GCA_902788555.1. Lineage (GTDB taxonomy): Bacteria > Bacillota > Clostridia > Lachnospirales > Lachnospiraceae > Coprococcus_C. Next base: position 14,096 of record CADAKQ010000006.1, read on the forward strand.
ATTCACTTAGGGATTCGTGAAGATTGAAAACATTTGTATATTCCTTGCCGACAATAAAATCAGATATCATGGAATTTGTCATCGTATAATCCGTTCTGTCCAGCATAAAAAGTATTATTAATTTGTACAATAATAAACCTTCCATAATAATCTCCTTAACAAGACTCGAAATTTGTCGGTAAATAAAATAATACGACAAATGTTTATAAAAATCAAGAAATTATTAAATTTTAGTTTACCTTATATAAAAAATGTGATAATATATATCTATCTGAATTACTGATAATCAGAGTATTTCGTACTTCCGCAGATACCCGGAGACAAATTATATGGTACAAATATTTAATTGAAGGAGAAAATATGGATTTTAAAAAAGCGTCATTAGCAGAATTAAGACAGTACGCAAAAGAAAAAGGTATAAGAAATATTTCCACTTTGAAAAAGGGTGAGCTTGCACAGCTTTTAGAAAATGTAGAGAAACTCACTTCCAAAAAGAGTGCCCCTAAGGAAGAAGTAAAGAATGAAAATGCAAATGATGAAACGGTTAAAGCTGCGGCAGAAGATAAGACCTCTGCAAAAAAAATAAGGAAAACCGTAAAAGGGGTTGATAAGCCGGAAGCAAAGGCAGATTTACCTGAAAAAAAGACAACAGCAAAGGTTGAAGTAAAAGCTGAAAAAACAGAGGTAAAGCCTGTTAAAGAGGAGGTAGCTGAGGACACCTCAGAAAATGAAGAAGCTGAGAAGCAGGAAGAAAGAATAGAAGAATTTGATACTCAGGAGTATGATGCCAATCTTGACAGCGGTGAGACGGCAGATGGTATTCTTGAGGTTATGAACGAAGGATACGGTTTTATAAGAAGTGATAATTATCTTCCGGGAGACAGGGATATATACATATCTCCGCAGCAGATAAGAAAATTCGGTCTTAAGAAGGGTGATATAATAGGTGGTCCGATTAGGCTTAAGACTCAGGGAGAAAAATTCAGTGCACTTCTTTATATAAAGCATATAAACGGATTGTTACCTTCGGAGGCGGCAAAGAGGACTCCGTTTGAGAATTTAACTCCTATCTTTCCTAATGAAAGAATTAGTCTTGATACTCCGGGAGCACCTGTTGCCATTAGAATAGTTGACTTACTTTCACCTATCGGAAAAGGTCAGAGAGGAATGATAGTATCTCCGCCTAAGGCAGGTAAGACAACCCTATTAAAAGCAATTGCAAAAAGTATAAGTGTAAATAATCCTGATATGCACCTGTTGGTACTTCTCATAGACGAGCGACCTGAGGAAGTAACTGATATAAGAGAATCAATAGAAGGACCAAATGTTGAGGTTATATATTCAACCTTTGATGAGCTTCCTGAACACCATAAGAGAGTATCTGAGATGGTTGTCGGAAGAGCAAAAAGATTGGTTGAGCATGGAAGAGATGTTGTTATATTGCTCGATAGTATAACAAGACTGGCAAGAGCCTACAATCTTACCGTGCCACCAAGCGGAAGAACTCTTTCAGGTGGTCTTGATCCTGCAGCACTCCATATGCCAAAAAGATTTTTTGGAGCTGCCAGAAATATGAGAGAGGGAGGAAGCTTAACTATTCTTGCAACGGCTCTTATTGAGACCGGAAGTAGAATGGATGATGTGGTTTTCGAAGAGTTTAAGGGTACAGGTAATATGGAACTCGTTCTTGACAGAAAGCTTTCGGAAAAAAGAATCTTCCCTGCCATTGATATAGCGAAGTCGGGTACAAGAAGAGATGACCTCCTTTTAACACCGGATGAGCAGGAGGTTGTAAACGGTATTCATAAGATGCTCACAGGCTCAAGAGCAGATGAGCAGTCTGAGGATATACTTAAGTTGTTTGTAAGGACAAAAAATAACAAAGAATTCGTTGAATATATGAAAAAATCAATGCTTAGGCGATAAAAACCACATTATTTAAAAAAAGTACTTGAATTTAGTTTGATGCTATGTTAAAATAGCTATCGTTGTGAGTATGAAGAATCAGGGCATTTGCCTGTTCTCATAGAGATTTTATATAAAAGAAGAGGTGAAAAACATGAGAGAAGGAATACATCCGGATTATTATCAGGCAAAGGTTGTATGTAACTGCGGTAATGAGTTTGTAACAGGTTCAACTAAGCAGGACATTCACGTAGAAATTTGTTCAAAATGCCATTCATTCTATACAGGTCAGCAGAAAGCTGCTCAGGCTCGTGGTAGAATTGATAAGTTCAACCGTAAGTATGGTGTTCAGCAGGCATAATTTAACTTAGACATTAAAATTATTGACTTGTTACGTGAATACGTAACAAGTCATTTTTCGTATTTCCCGAAGGCAGGCAGAGAATCTGTGAGATGAATTAATATTACAGGAGAAAGCATATGGCGGATGTCAGAATAGGCGGTCAGGCAGTTATAGAAGGCATTATGATGAAAAATAAGGAAAAGTATGCTATTGCAGTAAGAAAGCCTGATAAAGAGATTGAAGTAAAAATAGAAGAATATAAACCGGCTGCTGATAAGGGTGTGTTTTTCAGACTGCCTATTATAAGAGGTGTATTTAATTTTGTGGAATCTCTTGTGATTGGCGTAAAGACACTCACTTATTCTGCATCCTTTTATGATGACGATGATAAAAATACTTCCAAAAAAGAAAGCTCTGATTCACTCATGCTTTTTTTTACCGTAGCATTTTCAATCGTATTGGCTGTCGGATTATTTATGCTTTTACCGGCATTTCTGGTTTCTCTTTTGGATAAATATATTAGCAGCCATATAGTTCTTGGGCTTATAGAGGGTGCCATAAGACTTGCAATATTTTTATTATATGTTTTTCTTATATCACGCATGGAGGACATAAAAAGAACCTTTATGTATCATGGTGCAGAGCATAAGTCCATAAACTGTCTTGAAGCCGGCAATGAGCTTACCATTGAAAATGTTATGAAGGCATCGAGATTTCATAAAAGATGCGGAACAAGCTTTTTGTTTATAGTTATGATAGTGAGTATACTTGTGTTTATGTGCATAGATTCAAGAACGCTTTGGTTAAGACTGCTGCTCAGAGTTTTACTTGTGCCGGTTATAGCAGGCATCTCATACGAGTTTATCAGATATGCCGGTAATCACAATAATGCCTGTGCAAATGTTTTAAGTAAACCGGGATTGTGGGTACAGAGACTTACAACTATTGAACCAACCCCTGATATGGCTGAGGTTGCTATTAAGGCTGTTGAAGGAGTGTTTGACTGGAAAGAGTACCTTAGTAATACAAAACAGCAGGCTCATAGTTTAGCGGAGAAAAAACATGACACTTAGAGATTTGATAATTAAAGGTCAGGATATACTTAAGGCTTCTGATATTGAGGATTATGAAAATGATACGAGAGTCCTTGCTATGTTTGCATTTGGCATATCGTACACTGATATGTTTATGAAGATGACTGAGGATATGCCGGATGAGGATGCGGACTTTTTTATGGATTGCATTAACTTAAGAGCAACACATATGCCTTGCCAGTACATCACCGGAAGTCAGGAATTTATGGGCTATGAGTTTTTAACTGAGGACGGTGTTTTGATACCGCGACAGGAAACAGAGCTTTTGGTCGAAAAGGCTCTTGAACTCACAAGTGGCTTAAAATCCTGTAAGGCGCTTGATATGTGTACGGGTTCAGGCTGTATAGGTATAAGCTTTGAATTAAAAAGACGTGAAGACAGGCATTTTGACGATGAGATTATGCTTGCCGACATTTCCGAGGATGCAATTTATGTAGCTGAAAAAAATAAGTATAAGCTTGGCGCAAAATGTAGTATAATTAAATCAGATTTATTTGAAAATATTAAAGACAGATATGATATAATAATGTCAAATCCACCATATATAAGAACCTCGGATATAGATGATATCATGGAGGAGGTAAGGGAGTTTGAACCACATATTGCCTTAGATGGTGATTCGGACGGACTTTCCTTTTATAAGAGACTTGCCGGTGAGGCGAGGGAGTTTCTTTATAAAGGCGGTATCCTGATTATGGAAATAGGATTTGATCAGTATGAGGATGTGAGAGAATTGTTAATAAATAATAAATTCAATAACATAAGTGTAATCAAGGATTACTCAGGGCTTGACAGAATAGTTGTTGCTTATGCAACGGAACATGATTATTAGCGGTGCAATTATTACTTATAGTTTAAAGAATGATTAAGTAATTTAATTGTTCTTCCTACGTAACTGTTTATTTACTTTTTTGATTTTTAGGAGGAAATTATGTTTGACAGATTAGAAGATTTAGTTGCACGCTTGGATGAATTGCAAAGCGAGTTAAGTGACCCGTCGGTTGCTTCCAATCCTGATAGATTTAAAAAACTTATGAAGGAGCAGAGTGAGCTTTCCCCTATTGTAGAGAAATATCAGGAATATAAGGGAGCAAAGCAGACCATTGAGGATAGTATAGCCATGCTCGATGAAGAAAATGATGAAGAAATGAGGGAGCTTGTTAAGGAAGAGTTAAATGATGCAAAGGCTCAGGTAGAAAAATGTGAGCAGGAGCTTAAGATTCTTCTCTTGCCGAAGGACCCTAATGATGAAAAGAATGTTATCGTTGAGATAAGAGCAGGCGCAGGTGGTGATGAGGCTGCATTATTTGCTGCCGAAATCTATCGTATGTATGTACATTATGCCGAGGGACGACGTTGGAAGGTTGAAACCATGGAGGTTGAGGAAATCGGTATCGGTGGTATGAAATCCGTTACATTTATGGTAACGGGAAAGGGAGCATATTCGGTTCTTAAATACGAAAGCGGTGTACACCGTGTGCAGAGAGTGCCGGAGACAGAGTCAGGTGGACGTATTCATACGTCAACCATAACAGTTGCAGTTATGCCTGAGGCTGAAGATGTTGATATTAAGATTGATGAAAAGGATATACGTATTGACGTAATGCGTGCATCAGGAAATGGTGGTCAGTGTGTCAATACTACCGATTCTGCAGTACGTCTTACGCATTACCCTACAGGTATTGTTATATATAGCCAGACAGAGAAGTCACAGCTTCAAAATAAGGAAAAGGCTTTTGCTTTGCTTCGCGCAAAGCTCTATGATATGGAGTGCCAGAAGCAACATGATGCTGAAGCAGAGGCTCGTAGAAGTCAGATAGGAACTGGAGATCGTTCTGAGAAGATAAGAACCTATAACTTTCCTCAGGGACGTGTAACCGACCACAGAATCGGACTAACTCTATATAAGCTTGATAAAATTATGGATGGCGATATTCAGGAGATTATCGATGGATGTATAGTTGCGGATCAAAATGCAAAGCTTGCAAAAATGAATGAAGTGGCATAAATAACTTAATTAAATGTATAAAAAGGGGTGTAGTTCATGCTTGATAACGAGAATATGGATCAGGGTTTGGGTAAAAACAAAATTGACGATACCATCTTAAACATTCTTAAGGGCAATATCAGGGCTGAGGATGCCATCAAGGAAGAGCAGATGGAGAAGGTTGCACATATCTTTGATAATGATACTGATGATACACCATCAGAAGATACTGAAAGCGATAGAGTATCAGATTATGAGAATTTGGACGATATAGGACTTATCAATTTTGACAGTTATGGAGAAAGAAGTGAGCTTGGCGGTGGAAGAGATGATTATTCGTTAGGTTCCGATATGTCAGAACGAGAAGCTTATTCTCAGTCGAATTATGGTGCACGTGGTCAGGACAGTGAATTAAAGTACGGCTTAAGAGACAGATCGGAATTCGATGATATAGGTGATGAAGAGGATAGACCAAGTCTTGGACTTAATATTGATTTTGGTGGAGGTTTACATAGTGAGAATCTCGGACTTGGAGAAAAAACAAGCTATATAAAGAGTGATTACGGTGCAAGAGAAAGTAATTTCAGGGTTACCTTAAGCAATCCCAATGAAGATACATCAGGCGGTAGAAGACTTGGTGAGCCGGAACCCGGTACAGGCGGAAGACTTGGTGAGCAGCTACTTAATGCGTGGGATTATCGTACTCTTCCAAATAAGATGCTGGAGCTTGTAAAAAATATGGGTAATATGAAGCAAGAGGGTACAGGCTATTTTGCAGACAGTGAATCCGAGATGCTTACAGTTCTTGCATATCTAAATTACGGAGAGACAACAGGTACAACGGAATCTATGCGTGAGCAGATAGACGAAGCCTGTAAAACTCTTGAAAATCGTGTCCTTTCAGAACGTGATGATGCGGACAGATATAAGTAAAATAAGAACAAACGGGAATTAATGCGTTATAATATATTATTTAACAGGGTAGGTAGTTAATATGAACAGATATTGCGCAAATTGTGGGAAAGAATATGATTTTAAGATAACAAGTTTGGAAGACTTGGATAATATTATTTGTCCTGTTTGCGGTAAAAAAATTGATAAAAACAGTCGCAAGCCTGACCCCGTGGGAAAAAGCGGAAAAACAGCGGATGAAACTATAGGAAATGTAGTAGGCGGATATTTTACCATAAAGTATTATTTGCATTTTGTGCTTGCATTAATTGGTCTTATAGCCTATTTCCTTCATATGAACGGACTTTTATATTTTATGGCTTCCGCTTGTGTTATTACGTGGCTTTCGCAATTTCTGTTCGGACGTATCAGCTTTTTAAGCGGATTGTTTTTTATTCCGCTTGGTGCTTTGGTTGGTGCGATAGTCATAAAAGGAATATTTAGAGGCATCTGCCTCGGTATAGTAGTAGTATTCATATTACGCCACCTCATCCGTGGCTTCAATTACTTTATACTTGCCAAGCTGATAAAGCTTGGCAATAGTAAATAAAATATCAGCTCCATACCGGAGTTATATCGCGGCCGAGACGCGTAAGCATCTCCTTGTCGCTTTTGATGGTGGAGCCGGAGGTGGTAAGCATATTTCCTGTTATGCTGGCACTTGCACCGGATTTAAAGGTTTCCTCTCCGTCGTTTTTCATAAGTGCACGTCCACCTGCAAGTCTTATTCCGGCTGTCGGATTTATATATCTGAATATTGCAATTGTTCTTATTATATCATCCTCGGTAAGTCTTTTATTTTCATAAAGAGGAGTTCCCGGTATAGGCATAAGTGAATTAATCGGAATGGACGATATGTTTAATTCCGAAAGGGTAAGAGCCATATCGATTCTGTCTTCCCAGGTTTCACCCATACCGATTATTCCGCCTGAACAGACATAAAGCCCTTCATTTTGGGCTCTTTTTATATTATCAATTTTTTCATCGAAGGTGTGGGTGGTACATATATTAGGGAAAAATCTTCTAGAGGTTTCTATATTGTTATGTATGCTTGTTACACCGGCAGCTTTAAGTCTTTTGAATTGTTCGCTCGTAAGAAAACCCAATGAGGTGCAAAGCTCTATTTTACATTCTTTATTCATGCGCTCAAAGGCATGTATGATTTTTTCGAAATCATCGTTGGAAGGATGATGGCCTGAGCAGACTATGGCAAAGCGGTCAACGCCTTCGGATTCATTGGCTTTAGCCTGACTTATAATGGTATCCTCGTCAAGTAAATCATAGATATCACATGAAGTATGATAGTGAGCCGATTGAGCACAGAATTTGCAGTTTTCACTGCACTTGCCGCTTCTTCCGTTTATAATTGTGCATAGGTCAACCTTTTCACCGACAAGAGCTTTTCTGATCATATCAGCTCCTTTTTTTAAGCTCTCTAAATCCGTATCGATGAATTCCGATAAGAAATTATCAGCCTTTGTAATTCGTCTGCCTAAGATTATTTCTTTTGCAAGCTTTATAGTGTCCATTTTAAATACCATACCTTTTGTTATAATTTTATATGCAGATATTATAAATTCGAAAGGAATTATTGTCAACATGAATTGCTATATAAGTTGACAATGAGCGGTGCATCTGCTGATAAAAGTATTTCATAGGCGGATATATTGATTTTTTTAAGGTTTTTTAATATAATTTCTAAATGGTGCAAATATATAAGATATAATAAATTATAAAGGGATTAAAGATGAAAAATTTAGACATGGAAAAAATAAATAAAAAAGATAATAATAATGACAGAATGATTCTAAAAAATAAAATATATCTTTATCTGACCGAATTTTTTGCAGGGATGTCTGTTATGGCGGTTGAGCTTGGAGCAAGCAGGCTTCTTGCACCGTATTTCAGTTCTTCGCAGATAGTATGGACGATAATTATCGGAACAATTATGATAGCTATGGCGTTGGGCAATATATATGGTGGTCGCTTTGCAGATAAAAATCCGAATCCGGACAAGTTGTATGGAAGGATAATTATAGCTGCCGTATGGATAGCGGCTATACCTGTTCTTGGTAAATACATTATAATCGGAATATCTGCACTTTTGATATTTACAGTAAATAATAATTTTCTTATAATTGCCGCTTTTGCCGCATGCATGGTTATATTTGTATTTCCTCTTTTTTTACTTGGCACGGTAACGCCATCTCTTGTAAAATATACAGTTGACAGTCTTGATGACAGCGGTAAGGTGGTCGGTTCTTTAAATGCTTCAAATACTATAGGCAGCATCATAGGAACCTTTGTACCGACATTTATAAGTATTCCTGCAGTGGGAACATCGGTAACCTTTTTGATATTTTCCGGGATATTACTTTTACTTGCTGTTATATATTTCGCTTCTTCTAAGATTTTTGTAAAAAAGCTTCCTGTTGGAATTGTCCTTTTTATCATATGTTGTATAACAGGTCATGATACAAGCTTTGCATTTTGGCAGAAAGATTTAATTTATGAGGGCGAATCCGTATATAATTATCTACAGGTTTATGAGGATGATGAGAGTGTGGTCTTATCTACAAATGTTTTGTTTGGAGTTCAGTCCGTATACCAAAAGGAAAAGGCACTGACAGGTATGTATTATGATTATGCTATGGCTGCACCTTATATGGCAGGAGTAAATGAGGAAAAAACTCTGGATGTACTCATACTGGGCATGGGTACCGGAACCTATGCAACACAATGCAACAGATATTTTGACGGAATGAATATAGAGGGTGTGGAAATAGATGACAGGATTACTTCACTTTCGAGAGAATACTTTGAGCTTCCATATGATATAAAGGTTACGACATATGACGGAAGGGCGTTTTTAAATGCCGTAGATGATAAGTATGACATAATAATGGTGGATGCTTATCAGGATATAACTATTCCATTTCAGATGTCTTCAAAGGAGTTTTTTATGCTTGTAAGAACTCATCTTAAGAACAATGGGGTTATGGTTGTAAATATGAATATGAGAGGTACTAAGGAGGGCAATATCAACCAATATCTTTCAGATACTATTTCAAGTGTCTTTTCAGAGGTTTATACGGTTGATGTAGAACATTCTACTAACAGGGAGCTTTTTGCATCCAATAATCCTGATATGATAAAAAGATTTGCAGACAATCTTGATAAGGAAAACGACGAAGAGCTTATAAAGCTTATGACAAAGGTTTCGGAAAAGCTCATACCATATGAAGCAGGAGAATATATAATGACAGATGATAAAGCTCCTGTTGAGCTTCTTGGCATGAAGGTCATAGATGAGCTTATAAAGGATGAGGTGGAATATTACAGGGAAATCTATAAAAAAGAAGGCATAGAGGGACTGATGAACAGTTTATAAAAATGTAAATACAGAGAAAGGAAGCTTTATGAAGATAATTCATTGTGCCGATTTACATCTTGATTCAAAGATGACTGCAAATCTTGACAGTAAAAAGGCAAGGGAAAGAAAAATTGAATTACTTAATACCTTTAATGAGATGGTCAAATATGCTGCATGTAATGATATAAAGGCTATAATCATCGCCGGAGATATGTTTGATAAAAAGACCGTTTCGAAAACTGCCGCCAATACTGTTTATCAGGCATTTACAGATAATCCTGATATAAGCTTTTATTATTTAAAGGGTAATCATGATGAGGATACATTTATAGAAAGTCTTATAAACAAACCGGATAATTTAAAGACCTTTGAGGAAAACTGGACATGCTACAGAACCGGAGAAAAAAATAATATTGTTATAACGGGAGCGGTTCTGACTAAAGACAATAAGGACAGACTTTTTAATGAGCTGGTGCTCAATAATGATGATTTTAATATAGTAACGCTTCATGGACAGGAAAGTGCAGCCGGTACAAAGGATAAAACGGTAGTTATACCTATAAGAGATTTGAGAAACAAAGGTATAGATTATCTGGCACTCGGACATATACATTCATATAAAGAGGCCGAGCTTGATAAAAGAGGTGTATATTGTTATTCGGGCTGTCTTGAAGGAAGAGGCTTTGATGAGTGTGGAGAGCACGGCTTTGTTGTGATAGATATAGACGAGGATAATAAGACCTGTAAAAGAGAGTTTATTCCGATAGCAAAAAGAAGGCTTTATGTCATAAATGTGGATGTGAGCGGACTGAATAATTCTGCAAATATGATTAGCAGGATAAAAAATGTACTTGATGAAAAAAGACTTTCCAAGGAGAGTATGGTAAAGATTGTTTTGTCAGGTGAGGTGGATGCTTTTTGCGAAAAGGATGTAGATTTTATCTTTAAGCAGTTTGAGGATAAGTATTATTTTACCAAGCTTTATGATGAAACAAAGCTTAAGGTTTCTTATGAAGATTTTCGACTTGATGAGTCCCTGAAGGGAGAGTTTGTCAGAATTGTGCTTGCCAAAACGGATATTTCTGATGAGGATAAAGCGATGATAATCAGATATGGTATTAACTTACTTACGGATGATGAGATATAAAAAAGACTGTAAGAAGAGTAAATTATCATGTAACAGGATAAAGGAAAAGAATATGAAAATAATAAGCTGTCATATTGAAAATTTCGGTAAACTGAGCGATTTCACCATGGATTTTGTAAGTGGAAAAAGAAATACTATATGTAAGGAAAACGGCTGGGGAAAGAGTACACTTGCAGCCTTTATTAAGGTTATGCTTTACGGCTTTGACAACGAAGGAAAAAGAGATGACTATGAAAATGAAAGAAAGCGTTTTAAGCCATGGCAGGGAGGTGCTTACGGCGGACAGCTTGTATTTGAGGCTGATGGAAAAAAATATGAGGCATCAAGAATTTTCGGAGTCAAAGAAAAGGATGATATATTCGTGCTTAAGGACTTGGAAAGCGGTCTTTTAAGCAGAGAATATAGTGAAAGGCTTGGGGAGGATTTATTTGGACTTGACAGTAAATCTTTTTCAAGGAGTATATTTGTGTCTCAGGATGCCTGCGAAACAAGTGTTACGGATGGAATAAGTGCAAAGCTTGGTAATCTTACCGATAGCACCGACGACATAAATAATTATGAAAAATCAATTATAAGACTGAACGATATACTTAATTCCATGAGTCCAAGAAGAAAGACAGGAGAAATTTCAAAACAAAAAGATCATATAACGGAGCTAAAGCAGATAATATCACAGGGGAAAAATATAGAGGCATCACTTGATAACCTGATTGAGCTTAGTAAAAACGAAAAATCCTGCATTGAAGAATTAAAAGGTGAACGAAAGGTTTGGAGCAAAAGGCAGCAGGAATTAAGTAAATACAAGGATTTTGAAATTAAAAGGAAGGAATATGAAAGAATAAGCAAAGACTGTCTTGAAAAGAAGGAAGAGTATGACAGGGAGCTTATGTTTTTTAAAAACGGAATACCTGACATAAAGGAGCTAAACGATAAGCTTGAAAAGGCCTATGTCCTTTCTGAAAAAAAGAGTGCTATAAGGATTTTTGAATTAAGCGGGGAGGAAGAAGAAAAGCTTGATTCGATTAATCTTGCCATAGAGGACAATAGAAAGAGTATTGAAAGAGAAAATAAAGAGCTTTTGCTTTTGAAGGAAAACGCTCAAAAAGAAAACGAAAAAACAGAAATAATAAATAATGCGTCGTTTGAAGAAAAAGATAATGCAAAAGCACCTGATAAAAATTACGGAAGGCTTGTAATAATTAATATAATATACCTTATAATCGGAATAGGATGTATGCTTCTTGTACTGAATTTAAAAAGAGTTAATAGTCTTCCTGTTGCCATCATGGCAATCGGACTGCTTGTCATTATAGTTGAACTTTTTATAAATATATATAATTATATTAATACTAAGGATAAAAAGAAAAATGTTAAAAAAAGTTCTAACAAAATGATATCATACATAAGTAATGACGAAAAAGATAAAGAAGCCTTTGAGGTAAAGATAAAAGAAAAAGAAAGTAAAATAAAGGAGCTTGAAAGGTTTCAGGAACAAAATGTATATATAAGGGATAATCTTACAGAAAAAAAGAAAAACTATAATAGCGGTATCAAAGAATATAATGAGATTTTCGATGAAGTAAAGAGCTTTATAATAAAATGTGGGTTTGAACCTAATGAGGATATGTACAGACAACTGGATGTTCTTGAAGAAAAAACAAGAGATATAGATGAGCTTAGGAAAGCGTATGAAAAGATAAGCAAAGAGAAGGAGCTTTTTGAGATAAATAATGATATCAGGCTTATTGAAAATACTAATGATATGGCTTCGGATTATTCACTTTCGGAAATAGATTCTAATTTAAGGCAGATTGATCAAAGTATGGAAGAACATAATAAAAATCTTGCCGGATATACAAGACAGATAGATGAACTTGAAGAGAAGCTCGAATATATAAATGAATGTGAAAATGAGCTTGATAATTTATCGGAATTGTATGAGAATAATAAGCAAAAGTATAAGATACTCGAGACAACAAAGGAATTATTGGAGGAGGCGAGAGCTGCCTTTACGGCAAAATATACTGCTCCTATAAAAACCGGTTTTGATAAGTATTATAATATGATTACCCGGGATGAAGATAATTCCTACAAACTTGATGCCAATATAAATCTTTCCAAAAAAGAGCTTGGACTTGACAGGGAAACGAGATTTCTAAGTATGGGATATAAGGATTTGATAGGTGTCTGTATGCGCATGGCTCTTGTTGATGCCATGTATGAGAAGGAAAAGCCTTTTATAATATTTGATGATTCTTTTGTAAATCTGGATAGAGAAAAGCTGTTGGCAGGACTTGACCTTCTTGATAAGATTGCTAAAGAATATCAGATTATATATTTTACCTGTCATGAAAGCAGGGTTTGATTTAAAATCGGATTATGTTAAAAAGTAAAATAATTTTATAAATTACGGAGGCAAAGTATGGCAGTATTAGAGGGATTAGAGCCGGAAAAGGTTTTTTATTATTTTGAAAGGATTGCAAATATTCCACATGGTTCAAGAAACACAAAAAAAATCAGTGATTTTCTCGTATCATTTGCGAAAAAAAGAGATTTAAGATATATTCAGGATGAAGCCGGAAATGTTATTATTTTCAAAGACGGTTCAAAGGGCTATGAAAATGCACCTTCCATTATCATACAGGGACATATGGATATGGTTTGTGAAAAGACTCCGGACTCAAATATAAATTTTGAAAAGGATGGTCTTTCGCTTGCAAAGACAGATGAGTATATATTTGCCGAGGGTACAACGCTTGGAGGAGATGATGGAATAGCAGTTGCATATGCTCTTGCTATACTCGACTCGGACGATTTGATGCATCCTCCTCTTGAGGTGGTTATAACGGTGGATGAAGAAATAGGTATGCTTGGAGCTTCCGCAATTGATTGTTCGCCGCTTAAATCAAAGCTTATGCTTAATCTTGATTCGGAGGATGAGGGACAGCTTTTGGTAAGCTGTGCAGGCGGTGCAACCGTTACCTGTAAATACATTTCTCCCGTTCAGCCTGTCAAAGCTACACATGATGGACTATGCAAGGGTTTTCTTGATGATGATAATTATATGAGAATAAGTCTTTTGGTAACAGGAATAACAGGCGGTCATTCGGGTATTGAGATAGATAAGCAGGGAGCAAATGCAGATAAAATACTCGGAAGAGCTCTGTATTATCTTAATAAGTCTGAGGAGATATATATTAATCTTGTTACTCTTTCCGGAGGGCTTAAGGATAATGCAATTCCAAAGGAAGCAAATGCGGTATTTGATGTATATCTTGAAGAGGATACAAAGCAGCATGTGGATTTTATCTATCAGATAATTCTTGACAGGATAAAAAAGCTGAATGAGATATTAAAGCAGGAATACAGTGAAACGGATAAGGATATATGTCTTTTGGTTGAAAGAGTATATTTGGATGATGAAACAGAGGATGAGGATATGGTGAATTTCTATGCCGATTATAAAAACCCGACAGAAGATATAATAACTATGCTGGTTAATTATCCAAATGGTGTAAGGAAAATGAGCAAGGATATAGATGGACTTGTACAAACCTCGCTTAATCTTGGAATTCTTTCTACTTCTAAAATAGCTATGACCAGAGAATGTGAGATGAGCTTTTCCGTAAGAAGCAGTATCGGTTCGGAAAAGGACGAGTTAATTGATATCATGGAATGTCTCACAAAAGCTTTCGGAGGGGAGATGACGATTTCGGGAAATTATCCTGCGTGGGAATATAAAAAGGAATCTCATTTAAGAGATATAATGTATGAGGCATATATAGAATTATTTGATGAAAAGCCGACTATTGAGGCTGTACATGCCGGACTTGAATGTGGTATCTTTGCAGGTAAGATAAAGGATCTTGATTGTGTTTCCATAGGTCCGAGGATGGAAGCAATTCATACAACGGATGAAAAGCTTTATATAGAAAGTGTAAGAAAATACTGGGACTATGTGCTTTTGATATTACAAAAGCTTTGTAAGGAGGAAGATTATGTCAGCTTGGGAAAATAATGTAAGAAGAGTTGTTCCGTACGTACCGGGAGAACAGCCTAAGGAAAAAAATATAATAAAGCTAAATACCAATGAGAATCCATATCCGCCATCACCTTTGGTTTTGGAGAAAAAACTTTCTTTGGAAAAATTAAGGCTGTACCCCGATGATAAGGCATCGCTTTTAGTGGATGCAATTGCAGATTATCATGGAGTAAACAGTAATCAGGTTTTCGTGGGTGTGGGCTCAGATGATGTTCTTGCCATGGCTTTTATGACATTTTTTAATTCGGACAAGAAAATACTTTTTCCTGACATAACCTATTCGTTTTATGATGTATGGGCCGAGCTTCTTGGAATTGGATATGAAAGACAAAAGCTGGATGACAGCTTCAGGATTAAAGCCGAGGATTATTATAAGGAAAACGGAGGAATTGTAATAGCCAATCCCAACGCTCCGACAGGTATAGCCGAGCCTGTTTTGTTTATCGAGGATATAGTGAAGAAAAATCAGGACGTGGTTGTTATAGTGGATGAAGCCTATGTCGATTTTGGTGGAGAAAGTGCAGCCTCTCTTATAGACAAATACGATAATATATTGGTTGTAAGAACCTTCTCAAAATCACGTTCCATGGCAGGACTTCGTATAGGATATGCTTTGGGCAGTGATGTACTTATAAAATATATGAATGATGTAAAATTTTCATATAATTCCTATACTATGAATATGCCATCCATCATTCTCGGAGCCGAAAGCATAAAGGATGAAGCATACTTTAAGCAGACGATTGAAAAGGTAATAAATACAAGAGAATGGTTTAAAGATGAGATTGAAAAGATTGGCTTTTGTTGTCCGCCGTCTTCTGCCAATTTTCTCTTTATTACACATAATACCGTTTCGGCAAGGGAAATATTTGAAAGAGCGAGAGAAAATAAAATATATGTCAGATATTTTGATAAGCCGAGGATAGATAATTATCTCAGGGTAACTATCGGAACAAGAGAGGATATGGAGATATTTCTTGATTTTTTAAAGAAAAATGTATAAGAAAAATGCCGGAAGCAAATAAAATATTCCGGCATTTTTTTCTTGTTTTTTTAAAATAAAAAGTATATAATATAAACACTATCTTTTTAAAAATATCAATACTTATTTTAAATTCCCATTATTATTAAAAAACAGATTGGAGATAAGATGGATTTAAACGAATTTGCATTTTTGGTTCGTGATAAAATAGGCGAACTGTTATTGACGTATGATGTTTATGATATAGTGGTTACGGATGTTTTTAAAAATAATGGTGTAAAGTACAAGGGGATAGTAATATCCATAAAAGGAAGAGATGCAGCACCTACGATTTATATGGATTATTATTACAGGCTTTACAAACAGGGAAAACAATTTGATGAAATTCTAAAGGCTGTTTACGAGAACTATGTTTATTCCTTAGACAGGCTTGAACTGACGGAAAAGGAAGCAGGCAATTTATGTGACTATAAAAATAATTTGTTTATAAAGCTTGTTAATTACGAAAAAAATAAAAACAGGCTTGTTGAATGTCCTTTCATACCTTTTAAGGATCTTGCTGTTACATTCAGATATCTGGTACATAAGGATGATAAGGATGTATCGTCAGCGATGGTAAATAATTCCCTTATGGACATGTGGGGGATTGATACCAAAACAATTTATAAAACGGCATATGAAAATACCAAAAGACTTTTTCCTCCGGTAATAAGAAAATTATCTGATATTCTTATGGAAAAGAGTACAAAAGAAATATTCATACCGGATAATAATATCTATGTACTTACAAATAACTGTGGCGTAAACGGAGCAGCATATATAATATATAAGGAGCTTTTAGAGGATTTTTATGAAAGGAATGAAAAAGGATTTTATATTATTCCTTCAAGTGTACATGAGCTGATTATCATACCGGAGGATATGGAGTGCGACAGGGAGCTTCTTAAAAAATATGTAAAAGAGGTAAATGAGTTTTCGGTAGCAAAGGTGGATTATTTGTCAGACAATGTTTATTATTTTAATAAGACTGAAGGGATAATTACAATTTAATAACTTGACTAAAATAAAACTATGTGCTATTTTAAAGAAGCATAAAAAATATGCAAGATTTTATTTTTGGAGGGTTTATCATGGCAAAAGGTACAGTAAAATGGTTCAATAACCAGAAGGGCTTTGGATTTATTACAGACGAGAATGGACAAGATGTATTTGTTCATTTTACAGGTCTTAATATGGAAGGCTTCAAGACTCTTGAAGAGAACCAATCAGTTGAATTCGAAGTTGTTGAAGGCGCTAAGGGACCACAGGCAACAAATGTAACTGTTATCAAATAGTTACTACTTAATCACGTAACATCGTACCTATTTAAATATATTCTGTAGTATTATTAGTACAAAATTATAAAGTGGGATTTGTTATATCATTGAGTTAAACCTGGAACAGCCGTTGCAAAAATGCAGCGGCTGTTTTTCCGTATATTTATGCTATTCATATTTGACAAAAGAGGCTAAATAGCATACAATTAAAAGGAGTAACAAGGGGTGAGAGTTACGGCAAAAGGAGAGGGGGCTTTTTTGTGGCAGATAACTTTGTTTCAAGAAAGTATAGAATAGTTTCCTCGGCTATAGATTTAATAAGTGAATTGGGGCTTTCGGCTTTAACGACACATAATCTTGCGGAGAAGGAAAATACCTCTGAAGCTCTTATGTATAAGTATTTTAGTGGAATCGATGAGGTGCTGACAGAGGTCGTAGAATACTATTCAAGCTTTGATGATGGAATAAGGAATACAGTTTCCTCAAAGGATATTTCGTATGTTGAAAAAATAAGAATGTACTTTAATGATTATGCATCATATTATGATAATTATTATGCATTATCAACCTTGATGCTTCAGTATGAGGAGCTTTTACACAATGTAAATACGAGAGATAAGATATCGCATTGTATAACACAAAGAAGAAAATTTGTTGAGGAGCTGTTTAAAAATGCCATTGATAATGGCGAAATTACAGATGCTTTTACACCAAAGGAGCTTGCCAATAATGCAACGGGCATGCTTACAACACATATTTTAGACAGAAGAATTACATATCATAAAAAGACATTTAAACAGGAGTTTATGGAAAACCTGGATAAGTGGCTGAATATATTAAAATGTTCGGATCGGGAAGGAGAAGAAGTCTAATGAAGGTTTTGGTAGCAGAGGATGATATAGCGAGCGGAAAATTTATGGAGAAGCTTTTATCAAAGTATGGAGAAGTGGTATTGGCGAGAGACGGAATAGCTGCGGTTGATGAATTCGTAAATGTTGTCAATAACAACGATAAATTTGACCTTATCTGCATGGATATTATGATGCCGAAGATTGACGGATATAAAGCACTTGCTTCCATAAGAGATGCAGAGAGAAAGCTTGGTCTTGCAAGAGATTCAAGATGCAAGGTTATTATGATAAGTGCGCTTGATGAGGGCTTTGATGCCGGTTATGCAAGTGATGATTATGAGGAATATATGTGTAAACCTATTGATATTATTAAGTTTGACGAGATAATAAAGAAGCTTGATTTAGTATAGCTTTCGTAAGGATTATGTCATGGATTTATTTGATTATATGAGAGAGAACAGTAAAGAAAAAGATTCTCCTCTTGCAAAGAGATTAAGACCGACAGCTTTGGATGAAGTTGTCGGTCAAGAACATATATTAGGGCAGGATAAGCTTTTATACAGAATTATAAAAGCAGATAAGCTAAGCTCTATAATACTATATGGGCCTCCCGGAACGGGCAAAACAACTCTGGCTATGGTCATAGCCAATACAACAAGTGCAAATTTCAGGGAAATAAATGCAACTACCTCCGGTAAAAAGGATATAGGTGAGGTTGTAAGTGAGGCACAGGATAATCTTAAGATGTATGGTAAAAGAACCATACTTTTTGTTGATGAGATTCACAGATTCAATAAGGCTCAGCAGGATTATCTTTTGCCTTTTGTTGAAGATGGAACCGTTGTGCTTATCGGTGCTACGACTGAAAATCCTTATTTTGAGGTAAATAGTGCACTTGTATCTCGTTCAACTATATTTCAATTAAAACCACTCACAAAAGAAAATATTGAAGTTTTAATAAGACGGGCTATATCCGATAAAGAAAAGGGGATGGGCTCTTATGATGTGGAAATTACGAATGAGGCGGTAAGCTTTCTTGCTGATGTATCCGAGGGAGATGCAAGAAATGCATTAAATGCCATTGAGCTTGGTGTACTTTCTACCGAGCGTGATGAAAAAACCGGAAAAATAATTATAGATTTATCCGTAGCTGAGGAATGTATTCAGAGGCGTAACATCAAATATGATAAAGATGGGGATAATCATTATGATGTTATATCGGCATTTATAAAGAGTATGCGAGGTTCCGATCCTGACGCGGCGGTTTATTATCTGGCAAAGATGCTGTATGCCGGAGAAAGCGTAACCTTCATAGCAAGAAGAATTATGATATGTGCTTGTGAGGATGTGGGCAATGCTGACCCACAGGCGATAGTCGTTGCAACCTCATGTGCTCAGGCAGTGGAACGCGTGGGTATGCCGGAGGCACAGATTATACTTGCGCATGCGGCGATATATGTTGCCTGTGCGCCTAAGAGCAATTCTATTGTTAATGCCATATACAGTGCCATGGATTCAGTAAAGAATGTGGGAAATTCAGTAGTGCCTAATCATTTGAGGGATGCTCATTATTCGGGTTCTAAAAATCTCGGAAATGTAGGATATAAATATGCTCATGATTACCCTAATCATTATGTTGACCAACAATATCTTCCGGATAATCTTATGGGAAGCAGGTTCTATGAACCGGGAGATAACGGTTACGAAAAGGAAATAAAGAGATGGTTTGGGCATATAAAGGGTGATGAAGCCCAATATTAATAAATTCTTAAATGTTTAAGATATATATTTATAATTATTATTTTTGTATAATTAAAAAAGCTCGATAAATTCAAATAAGAACGGGAGAGGCGTTATGAAAAAAAAGATTAAGATAATTATTACAATTATTATTTTATTGGCTGTAGCAGGTGGAATTACGGCTTATTTCTTATTAAGAGATAAGAAGGAGGACGACTCCGGTGAGGTTGTTTATGTTGAGTCGGTCGGTAACATCATGGGCTATGGCTTTTCTGTTGACAGCAGATATGTGGGAATTGTAGAAGCTCAGGAAACCAAAAAGGTGAATCCCGATAGTGATAAAAAAGTAAAGCTTTTATATGTCAGTGTTGGAGATGAGGTAAAAAAGGGTGATGTATTATTTGAATATGATACAGAAGAAATGCAGCTTAAGCTAAGACAGCTTCAGCTTGAACTTCAAAATATTAATAATGGAATTACTACAACCAATCAACAGATAGCAGAGCTTGTTAAGGAAAGAGATGAAGCACCTGCGGACAGAAAGATAGAATATACAGCGCAGATACAAAATCTTCAGGCAGAGGTTAATCAGAGTAATTATAATGCAAGCTCAAAGCAGCTTGAGATAGACAGACAGCAGACAGCCATGGATAATAATAAGGTTACTGCCCCTATGGACGGAATTGTTAAGGAGATAGACGAGTCTGTTGCGGAAAATAACAGCTCATTAGGTGGAGAAAATAATTACGATTATGATATGGGTAACAACAATGAAAAGGCATACATAACTATTATGGCAGTTGGGGAATACAGAGTCAAAGGAACCGCGAGCGAGCTAAATATAAGAAGTATGTCAAAGGGTGATGCGGTTATAGTTCATTCAAGAATGGATGAAACACTTACATGGAATGGAACAATTCAAAGCATTGACCTTGAACATACGGAAAATAATAACAGCGATATGTATTATTATGGTGGCGGAAGCTCTGAAACAACAAGTAATTATCCTTTTTATGTAACGCTTGATAATACTGACGGACTTATACTCGGAGAGCATGTATTTATTGAGCCGGACTATGGTCAGGGTGATGTTAAGGAAGGTGTATGGCTGGGTGAGTTTTATATAGTTCAGGATTCATCAGGCTCTTATGTTTGGACTGAAAACTCAAAGGGAAAGATTGAAAAAAGAACGGTTACACTTGGAGATTATGATGAGGATATGATGGCATATCAGATTTCCTCAGGTCTTTCAAATGAAGATTATATTGCCTTCCCGGAGGATAGAATTAAAGAGGGAATGAAAACAACTCATAATTTTGAGGATGTAATGTATGAGGATTATGGTGATGATTCCATGTCTGATGAGGATATTATGTATGATGATGAAGGTAATATGATGTTTTATGATGAAAACGGTAATCTTATCAAGTTTGATGAAAACGGCAATATGTTTGATGAAAACGGAAATGCAATTACATATGACGATGATGGAAATATTGTATATGTTGATGAGGCTTCCGAAACAGACGGAAAGATGGAGGATTCAGATTATATAGATGATTCCGGCAAGTTTGATGATATTGATGAATCCGGTATTGATGAGGTAACAGAGGACGCTGACTTTTCAGGAGAGGAGGCAGAGTAATGTTACTTGAATTAAAAAATATTTATAAGAATTATATTCAGGGAAATATGGATGTTCCGGTTCTTAAAAATATTAATCTTTCCATAGAAGAGGGAGAATATGTTGCCATTATGGGACCATCAGGCTCGGGTAAATCTACTCTTATGAACATTATAGGCTGTATAGATAAGCCTACTGCCGGTACATATTTTCTTGATGGGCAGGAGATAAACACGCTTAAGGACAGGGAGCTTTCCTTTGTTCGTAACAAGCAGATTGGATTTGTATTTCAGACCTTTAATCTTATGCCGAGGCAGACTGCTCTTGACAATGTAGGCCTTCCGCTTCAGTATGCCAAGGTTCCTAAAAAAGAGCGAAAAAGAATGTGCCTTGAGGCACTTGATCTGGTAGGACTTTCTGACAGAGTAAGCTTTAAACCGACACAGCTTTCGGGTGGACAAAAGCAAAGAGTTGCCATAGCAAGAGCTATGGTAAATCAGCCTAAGATACTTCTTGCAGATGAGCCTACCGGTGCACTTGATTCAAAGTCGGGTATACAGGTTATGGATTTATTCAGAGAGCTTCATGAACGTGGAACTACGATTATTATGATTACTCACTCTGACGAGATTGCTTCTTATGCAGACAGAATGGTTAAAATAATAGACGGTGAGCTTATCATGGGAGATGAAGAGGCTTCCGGACAGGAGGTGCAGGATGAGTAAGGCAAAAAAGATTATCATTGGTTTAATTGTCACTCTTGTTGTTGCGGGAATCACTGTTACCGTGCTTCATTTTCTTAAGAAAAAGAATGCTAACAGCAAAACTATAGATGTATATGCAGTAAATGAAATCGGTCAGGATGGAAGCTGGTTTGGAAGCAACAGTACGATAGCGGGTTATGTTTCAATTAATATGGAGCAAAAGATATATCCGATTTCTTCTCAGAAGATTAAAGAGATTCATGTTAAAGAAGGAGATACGGTTAAGGTAGGAGATGTTATTATTGAGTATGATGTAACCTCACAAAATCTTGCTCTTGAAACCAAAAGAACTGAGGTTGAACTGGCAAGAACCTCTGTATTGGCTGCTCAAAGAGAACTGGAGGAATTAAAGAAGATTACTCCTATTGAAGATATGCCACAGCCGGAGCCCGAACCAACAACTGAAGAACCGACAACTGAGAATCCGACAACTGAGAATCCAACAACTGAAGAACCGACAATTGAAGAACCAACAACTGAAACTCCAATAACTGAAGAACCAACAACTGAAACTCCTAATCCGGATATTCCGATTAGTACAGTTACAGATGCAGATATGGAAGATAATGAAAATGATGAAGCAGATGATATACCTATCGGTGATAATTTGGAAAGCGAACAGGCAGCTGCTCCGGATGCACAGGTAATACCTAATCCGGAAGATAATAATTCGGATATTGATTCCTTTGATGAGGGCGAAGTTGAGGAAACCTATACCAGAGAGGAGCTTAATAAGGCGATTGCTGATAAACAAAGTGAAATAAACAGCCTTAATACAGCCTATCAGCTTGAGCAGATAGAGTATGAGATAATGGAATACCAGCTTTCAAGCGGTCAGGTTACTGCAAATTTTGACGGAGTTGTTAAGACGGTGCTTGACGAGGAGGAAGCCTTAAGTAACAATACCGCTATGATAGTTATAAGCGGAAACTCAGGTTATACCGTTCAGGCATCAATCGGGGAACTATCGCTTGATAAGGTAAATCTTGGAGAAACCGTAAGCTTATATTGCTATGATACCGGTATGAATTATACAGGAACAATATCGGATATATCGCTAATGCCTACAACAAACGGATATTCCTATAGTGAAAAGATGGAAACCTTTTATCCTGTATCAATAACAATAGAGGATGCGGAAGACCTTGAAAGAGGGATGTATATGGAGATTACGCTTCCGGATGATAATACAAATACTTCCGGCTCGTTATATCTGTCAATGGCTTTTGTAATGAGAGATAATGATAATTATTATGTTATGAAGGAGGATAACGGCAAGCTTAAAAAGGTGTATGTTGAAACCGGAAAGATTATGTGGGGAGAGCTTATAGAGATTAAAAGAGGTGTTTCATATAATGACTATCTGGCATTTCCTTATGCAAGTGGCGTGGAAGAGGGCATAAAGACTAATCATGCCCGTACAGACAGCCTATATTATTAGAAAGGGGAGGAAACATATATGATTGAAAATATAAGATTATCTTTTCAGGGAATATGGGCTCATAAGATGCGTTCCTTCCTTACCATGTTGGGTATAATTATAGGAATTGCAGCAATTATAGCCATAGTTTCAACGATAAAGGGAACCAGTGAGCAGATTAAGGATAACCTTGTAGGTACCAGTACAAATGTGGTTAAGGTAGAGCTTTATCAGGGAGATTGGGGATATAAGTCGGGTGATAGCTCAGGTGGAAATACACTTCCTGTTTTTAATGATTCTTTAAAGGATGAAATCCTTGACTTGGATGAGGTAACTGCAGTAGCTTCATACAGATTGGGTTCACTTTACAGCGGAGCTATGTATGGTGATAATGCTGTTAATAATACAACCTTCGTGGGCGTGGATGAGGATTACTTTTCCGTAATGGGATACAGTGTTAAAAAGGGAAGACTGTTTACGGAACACGACAGGAAGAATCATAATAAATTTATAATTCTTGATTCTGTTGCTGCGGATACGCTTTTTGCCGGAGAAAAGGATTATATCGGTAAAACCGTTATTATAAAAAATGATGCCTATGTTGTAATAGGTGTTGTCGAACAGCAGGATTCCTTTAGTCCAAAGGTTGAAAACTTAAATGACTGGTATACCTATTATTATAATGATGCTTCGGGAAAATATTTTGTAACTGATGATATCTGGCCTATGCTTTTTGGTTTTGATGAGCCGTATAATGTGGTTGTAAAACCAAGAAGCACAGAGGATATGACAAAGGCAGGAAGAAAGACCGCAGACATCTTAAATAATTATATAGGTGCCAATAATAATGCAAATAATAATGATGGTAATGAAGATGAATCAATGGGTTCTTCGTTAAAATACAGAAGTGAGGATCTTCTTGAAAAGGCAAAGGCTTTACAGGAGGTAAGTGCTTCCACCAGTAAGCAGCTTATATGGATTGCGAGTATATCACTTATAGTAGGTGGTATAGGTGTTATGAATATTATGCTTGTTTCCGTAACGGAAAGAACGAGAGAAATCGGATTAAAAAAAGCATTGGGAGCAAGAAAGGGTGTTATTCTCGCTCAGTTTTTAACAGAGGCAGCCGTACTTACAAGTCTTGGCGGTATGATTGGTGTGGGAGCAGGTATAGGTCTTGCATATATAATTTCTGATGTTGCCAAAACTCCGGTTGCCATAAGCGGTGCAGCTATAGTAGTATCCGTTGTATTTTCGATGGTAATCGGAATAGTATTCGGTTTTATACCTTCGGTTAAGGCTGCCAACTTAAATCCGATTGATGCGTTAAGATATGAGTAGTAAGAGGTATTAATTATGTCAAACGAAGCTGATAACAGTAAAATTGAAGAAATTGAATATCTCTCGAAGCTTTCTAAAAAAAAGCTTTCCCGTGTTATTGCATGGATATGTATTGTAATTATTATAGCCTTGATAATAGCAACCTTTGTTACGGGAATTATGGGCAGCAGATTATTTCTTCCGTTTCTTGCCCTTACGATAACAGTGCCGTTTTTTATGTATATTGCGCTTTGGCTTGGAAAGATTTTAAATCGTGTGGGCGAGGATAAGAAATAAAATATTGAAATAAACACATATTTTTGTTATACTATTCATTGGTTGTTAATCATGAGCATATTGGGATATGTTAATGAAAAAGACTATTGTTTTTTATAAGTGAGCTTATACGAATAAAAAGATAATGTATATAAAAATATGTAAGAGGAGCTAAACAGATATGGGTTTATTAAAGGAATGGCGTGACCACGCATATGGACTTGATGAAAGGACACCGGAGGGAAACAAATTCTGGCTTGATTATTTTCAAAGAGAAAAGGCAATTTATGAGCAGCTTCTTGCTGAGCCGGCAAAAGAGGTAAAGGGAACTGTTAAGGAGTTAAGCGAAAAATATGATATGCCTCTTGAGCTTATGGTAGGCTTCCTTGACGGTATAGATGAAAGCCTTATAAAGTCCAATGATGTGGATAATATAACAGAGGATAGTGAGGTTTCGCTTTTATTTGATCCTGAGAAGCTTTATATGAACATGGTAGGCTGTAATGCCGAGTGGTTATATACGCTTCCACAGTGGGACAAGATTTTTTCCGAAGAAAAGCGTAAGGAATTATATAAGATTCAAAAATCTTCAAAAACTGTAGTTAAACCGCCAAAGGTTGGACGTAATGATCCATGTCCTTGCGGAAGTGGTAAGAAATATAAAAAGTGTTGTGGAGCAAATGCTTAGGAAGAGTGGTTATGGATTATAGTAAGGAACAGGAGCGTGCCATAAAGCATGTTGAAGGTCCGTGTATGGTGATAGCGGGACCGGGTTCCGGAAAGACAGCAGTCATTACAGGAAGAACAAAGTATTTAATAGATTCTGCGGGTGTTTCGCCCGCAGATATTCTTGTCATAACCTTTACAAGAGCGGCAGCTGCCGAGATGGAACAAAGATTTAAGGATATGACAAAAGGACATGATTATCATGTAAGATTCGGTACATTTCATTCGATTTATTTCTGGATTATAAAAACGGCGTATAAGCTTAGTAATTCCAATATTATTAAAAGTGAAGAAAAAAGAAAATTAATAGAAAAAATTCTTTCGGGAATGTCTCTTGAATATGAAAATAAAGAGGATATTATATCCGGCATTATACAGGAGATAAGTCTTGTTAAGTGTGATATGATAGATATAGAAAACTATTACAGTAAGGATATGCCGGAGGATGTATTTAGGGAAGTATATAAGCGTTTTACAAGAGAGATGACACGAATCGGCAAAATAGATTTTGACGATATGATGGTTATGTGCTACGAGCTTTTAAATAAAAGACCGGATATTTTAGAAAGCTGTAGAAATATATTTAAATACATAATGATTGATGAATTTCAGGACAGTAATAAAATTCAATATGAGATATTTAAGCTTTTGGCAAAGCCTCTTTATAATGTCTTTGTGGTTGGAGATGATGACCAGTCTGTATATGGCTTTAGGGGAGCAAGACCTGAAATTATGTTTTTATTTGAGAAGGACTTTAAGAGGACGAAAAAAATATTCCTTGTAGATAACTATAGGTGTGACAGAGCAGTGACAAGAGTATCATCAAAGCTTATAGCGGATAATAAGAAGAGATTTGACAAAAAGCTTGTATCAAAAAAAACTGATGAAGGAATATACAAAATAATAGAAACAAAAAATGTTAATGCAGAAAATGAAGAAATAATCCGGATGGTTAGGGAACGCTATGAAAAGGGTATACCGTATGAAAATCAGGCGGTTTTATACAGAACAAATATAGAGCCTCGGGGACTGGCATATAAGCTTAATCAGTTTAATATACCATATACAATGAGTGATACACTACCTAATTTGTTTGAACATTTTGTTGTTCGCGGAGTGCTTGATTATATGCGCTTTGCAATGGGAGAACAAAGTCGTGAGATATTCCTTAGAATTATGAATAAGCCAAGCAGGTATATAAGCAGAAATCTTCTGACAGAAAATATGATAGACTTTGATGACTTAAGATATAGAGCAAGAGATAAGGAATATGTGGTAGAAAGAATAGATAAGCTTTACGCAGACCTGCGTCTAATAAGAAAGATGCGTCCTTATCCTGCACTTAATTTTATAAGAAAAGCAGTAGGCTTTGATGATTATATAAAAGATTATGCTGAATATCGACAGTTGGATGCTGATGAGCTTTATGAGATTTTGGATGAATTTGCAGGAATGATTGTTGATTTTAAAAGCTATGCGGATATGTTTGAATTTATAGAAGAATATACTGAGGTTATGAAAAATCAGCAGATAGAAGAAAAGAACAAAAAAGGTCTAAGGCTCATGACCATGCATAGCTCAAAGGGACTTGAATTTGACTGTGTATATATAATGAATGTTGTAGAGGGTTTTGTTCCTTACAGAAAGGCAAAAACATCTGCAGAAATAGAAGAGGAACGCCGTATGCTTTATGTGGCGATGACGAGAGCAAGGCATGAGTTATATGTATTTATACCGGAAGAAGTCTCCGGGAAAACAAAAAACAAGAGTTCTTTTCTTAAAGATTGAGGTTCCAATGCAGATAATTTGACAAAAAGCTAAAGCAGTATTTTGTGAGCATTGCAGGCCTTCTGGTAGTATGGATGGGGATTCGTGCATACAGATTATTCAATGATTCAAACTATACATGGTATCTTTATTATGTTGCCATGATTTTTGTACCATCCGTATACTATCTGGCAAGCAGATTTATACTGGGCATGGATAACCGCATTATAAAAAGGTTTGTTATGGGCTTTTCTTCCTTTCTTTTGATACTTGTTTTAACCAATGACCTGCATAATTTTGTATGGAAATTTTATAAAAACGATAATTATAAAAATTATATCGGATACTTTATTGTTCTTATATGGATAGTATTGCTTATTATCGCATCTACATATAATCTTATAAAAAAACAATGGAGCTACAGACAAAACTATGCGGTTTTGACGCTGTTTATTCCATTGTTTGTCGGACTTATCTATACCTTTTTTATATCAACAGGATTCCGTATTTTATTCAAAGTATTGATATGTCCTGTTTATTAGGAGTGTTATTTATAATAAGCATAGAGGGGATTTTGGCATTTGACCTTATTCCAAACAATATCAATTACGAAAAGGTGTTTATGGATTCATTTTTGCCTATATGTATAGTTTTAAAGGATGGAAATATAAAATACAGAACACAGAAATATATAAACCCGCCGTATAAGCTTATAGAGGATATAAAAGCCGGTGAGGTAAAGGGGGAATACAGCTCTGCTTCTGATAAAAATGTAATGTATGAGCTTATGGAGATGCTGGATATACATAATAATTATCTTTATGAGATAAGCAATCGCTGTGAGGAAAGATTAGGAGACAGTTATATATTAAACCTGGATAATGAGGCTTGGCTTTTTGATGTAAGTATGGACGGACAAGAGATAACCGCCGTAGATATAGAAGAAGAATACAGATTAAATAAAAAGGTTAAGGAGCAAAATGACCTTATAAATAAAAATAATGAGGAGCTTGAATGGACTATAGAAAATATAGAGCTTCTGGAAAAGGAAGAAAACTTACTAAAGCTTAGAAATAATTGACGGAGATGGAGCTTCAATTGGTGAGGACGGAGCTACTGTTACAATCGCCGGTGTTATATGGAATGATAAGCGTATCTATACTGATATGGCTCATATTACAGTCGAATAATTGCAGATAATTTACTTAAAATGATACATTTGAAGGCCTTGCTATCTACAGGGTAACAGAGTAGCTTTACACTAAAGTAATAATGTAAAACAAGGGGATTGCCATTTTTGTGGCAATCCCTTTATTATCTCTGTTTTATTAAAAAATGTTATTTAAAAAATGTTATTTAAAAAATGTTATTTAAAATAATGTACCACTTATTTGAAAATAGTGGTATAATACTGATATGTATGTGAAGAAGTTTTGTGGAGGCAGTAATGGACGAGCAGTTAAAAAGTGAAATAGAAAGAAGAAGAACCTTTGCTATTATATCTCACCCTGATGCGGGAAAGACAACGCTTACAGAAAAATTTCTGCTTTACGGAGGAGCGATAAATACGGCGGGTTCTGTTAAAGGAAAGGCGAATTCCAAATATGCTGTTTCGGATTGGATGGAGATAGAAAAGGAAAGAGGTATATCGGTTACATCTTCTGTTTTGCAATTTAATTATGACGGATACTGTATAAATATTCTCGACACTCCGGGACATCAGGACTTTTCCGAGGATACTTATCGTACACTTATGGCTGCCGATTCAGCAGTTATGGTTATAGATGCTTCAAAGGGTGTTGAGGCACAGACGATTAAGCTTTTTAAGGTTTGTGTTATGAGACATATTCCTATATTTACCTTTATAAACAAGATGGATTTGGAGGCAAGAGATTCATTTGAACTTCTTGATGATATTGAAACGGTTCTCGGTATAAAAACATGTCCTATTAACTGGCCTATAGGCTCAGGAAAAAGATTTAAGGGAGTTTACGACAGAAATACTAAGAAGGTTTCAATGTTTAAGGCTGTATCGGTTGGAGGAGCAAAGGAAGCATCAGAGACAGACTTTGATATAAATGATATAAAGCTTAAGGATGAGGTGGGAGACGAGCTTTACGTAAAGCTTATGGAGGAAATTGAGCTTTTGGATGGTGCAAGTGATGAGTTTAATCAGGAGCTTGTCGATAAGGGTGAACTTACCCCGGTATTTTTCGGTTCGGCACTTACAACCTTTGGTGTTGAAACATTTTTGGAACATTTCCTTTCTATGACAAAGTCTCCGCTACCAAGGTTGTCAAATGAAGGACTAATCGAGCCTGTAAATGATGTTTTTTCGGGATTTATATTTAAAATCCAGGCAAATATGAATAAGGCACATCATGACAGGATAGCTTTTATGAGAATAAGCTCCGGAAGGTTTGATGCTTCTAAGGAGGTTTTT
Organism: uncultured Lachnospiraceae bacterium; assembly: GCA_902788555.1. GTDB lineage: Bacteria > Bacillota > Clostridia > Lachnospirales > Lachnospiraceae > Coprococcus_C. The sequence goes on from CADAKQ010000006.1 coordinate 44,167, forward strand.
CATGTTCAAAGCGGACGTAAGATGAGGCTTTCTCAGCCGCAACAGATTATGGCTCAGGACAGAAAGGTTATAGATGAGGCATATGCCGGGGATGTAATCGGAGTATTTGATCCGGGCATTTTTTCAATAGGAGATACAATTTGTTCTCCGGGAAGTAAATTTGAATATGAGGGAATTCCGACATTCGCACCGGAGCATTTCGCAAGACTTGTTCACCTTGATTCAATGAAGCGTAAGCAGTTTATGAAGGGAGTAACACAGATAGCTCAGGAAGGTGCAATTCAGATGTTTCAGGATTATACTCTCGGAATGTCTGAAATAATAGTCGGAGTGGTTGGTGTTCTTCAGTTTGATGTATTAAAATACAGACTGGAAAATGAATATGGCTGCGACATAAGACTTGAACCACTTCCGTATAATTATATAAGATGGGTGAAGGATAAGACAACAGATTTAAATAAGATTAGCAGAATCAGTGATTGTAAAAGGGTTAAGGACATGAAAGATAATCCGCTTTTACTGTTTGTAAATGAATGGTCGATAAGGCTTTTGTTAGAACATAACGAGGGGTTGGAGCTGGAAGAGTTCCGCAAAAATTAGTTGGAGGACAAGGTAAAATGATTTTCATTGATACGCAAAAGGAAGAATTTGCAAAATTAAAGGATATCAGGATTTTCGGCAAGGATGATGAAGAGCAGACATTTAATAAGGACTTACTTGTAATCGGTTTGGGAGGTATAGGCTGCAAGGTTCTTACAAGCATCAAAAAAATGATTAGTGAGGACGTTACACCTGAGGATAATATAAACTTGCTTTATATTGATTCGGATATTTCTGCCATGCAGGCAACCATTGAAGACAGTAAAGAGGGCATTGGTCTTAATGCTCTTGAGGTTATGAGTATATACAGACCTAATCTTGAAACGATTCTGTCCAAGGGAATCAGAAATAATCCTGTGCATCCTAACCTTGCAAATTGGATGAAAAGTGATTTTCCGGATATGAATATAGGAATTGACGGTACAAAGGGGAATCGTCAGCTTGGACGTCTGATGTTTTCAAATGCGTATGAAGATATAAGAATTCTTTTATTTGAAAAGATTGAAGAAATATATGATAAATCAGAAAGCGGAAAGCTTGATATTATTATTGTTTCAAGTGTTGCCGGCGGAACAGGAAGCGGTATTCTTACAGACCTTGCATATAATATCAAGGCGTTTGGCAAGTCAAAGAGACTTAATAATTATCGTGTGGGTGCATGCCTTTTAACACCGGATGTTTTATTTGCGGATCGTTTTATCGCTGATAACGAAGAGTTAAAGAAGCTTCTTAATGCAAATGGATGTGCAGCGTTAAAAGAGATTGATTATTATATGAGAATATCCAATCGAAATGAGGCTTATTCTTTTGAAAGCACCACTCACAGACTTTCAATGAAGGAAAATATATTTGATTCCTGTATGATTATATCAGGAAAGCAGGATGAGCAGGGTTATCTTCCTGACGGAGTGATATGCAGCGATATAGCTTACTTTATTTCCATGCTTTCAAAAAATAAATTTATTGGAAATGAAAAAGCCGTAGAAGAGAGAAAGCTTTTGCGAGATGCGTTTTTTGACAGAGAGGGTTCGGGATATTATAAGATTTTTAATGAATCGGATTATAAGGTTCCTATAAAGGAAATTGAAAATATCTGCGAGTATGAGGTGTTTAATGAGGCCAACAAGCGCCTTCATGTTCTTGATAATATGGAGGGTATTATTGAAAATGATTTGAAAGCAACATGTATTGAGCTTAATGAGTTTTTAGACGGTAAGCCTGGAGAGCCTATAAGTCTGGATGTAAAAGGACTTGTCAATATTAATCAGCTTATAAAGCCGGATTATAAGTCCATAAAGAAAAAACAGGATACTTTAAGAACATCTATGCCAAGACAGCTTTCTGATGTTGAAAAAAATATACCAAGTATTATAAAACAGCTTAAGAATAAGATTTCTGGTGATATTGACAGACTTTTAACACGATACATGAAGGAATACGGACCTTTTCTTACTATTGAGATGATTGGTTCGGCAGGATTTGCCGGAAGGGATGTCGATGGTGGAATTATTGCACAGATTAGAAAGCTGGAACAAAAGCTCGGTTCGTATCAGCCGACCGGAGAGTTTAGCAGAATCATAGAGTCCATAAGGGATATAGTTGCAAAAAGATTTTTCACATTTCCGTCTGCAAAACGAGAAACTGAAAACGGTTATTATGATGCATGTATAAAGGAAACTCTTGCAACTGAGCGAAATATGATAATAGATGGAATCAGTGATCAGGATTTGTTTGGTGATATTATAAGAATATTGAGACAGAAATCTGAAAGACTCAATGACATATACGGTCAGTTTGGCGAGGATTTAAAGAATGCCGTAGAGGATTTATCCAAGAGGGGAAATAAGGTTATTAATTATACTCTTAAGGGTGCAAAAAGACATGAATTCCTTCCTTCGGATTATGTAACCGATGCAAGGATAGATGAGCTTAGAAAAGGTATTATAGAGCTTATGATTGAGCATGAGTCGGATATTGATAATTCACGTCCTGTTCCGGTTAAGGATACAATGGAGAGAATTTACAGAAATATATTTGTAAGTGTTGGAGTTTATGCTCCTGAAAAGCTTATATCGGTCGCTTTCGCTGATGATAAGCCTTCTCTTCAAGAGACAAATATTATGTTTGTGTCGGCTTCTAATGAAAAACGTGATGAGATTATGAACAATGCTGCGAGAGTATTTGTAGAGGGCTTAAGTGAGAAGACCGAAAAGAAGAAGATGTGTGTTCTTAAGGAGGGTTCAGAGGAAAAGGTTATAAGCAAGAGATATATTTCCCTGCCTGCCGCAATGCCGCATTTTTCCGAGGCGGTAAGAGATATTCTTGTAGGTGAGCCATACAATACTCCTGATGATACAATTGCATTTAACCATGGCGAAATCGAGATATCAATAGATGATATACTTGCAGGCGTTCCTTTATCACTACTTGAATGTGCAAGGGAGCTTCAGGATGCTTATAATGCAGTTGATAAAGCTGCATATTTCGGACTTCATATAGATGAGGTTAATAAGGATATGTATGCATTCCCTGATTTATGTTAAAAAATTAATTTATATATTATTAATGGAGGAAGATAAAAATGGATATTAAAGAATAGATAACAAAAATTGTAGACAAGGTAAAAAATGATAAAGATTTTGAAAAGGAATTCAAATCAAATCCTGAAAAGGCGATTGAAAAGGTTTCAGGCATAGATATACCTGACGGTATGCTTGACAAGGTGGTATCGGGGGTTCAGGCAAAGCTTGGTGCCGGAAAAGCAGCGGATGCTCTCGGCTCATTAAAGAATATGCTTTAAAATTTTTTTGGTGAAATGACTTAAAATGGGAGAATAATATGGAAAATCCATTCAAAAAAAACAGAGGATTAAAAATTATTATTGTTGGATGTGGAAAAGTTGGCAATACGCTCGTTGAAAAGCTTGTTCAGGAAAAACATGATATAACGGTAATTGATACAAACAGTGATTTTGTAGACAGAGTTTCTGAAACCTATGATGTAATGGGAATAGCGGGAAACGGCTCAAGCTACAGGGTTTTGCTTGATGCAGGCGTAAATGAAGCGGATATTCTAATAGCCGTTACCGAATCGGATGAGCTCAATATGCTTTGCTGTACCATAGCAAATCAGGTTGGACATTGTGCAACTATAGCAAGGGTGAGAAACCCGGATTATAGTGATGAACTTGCATATCTTAGAGCAAAACTCGGTATTTCTCTTATTATAAATCCTGAGCTTGAAACTGCAAGAGAGATTGCAAGACTGCTCAGACTTCCAATGGCTGAGGAGATAAACGCATTTACTAAAGGGCATGCGGAGCTTATCAAGTTCAAGCTTCCGGACGGAAATGTATTGGATGGTGCACATATATCCGATATCAGAAATTATAATTCTGAGCTTTTGGTTTGTGGTGTTGAGCGAAGCGGTGAGCTTGTTATTCCGGATGGTTCCTTTGTTCTTAAGGGACAGGATTATATTACATTTATAGCAACACCTATCAATACTCAGAATTTCTTTAAGAAAATTGATATCGATACTCATCAGGTTAAAAACTGTATGATTATAGGTGGAGGAAAGTCTTCATATTATCTTGCAAAGCAGCTTACAGAGATGAATATTGATGTAAAAATTGTAGAGATTAATATGAAAAGATGTGAAGAACTTAGTGCACTTATTCCCAAAGCTCTTGTTATTTGCGGTGACGGAACGGATGAGTTGGTGCTTCGCGAGTCGGGCATAGAAGAGGCTGATTCGGTCGTTCCTTTAACCGGGCTTGATGAGGAAAATATACTTATAACATTATTTGCAAGACAGTTTACTTCTGCTAAGGTAATTACAAAGATAAAAAGAAGTTCATTTCATGATGTTATAGACAATCTTGATATGGGTAGTATTCTTTATCCGAGATATATGACATCTGAGACAATTATAGGTTATGTGCGTGCAACTCAAAATGGTATTGGCAGCAATATTGAGGTGCTCTATCATATATTTGATAATAAGGCTGAAGCTATAGAGTTTAACACAGAAGGAAATTCGCCTGTGGTAGGTAAGCCTATAATGGAGCTTAAGTTAAAGGATAACCTCATTATTGCCTGTATCAACAGAAATGGTAAAATCATTATCCCGAAAGGTAATGATTTTATTCAGGAAAATGACAAGGTTGTTATTGTTACAACACATACAGGTTTTAAGGACTTGAAGGATATTCTTAAGTAATTACAAGTGCAGATTAGAGGATAAGATAATGAATTATGGTGTTGTTATATATGTTTTAGGATGGATAATGGATATTGAGGCAGCATGTATGATGCTGCCTTGTCTTGTGTCAGTTATATATGGCGAAAAGGAAGGTCTTGGTTTTTTATATGTTGCTCTTGCAGCAGCATTAGTCGGAACAATAATTGTATTTCATAAGCCAAAGGATATGAAGTTTTATCTTAAGGAGGGCTTTGTTACAACGGCTCTAAGCTGGATTATTCTTTCTGTTCTTGGGGCTCTTCCATTTGTTTTAAATGATGATATACCGCATTTTACAAATGCTTTATTTGAAACAGTTTCCGGCTTTACGACAACAGGCTCAACCATTCTTTCGGATGTTGAAGCCCTGTCACATGCAAGTCTGTTTTGGAGAAGCTTTACTCACTGGATAGGAGGTATGGGAGTCCTTGTATTCTTACTTGCCATACTGCCTATGGCAGGTGGCTCAAATATGAATCTCATGAAGGCGGAAAGCCCGGGTCCTTCAGTTGGAAAACTTGTTCCAAAGGTAAGGGATACAGCCTTTTATCTTTATGCAATTTACTTTGTTATGACTGTTATAGAGGTAGTTCTTTTACTGTTTGGAGGTATGAATCCTTTTGAAGCACTTACCATATCATTTGGTACGGCAGGTACCGGAGGTCTCAGTATATGGAATGACAGTATAATGAGCTGTACAGTTTATCAGCAATGGGTTATCGGAATATTTATGGTGCTTTTCGGAGTTAATTTTACATTTTATTTTCTTGTTATCACAGGAAAGCTAAGACAGGCTTTTAAGATAGAGGAGGTAAGAGTATATTTTACCATTATAATCGTGTCGGTTACTGCTATAGCCATAAATATATATGATAAGATTGGTTCGCTCGGTGCAACAATAAGACATTCATTTTTTCAGGTCGGCTCAATTATAACTACGACAGGTTACGGAACAGCCGATTTTGATACCTGGCCTTCGCTTTCTAAAACAATACTTGTTATGCTTATGTTTATCGGAGCCTGTGCAGGTAGTACGGGTGGCGGTATCAAGGTATCACGTTTTATTGTTATGGCAAAAACCGTTAAAAAGGAGATTATTTCTTTTCTATTTCCTAAAAGTGTCAAGAAAATTAAGATGGAGGATAAGGTTGTAGGTCATGAGACACTTCGTTCTATAAACGTTTATTTCATGACATATATTATAATTTTTTCCGTATCTCTGCTTCTTATATCATATGAAAATAAGGATATGACATCGAACTTTACTGCGGTTGCAGCAACTATGAATAATATAGGTCCGGGATTAAATCAGGTGGGACCAACCTGTAATTTCTCGTGTTATTCGGCATTCTCTAAATATGTTTTTATGTTTGATATGCTTGCCGGAAGACTTGAATTATTCCCGATTCTTTTGTTATTTTCTCCTTCAGTATGGAAGAGAAAGAAAAAGGTTGCATAAATGGAATAGTTTATACTTTCCGTTTGTATAATAAAAAAAGAGCGATATATGTATATGCCAAGCATGGCTTGAAGCTAAGGAGTTGGTATAAAAATGAGTGGAAATATCATACTTGACGGCAGAAGGATAAAGGCTATGGAAATCCTCTATGCTTTGGGTGAATATACAGGTAAATCAAAGGAGTATATAGCAAATCTTTGGTCAGAGCTTCTTAAGGATGAAGGGCTTATGGCAGAATTTATGTATTACCTTGATAACCATACCTTTAAGGATGATTATAAATATAAGGAGTACGGTCTGACGGATATATATTTTTATAATCTGAGAGTTGCTGAAATTCACTGGGACTTAGGTAAGGACTATCCGTCCGGCAGAGAGTGGGACGGCAACAAAGAGACGATAGTTTTAGATACCTTTGATATGATGGTAAAGCTTAAAAATGAGCCGGAGAAGTATCTTAAGCTTTTGTTGGAAAATCCCGGACAGGACAGGTACATATAATTAGAAGTTAATATTTTTTTAAAAAGTGCGTTTGGAAGTGATTCCATATGCACTTTTTTGTTGCTTTTTTATATATAATATGATAGTGTATATTTAAAGTTCGTCAGAAAAAGTGTGATACAAAACAATAAATTCGTCAGAAAAAGTGTAATATAATATGATAAATTCGTCAGAAAAAATGTATAAATTATCAAAAAGAGTATAATATATCTAATATATTAAAGAAATCAGGAGAATATGTTATGGAACGGTATATTATGAATAAAATATTAGAATGGAAAAATTCAAGGTCAAGAAAACCGCTTATAATTATGGGTGCCAGACAAGTAGGCAAGACATGGGTTATGAAAGAATTTGGAAAAAGATTCTTTAAAAATACCGTTTATATAAATTTTGATAATGCAGATGTTCTTAAAGGCCTATTTGAAAAGGATTATGATATAAACAGAATCCTTATGGAGCTTTCTATTTATTCAAGTATAAGAATAAATTCTGAAGATACATTGATTATTTTTGATGAAATTCAAGAAAATAAAAAAGCGATTACGGCATTAAAGTATTTTTGTGAAGATGCACCAGAGTATGCAATTATAGCTGCAGGTTCTTTGTTGGGTGTTTCCATACATGAAGGAATTTCCTTTCCGGTTGGTAAGGTAAAATTGCTTAATATATATCCGCTTTCGTTTAGAGAGTTTATGTTGGCGCTTGGGAAGGATATGTGGGTTGAGCAAATTGATAATGGAAATTATGAAGCATTAAATAGCGTTCGCGACAATATAGTAGATATGCTCAAGCATTATTATTATGTAGGAGGAATGCCGGAGGTTGTTAATAATTTTATTGAAAATAGAGATTTTATCGAAATAAGAGACTTGCAAAAAGATATAATTTCTCTTTATGAAAAGGATTTTGGAAAACATACTCCAAATGAGGAGTTACCAAGATTAAGTATGGTATGGAATTCAATACCGACACAGTTAGCTAAAGAAAATAAGAAATTCTTTTTTGGACATATAAAAAAGGGTGCAAGGTCAAAGGATTATGAGCTTGCTATAGAATGGCTGTTAAATTGTGGACTAATCTATAAAGTATACAATGTTACTAAACCATATATACCTTTAAAATCATATGTTGATTTCAGTGCTTTTAAATTGTACTGTTTAGATGTTGGACTTCTTGGAGCTATGAGTGATTTGAGCGTAAAAACAATTCTTGAAGGAAATAAAATATTTACAGAATTTAAGGGAGCATTAACAGAACAATATGTGTTACAGGAATTAATATCAGAGACTCCATTTAAACCGTATTATTTTACAGAAACAAAATCAGAAGGTGAGATAGATTTTCTTATTCAAAAGGATGAGAAAGTAATTCCTATTGAGGTTAAGGCTGAGGAAAATTTAAGAGCAAAAAGCCTTAGATTATTCAGTGAAAAATATAATCCTAAATATGCCATAAGAACATCAATGTCAAACTATCGCAAAGAGGAATGGCTTGTAAACATTCCATTATGGGCGGTGTGGACTGTTTAAAGATCGCAATTAATCTTATCTTTTTTTGAAATACGAGGCTGGTAAATAAAGAGGAAGGAATATCATGAAATACGAAAATTATATCTTTGATTTGTACGGAACATTGGTTGACATAAAAACTGATGAAATGAAAACTTCATTATGGAAGAAGCTTGCAAAGCTATATGCAGCTTATGGTGCGATATACAAGCCTAAGCAGCTTCGTAAGGCATATATAAGGCTTGACCGAGAGGAAAGAGATATATTAAAGAAAAAGACAGGCTGCGAATTTCCGGAGATAAAGCTTGAACGCGTATTCCTTCGCCTTTTGAAAGAAGCTCCTTCCGGAAATGTGAGAGTTCCGGAAAATGAAGCTGTTTGGTCGGAATTTATGGCAAATGCTTTTCGCACACTATCAAGAAAGTATATCAAATTATATCCGGATACTTTAGAAACATTAGATAAATTAAAGAAAAAGGGATGCAAACTTTATCTTCTTTCAAATGCCCAGGCGATATTTACCAGACCTGAGATAAGTATGCTCGGCCTTGACAGATATTTTGATAAGATGTACATATCGTCGGATTATAGAATAATGAAGCCTGATAAAGAATTTTTATTAAGGTTAATCAATGACGAGGAGCTTGATAAGTCCAAGTCTGCTATGGTAGGTAATGAGATAAGAAGTGATGTTAAAATTGCAGACTTATGCGGTGTCGACGGAATACTTATTAACAGTGACGGACTTGATAAGAAGGAAATAAAAAAACAGGCTAAAATGTATGGGATTAAGAATACATTTAAGGTAGTAAATGCGATTAAAGAGATTTAATATTGTAGTAGAAATGAGTATTACAAATGAGGTGAAAAAGGAATTCGGACGGTTTCTGGAATATGTAATCGATTTTTAAATATTATATTATTATTTTATTGCATATATAAATTCAGTATATTAAAATAAAATCATAAGCAGCTATTATACAAAACATCATACTTGCTTATGTATTGTATTTCGGAGAAAAAAGGTGGAAGAGATTTTCACTATATGATTGTCTGGGAGACATACCGGAATACCTCAAGCCTTATGTCAGTGATTACAAAATAAATGTATTTGAGATTGCATATCTGACAGACGAGCAGGTTAAGAAGTTCAAGAGTGACTTTAAGTTTGTGGCTGATTATTTCGTACAAATGAGAAAAAATAAGAATTACATAGCGCCGAGAGAGGTTGTAAAACATGTAGATGAGGTTTTAAAGCTAATGCAGGTGCTTACGAAAGATAAAGCATGGGGTAAAAATGGTTTAGCAAAGAGGAAAGGAGCTCCATATATGGATCATTATTTGAGCAATCGAATTGCAGAAGTTAAGATAGAGGCATATTTAGATTGTGGTCTTTCTGTCTCAGAGATTGCAGTAAAGCTTAATATTTCAGAGGAAGAGGTTTCAGAGATAATTAAAAAGCTTGAAACCGAAAATTTACAAAAGCAAAACTAAATAATGAGTTTTAAGAGTTGTCCATAATGGGCGACTCTTTTTCTTTAATTAAGTGTTTTATTTATGCTTGACAACCCTATAACAATGTTGTATTGTATATATACGATATATACAATTTTAATAACACTGTGATTTTAAACTCAAAGATATATAGCAAGCTTTATGGAGGTTCTTATGCAGGATTTTGAATATGCGATTGAGGTTAATAACCTTACTAAAAAATATGACGGATTTACGTTAGATAACGTGAGCTTTAAGGTTCCGAAGGGAAGTATTATGGGCTTTATCGGTCAAAACGGAGCAGGTAAGTCCACCACGATTAACGCAATTTTAAATATTGTTAAGAGGGACGAGGGCGAGATTAAGCTGTTCGGTCTTGATAATTTAAAAAATGAGACAGAGGTTAAGGAAAATCTTGCTGCCGTATTTGATGAACTTCCGTTTAACGAGGATTTAAATGCAAAGATCCTGTCAAAGGTTATGAGTGACATATACAAGAATTGGGATGAAAAGGTATTCTTCAATTATTTGGATTTATTTTCACTTCCGTCGAAAAAGGCATTTAAGAAGTTTTCCAAGGGTATGAAGATGAAGCTTCAGATAGCGGTGGCGCTTTCACATCACGCAAAGCTTCTAATCATGGATGAGGCGACCACAGGTCTTGATCCGGTTGTAAGAAATGAGATACTGGATATTTTCATGGAGTATCTTCAGGATGAGAATAATACAATCTTTATGTCCACGCATATAACCTCCGACCTTGAAAAGATTGCCGATATGGTTACCTTTATTGATAAGGGAAAGATTATTTTAAGCGGATATAAGGACGAGATTTTGGATAACTACGGAATTATTAAATGTGGTAAGGCTGAATTTGAGAGTGTTGATAGTGCTGATTACATAGGCATAAGACACACGGATTATGGAGTGGAAATGCTTGTAGATGATAGGCGCAAGGCGGCAGAAAAATACACTGATATGGTAGTTGATAAGACCACACTTGATGAAATAATGGTATTTTTGGTTTAAAACGAGGAAAGGTGTCGATGCGCTTGCGCAAGCGACACTTTGACGAGAAACTCCATCGAGCCGTTAGGTGAGATGGTTTGAAACGAGGAAAGCTTATGAAGAATCTTATTATGAGAGAATTTTATCTGGGAAGAAAGACCATCAGAATTTGCTTTATCACCATTCTTGCCTTTATTCTTATAGGAAATCTGGTTTTGCTTAGTGCAAGATGCGGAAATATAGCAAAGTATGTTTCCACCGAAAATCTTGATATGATATTTCCTTATGTGAGACTGGGCCTTGCTTTTATGGTGTTCTTTGCCTGTATGGATGTAAGCGGAATCATACGTGTGATCTTTTCAGATTATTCCGCAGGCTTTAATAAATATTTAAATACGACACCTTTGAAAATGGTTAAATTTATCGGAGCAAAATATATCTCAATGTTTATTTTGTTTGTATGTGGTATTCTGCTTGGATTTATAAATCTTTTTATATCAAATGCAGTGAGCCATACCACCTTAAACAAAGGGGATATAGCTGTTATAGCTTTTCTTTGCGGAATCTTTCTTATAGCAGAGCTTTTGGCGGCATTTTTATTTATCAGATTTAGAAAGTCAAGTGTTATTTCCTTTATCGGAATGGTGATTATGATTCTTTTAATGCTTTTGTTTTTTATGTTTATCGTAAAATCGGGAGTAGGTGACGCACTTGGTGAAGGTGATTATAAAGGTATCTATGATATTGTGACAGGTTTTGCTTTAAAATATATATGGATTATGATTATTCTTGTTATTGTTACGGCATTTGCAAGCTTTTACGGTTCATGTAAGGCAGCAAAAAGCTATGGGACAAAGGTATAGATGAGAGGTGATTATAGGGTGCGCGGCATTATAAAGAAGGATTTGTATTTGGAAAGAAAAAACATATTTTTATGTCTGGGTGTATATTTGTTTATGGTGATTATTGCTATAGTGGCTGTTCTTTTGAAAAAAAATGATTTGGTATTTGCCAAAGAGTTTGGCCTTGATACAAATAATATATCAATGTGCCTTGCGTTGCTTGTGTTTCTTATGATTTTCTTCCTACAAAGTAAGGTTTGCGGGATTGATGAAAGAAGAAAATGGAGCTATTTCGGTGCTTCCACACCGCTTACGGAAAAAGGCTTGGTGGCATCCCGATATACACTAATGTTTATAATTTCATTTACGGGAGTTGTTATCTGCTTTTGCTTTGATGTACTAATCTCGCTGATAACGGGCATTCATACGGATAATACTATTGTTTATGTGATGCTTCTTTTTGTAAATATATTTTATGATGCTTTAGAACTTCCTTTTGTCATAAGATATGGAAGCGGCAGAGGAACAAATGTTAAGGTTGCGGTACTTTTGACGGTTTTCTTTTTTGTGATTTTATATGCATTATTTGGAGATATTTCGGGCAAGGTAGAGTTCTTTAAGCAGCTTAAGGATAATCCGGATATAGCAAAGTACATAAACGGTGAGGCAATAACGGCAAGGCTTATTAATATGGCGGCACCAAAGCTTCTTATGGCGACACTTTTACCGCATATAATCGTGTTGTTTTACTATATTTCATATCGTATATCCTGTAAGCTTTATCTAAAAGGAACGGAGGAGTATGATGCGTAGTACGGAAAATGTAATTACAGAAAATAATCAAAATAATATGCTGACCGTCAGGAAAAAAATAATCATACAGGTTATTTTGTATGTTATAATATCCTTTGGAATTATGTATGTAACGGGTGCATTTTATTTAAAGAAGGACGGATACTTAGTAAAGCATAACTTAACTGAGGTTTCTAACTTTTTATACCTGCTTGGAATCTTTTCGCCGCTTATAGCCTGTGTGATACTCAGATATGCTTCGGGAGAAGGTTTCAAGGATGGAATCATGCTTCCAAAGTTTACCGGACATTTCATGTGGTATTTTATTGCGGTTTTAGCACCTCTTTTTATGGGTTTAATTGGCTGTCTCCTTGTAACTTGTTCTTTACACGCCGGTTTTTCCTTCAAGAATGATTACAGCTTTTTTGTAAATATGCTTAATCCTGCAATATCGCTTGACATGGTTTATTTTAATATGTTTATTTTGCTCGGCGAGGAGCTTGGCTGGAGAGCGTATCTTTATGATAAGCTGGAGAAACTTTTCAGATATAAAGAAATTCATACTGATAATAACGGCAAGGATATAGAGAGTAAAGATTTTACAGATATTGCATCAGATGATAATATTTCGGGCATAGATAAGCGTGCTATAAACCTTTCAATCATAATCGGCGGAACACTATGGGGACTCTGGCATGCACAGCTTGTTGTGGTATCAGGTCTAAATTATGGCAAGGATTACGCAGGATATCCTTATGTTGGAATTATACTTATGTGTATAAGCTGCATTTTCATGGGAGCATTTTTACAGCTTCTTAGAAAGAAGACAGATTCGGTTATCGCACCGACCCTTGCACATGCAGTGATAGATTCCTGTATACCGGTAATAGTCACTATATTCCTTTCAGAAAATGAATCAGGCGACATACAGTTTACATTTGGCATATACGGATTGCTTGTACCTTCGATTGTCGCAGGTATACCAAGCTGGTACTTACTTCTTAGAGAAAGCGGGAAATAACATTGGATATAATAATTTCAAATATGGTGGATGAACCTATCTACCTGCAGATTGAAAATCAGATAAAAGCAAAGATAATGAGTGGGGAGCTTGCTGCGGGCGAGGCTCTCCCTTCGATGCGTAATCTCGCCATGCAGCTTCGGATAAGTGTTATAACTACCAAGCGCGCCTACGAGGAACTTGAACGGGACGGCTTCATAGAGTCCTACACCGGACGAGGTTGTTTCGTCAAGGCACAAAATGCAAAGCTACTTCGGGAGGAAAACTTGCGCCAGACGGAAGAACTGCTGTCTAAAGCAGTGGATAAGGCGAAACTTTCCGGTATAGGGCTGGAGGAGTTAAAGGATTTATTAGAAAAAAATTATAATAAATAAAATGCAATATATTGCTTATTGACCACGAAAAACACGATTAACAAGCAATATGTTGCATTTTATTTTTTGTGAATTTATAATAAGAAGAGTTATTGTGATTAATACAGTTGAAGGGGAAAACATATATGACACAAGAGATAGTCATGATAGAAAAAAAGAGACCGTCTGTGGTTCGTTGGATAATAGTTATTGTGTCGCTTATCGTGGCAGAAATCGTAAACAGATATGCTGTTAATTCAATTGTAGAAAATATTGCAAACGGTGAAGCTGGCAGAGATGATTTCACGATATTTCATCTGCTTTTTATCGTATCTATAATAGCAGTCTTTTTTCTTACAATACAATTTTTAACGCTTATTATGAAATTGTTCGATAAGGAGAAGGCTGTTCCGGTAAGAAAATCGGCACTTGAAAATATAAAGGCAAGACAGGCGGTAGAAGAACTAAAAAAGAGCGGACGTATTATAAACATATTAAACGGAATATTATTTTCGATATTGCTTTCTATGATAAGCTTTTCATATATAAGAAGTGGTGGAAGAGAAAGCTACATAATTGCGGTTGTTGTTTTGATTTATATTTTTATGATGAATCCAATAAAGTTTATAGCGTCGGCTTTGGTAAAGGATAACAATGATATTTTGATTGATAAATGTGATCCTGTGACTTATTTTGATATAGTTGAGCTTACTGCACTTGAATCATCAAATTTCAGAAAGCATAACAATTCCAATCTGATTAGAATAGCAGCATGTTATTATATGGGGGACTATGATGAACTGTTTAAACAGCTTGATATATATGAAAGAAAAAATTTAAAGGTCAATGAGGGAATAAATGCCTTGTATTACAGAGGGGCAGCCTTTATCTATATAGGAAATGCGGACTCATTTAATGTGGTATCTGCAAAGCTTAATGACATTGAAACCAATATAAAGCTAACTGTAAGTGAGATGGCACTTGCCAAGGATGTAAGAAAAAGCTGGCAGATTATGATTGGTGCCTTTGGAGATAATCCTGCAAGTGTAAAGGGCTTGATTACAGAAAAAATGAAGCAAAGTAATAAGCAGCTTTTTAGAATAGAGCTTACATATTATCTGGCGCTTGCCCAATTAGCAGAGGGTGACGAAGAAACATCAATCTTAAATCTGAAATATGTAGCTAAAAACGGTGGAACGACTGTGTTTTGCATCAAAGCAAAAGAAATATTATGGTCAAAGGGGATAAGCTTAGAATGAAAAACATTGATTTAATAATTAAGCGTATAAAAAATGAATCCAAAGCTAAGATTATAGGCGGCCTTATAGCAATAGGTATTATATTGATATATTGCTTAAAGGCATATAATGAGGAGCTTTTAGGTACATTTGGCATAATAGTTGTATGCGTAATACTTTTACTTTTTATTGTACTTACGATTGATGGATGTATGAGATATAAAAATCCTTTGAAAAAATATCCGGGTATTGAAAGGATGGCAAGTATCATTGACGCATCCGAAGGTCCAAGATATGAAGACAGATACATATATATCATAGAAAATATTCTGATAATAAAGGCTCGTATATATGATATGACATATCTTGAGGATATCTATGCAATTTATCGTGAAAAAATGACTACAAGGGAGATACAAAATATCGTTCTTCGTACAAAGAATCGAAAGACAGTCATAAATGTGGCGGGTATGAATAAAGAAGAGATTAATAATTATATGACCAAGATAAAAGGCTTCTGTCCGAATGCAGTGTTAGGGAGGAAACATGGAAAAATATAAACATATAGTTCAATATTATGAAACAGACAAAATGGGCATAGCGCATCATTCAAATTATATAAGATGGATGGAAGAGGCAAGGGTTGATTTCCTGTCACAGATTGGATGGGATTTCGCCAAGCTTGAAGAGATGGGGATTGCCTCGCCGGTAACTGCACTTGACTGTAAATATAAGACAAGCTGTACATTTTCCGACGAGGTTTACATAACTGTTAAAATTGAAGAGTTTAAGGGAGTGAGACTCAAGCTTTATTATGAAATGAAAAATAAGGATGACAAGGTCTTGTGCGAGGCGCATTCAGAGCATTGCTTTTTGAATATGGATGGAAAGCTGTTAAGATTGGAAAAGGAGTATCCTGATTTTTATAAGGCGCTTATGGATTTAATGGAGGAATAAAGATGATTCAAGACATACTACCATATAAATTAAATAACAGCTATCAGCCTGATGCCAAGCCGGATGAGGATAGTCTTATAGTAGTATTTAAAGATAACAAGCTTTTGCTTAAGACTGATTCTTCAGGTGAGAATGTGGATTTCCCGAGATTAAAGGATTTTAAAGGTGATAGCATATCTGATTTGACATACATTTTTTCAGTGGATGAGGAGAGGTTCTTCCTTGCCGAAGCTCTTTGCCTTAATAATGAAAATCCAGGTTTTGAGACACCAGCCGGATATGCGTTTTACAATTTGAGGCGCATCATGGAATATGAGCTTGAGCCTAAAAGGTATATGTATGCTGCATTTACAGCATATCATCTGGCACAGTGGTATGGAAATAATTCATTTTGCGGCAGATGTGGAAGTAAGGTTATAAAGGATTCCTTTGAAAGAGCGCTTGTATGTCCAAAATGCGGCAATAAGATTTATCCGCGTATCAATCCGGCTGTTATAGTCGGAGTTATAAACGGTGACAGAATTCTTCTTACAAAATATAAAACGGGCTTTGCGCATAATGCTCTTATAGCGGGCTTTACTGAGATAGGAGAAACTATCGAAGAAACCGTAGCGAGAGAGGTTATGGAGGAGACAGGCCTTAAGGTAAAAAATATAAGGTATTATAAGTCTCAACCATGGGGAATTGCAGATGACCTGCTGGTCGGATTCTTCTGTGATGTAGACGGTGATGATAAGATACGTATGGATGAGTCGGAGCTAAAATATGCGGAGTGGGTAAGTCCGGAGGATATAGTGCTTCAGCCTTATGATTACAGCCTTACAAATGAGATGATGAGGATGTTTAAAGAAGGGAATAGAGTATGGAATTAAAAAAACTGGAATATGATCTGACCGTATGCAAGGTAGAATCAGAAGAGGATATAGATTTGTCTAAAGATTTTTACTTCATAGGGAAGACTGACGAAGAGATATCGCTGGTATGTGAAACTAAAGATGCGCCTGCTCAAACTACAGAGCGTGATGATGGATGGAAGGGCTTTCGTATTCAGGGAGTGCTTGATTTTTCATTGATAGGAATTCTGTCCAAGATATCGACAATTCTTGCTGATAATAAGATAGGAATATTTGCGGTGTCAACCTATAATACCGATTACATACTTGTGAAAGAAGAGAACTTTGACAGAGCACTTGAGGTGTTGACAAAGGAAGGTTATGAGATTAAATGAATCTTATAAAAATTGATGATTTGCAGTCAGAAGAACTAAATATGTATGTCGCTTGTAATGAAAAGGAGCTGCTTCATTACAATGCACCAAAGGATTACGGTATATTTATAGCTGAAAGTCCAAAGGTTATAGAAAGAGCTTTAGATGCGGGTTATGAACCTTTATCTATGCTTGTTGAGTCAAAGCAGATAGATGGCGAGGCAAAATGTATTATTGAAAGACTTGGCGATATCCCGATATATACGGCGGATTTTGATATGCTGACAGGTATTACCGGTTTTGAACTTACACGGGGAGCCCTATGTGCTATGCGAAGAAAGGGACTTTCGACAGTTGAGAAGATATGCGAGGATAAAAGGCGTATAGTTGTGCTTGACGGTGTAGTTAATCCGACAAATGTCGGTGCGATTATAAGAAGTGCAGCGGCACTTGGTATAGATGCCGTATTTTTTACCTCTGATTGTGCCGATCCGCTCTACAGAAGAGCTATACGGGTAAGTATGGGAACTGTATTTCAGATACCTTGGACGATTATTGATTGTTCAAACTTTGAAAATAAATCAGAATATATACATAAACTGAATAATCTTGGCTTTAAAACCGTTGCGATGGCATTAAAAGAAAATTCAATAGGAATTGATAATGATTGTTTATCAGAGGCAGACAGGCTTGCTGTTATAATGGGTACGGAGGGTTATGGCCTTTCGGATGACGTGATTAATGCCTGTGATTATACGGCTATGATACCCATGTCACACGGAGTGGATTCCTTAAATGTGGCAGCAGCCAGTGCGGTGACATTTTGGGAGCTTGGAAAGAGATAAATATATGACTGACATAAGTTAAATATTATTTAAATTGCAATAGATTTATATCTTGCATAACAAGGATAAAAAAGTATATTTCAGGAGGACTAAAAATGAAGGACATTAAAGAGATAAGAGAATTTTTCAGCCATGATATGTATGCAGCCGATACAGGAGCATATATCGAAGAGGTGGGAGATAACTATGCAAAGGTAAGTCTTACTTTAAATGCGCATCACAAAAATGCAGTAGGCGGTGTAATGGGCGGGGTGTATTTTACACTTGCAGATTTTGCATTTGCAGTTGCATCAAACTGGCAAAAGCCCGGAACAGTTTCCATCACATCGGATATATCATTTATCGGAGTGCCAAAGAGCGATAAGGTTATTGCTGAAACAGAGCTTATCAAGAACGGAAGAAGTACCTGCTGTTACAATGTGCGTGTGACCGATGATTTGGGAACACCGCTTGCGGCAGTTAAGATTGTGGGATTTCATAAGGAATAAAAGGAGTAATAAAATGGGTTTTAAATCAGTAAACGAAATAGAAAAATTTACATTTGACGATTGTGTTATCTCAAGCTTTAAGGTAAATGAAGCCGGAATAATCCTTGTGCTTGAGGCACTTATTGTAGACAGCAACAACTCACAGAATACCAATTTTACCGAAAGCTACGCAGACACAACTACTGTAAGGTTTTTGGATGGAAAGATTATATCAGCAAAAAAGGACGGCTACAGGTATTATGATGCAAATGAGGTACTTCTTGAAGAAGTGCCGGATACTGTTTTAAGTGATGAGGAGACTGATAATATAATTAAGACCTGTGAGGGAGCTTATTTATATTATATGGAGAAAGATACCGACCATGCATCTTCTGAAAATATATATAACATAGGATTAGAGTTTACAGACGAGGAAGATAATACGGCAGCAGATTCGTACGAGATAAAAGTAAGCTTTAAAGAGGCTATTTTTACATGGGAGAGATATCTTAACAGGGTGCAGAGGTAAAATGTGCGTTGTAAACACAAAAATATTTTTTTCAGAAAATAATAGGTTAGAAAAATATTGAGGTATTACATAAATGGACAGCTTAATCTACAGCCTTAATGCGACTATACCGATATTTACGGTTATGGTTGTGGGCTACATATTAAAACAGATAAATTTTCTGAGTGAAGAATTCGTATCGGTTGCGAATAAATTCGTATTCAAGGTGTGTCTTCCGTGTATGCTATTCTTAGATGTATGGAAGACAGACATACTGCACAACTTTGACGGTAAATATATCGGCTTTTGCGCAGTGGTTACACTTGTTAGTATTATTTCCATATGGGTACTTTCCAAGCTTTTGCTTAAGGATAAATCAGAGGTGGGTGCCTTTGTTC
This sequence comes from uncultured Lachnospiraceae bacterium, assembly GCA_902788555.1. Classification (GTDB taxonomy): domain Bacteria; phylum Bacillota; class Clostridia; order Lachnospirales; family Lachnospiraceae; genus Coprococcus_C. Next base: position 63,610 of record CADAKQ010000006.1, read on the forward strand.
AATGTTCATACAGGAGTAGTGCCGCCATACTCGGCATAGCATTTATACAAAATGTGTACGGTGATTCGGGTATGGGACCGCTTATGATTATCGGAGCAGTACCGCTTTACAATATATTCGCAGTTATAATCCTTACCTTTGAAAGTAACGACAAAGCCACTAAAAATGATAAAAGCCGTATAAAACACGCATTTATCAATATACTTAAAAATCCTATTATAATAGGCATATTTTTAGGAATTATAGCTTCGGTTATCGGTTTAAAGCTTCCTGTAATGCTTGAAAAGCCGATACAGTACTTAGGCGGTATGGCTTCGCCTCTTGCACTTATAGCCATAGGTGCAGGTTTTGAGGGAAGAAAGGCACTTGCCAAGATAAAGCCTACACTTGCTGCAACCTTCATAAAGCTTATACTACTTGCGGCAATCTTTGTCCCGATTGCCATATATGCCGGCTTCAGAGACCAAAAGCTTCTGGCACTTCTTATAATGCTTGCTTCACCGAGTACCCCGACAGCATATATCATGGCAAAAAATATGCACGGTGACGATGTACTTTCGTCAAGTGTAATCGTACTTACGACACTGCTTTCGGCATTTACACTTACAGCATGGATATTTGTCTTGAGATACTTGGGATATCTGATATAATCTTACATTAATCCATCTTTTTATAATAATTATATAATAAATTACAAATAATACTCCTTACAGAAATTAAATTGGTTGGATGTGTTTTATATATCTATAAGCAGGTACTTTGAACACGCCGGTACTTAGCGAGGTTTTTTCGAGCTTAGTACCGCTGCGTGTGAGAGTAGCGAGAGCGTGCCTGCGATAGATATATAAAACATATCCAACCTTTAAATAAAAAGGAGTATTTTTTATGAAGAGATATATACGTACGGATTTGGCACTTGAATTAAAGGAAGACCTTCCTGAGCAGGGACTTATAGACGGTGTGAAGATATTTACCAAGAATTACAAGGATGAGGATATAAAGGAAACAATAATAGAGGTCGTAAATAAAAACGGAGAGATGCTGCTTGGAAAGCCTGTCGGTACTTATGTAACTATCGAAAGCAAGAGCTTGCGTGAGGGAGATGACAGTATAAATAAATCCTTTATGCAAATACTTCATCACAACCTTGCCAAGATGATAGGTAAGGCCGATAAGATAATGGTAATCGGGCTTGGAAACAGAGCGATTACACCGGATTCGTTAGGACCGCTTGTAATTGATAATCTCTATATAACAAGGCATCTTATAAATGAGGGACTGGTAAAGGAGGATAAGGAACTTTCCGCACTTATCCCCGGAGTTATGGCACAGACGGGTATTGAAACAAGCGTGATTATAAAGTCGGTTTGTGATAAGGTTAAGCCGGATGTAGTGATTGCCATAGATGCGCTCGCAGCAAGAGAGCCTGACAGACTTAATTCTACTATACAAATATGTGACACGGGAATTAATCCCGGTGCGGGAGTCGGAAATAATCGTGCGAGGCTTGATAAAAAGACCTTGGGAGTTAAGGTTATCGCTATAGGAGTACCAACTGTTATATCTGTTCCGGCTATCGTCTATCAGTCAGTTGAGGGTATGATAGATGTTTTAAAGGGCGGGAGAAATCAGAATGAAAGCAGCAGAGAAAGAGGGAAGAATAATAAAGACAAAAAGGGTGAATTAAAGCATAACGCAGATATTAGCCGTGAAGCTAAGTATGGAGAAGATGATGAATATACCGATAAACTCGACCGCTTTACTGATGCGGAAAAATATGAAATAGCCTGTAATCTTCTTGAACCGGATCTTGCAGCTATGTTTGTAACACCTAAAAATATTGATGAAGCAGTAAAAAAGGTTTCATATACAATCTCGGAAGCAATTAATGGTTTTTTGAATTATAAACGAAGTTAATGCATATATTTTACTATGGAAAAATTAAAAGGTTTTATTGGATATTTATATTGTTTTATAGTAATTATAATAAGCATTTTTATCATGGTCAGAACAGAATTTCTGTCGAGGTATATCTTAAGAGGACTTATAAATGAGTTTATTCCTATTATCCGAATGGATAAAACCAAAGGGGAAGGTTTTCTGTATGAAGTTATACCTATGCTTGCAATTGGAAATGAGGAATATTCGGACGAGCGTGATTTATCCTATGATGATTTTTCAAGCTATGATTATGCGACTCTTTTTCCTGATGGATTAGGTGGTAATGAAGCATCGGATATAGAAGAAAATGATTCGTCATATGAAAATCCTGACGAAAATTCTATTATTCCGGATGGTATAAATACAGAACAAAGTTCTACCGAGATTATCCCGGATGAAAATACAGATGAGTCTGACGAAAATAACCTTTATGTAACAGCCTCGGCAGGTATGAATCCGGGAGGTATTTATTATTCAATGGATCAGCTGAATGATTATGAATTTATGCTTAAAAACTGCTATGCAGTTGACAGCTCGACAAGTGTTTTGCCGGAGGAGATAGATGCAGATACTTTGCTTAATATGGATATGAGCATAGACCTTTCCGGTGATGGATATAAGGTGCTTATATATCATACCCATGGAAGCGAAGCATTTGCAGACAGTCGGGAGGGAGTGACCGAAGATACCGTAATAGGCGTCGGAGACGAACTGACCCGGATATTAGAGGAAGAATATGGTATAAAGACCTATCATGACAGAAATGTTTACGATGTAGTAAACGGAGTCCTTGACAGAAGCTACGCTTATACATTATCCGGTGCAGCAGTTGACAGAATCCTTGCTGAAAATCCATCCATAGAGGTAATCATAGACCTTCACAGAGACGGAGTAAGAGAGGACTTAAAGCTTATGAGGGTTATAGACGGAAGACCGACAGCACAGATAATGTTTCTAAATGGTGTAAGTCGTCTTAACTTAAATGGCGATATTGACTATCTGTATAATCCCAATAAGATAGAAAATCTTGCCTTCAGTCTTCAGATGCATCTTGCAGGTAAGGCGATGTACGGGGATTTGCTTCGAAGAATATACATAAGGGGTTACAGCTTTAACCTCGAAAAGCTTCCGAGAGCCTCACTTGTGGAGGTGGGAGCCCAGACCAATACGGTCGAAGAAGCCAAAAATGCCATGATTCCGCTTGCGGCAATTATAAACAGTGTCTTGCGCAAAGAATAAAAAACATAACAATTTATCTATTATAAAATATGATATTTTTAGATTGCCACAAATTATACTAATATGTTATACTTTCCTATGATTAAATTATTATTTTATGACTTCTATTACGAAGGACTGTGTATGACATAAATATCCATAAGCAGGTACTTTGAAAACGCCGGTACTTAGTGAGTTTTCGGTAAGTCTTAATAAATTTTACGAAGTAAGAATAATTAAGACTTATTGAAAAGGAACTTAGTACCGTTGCGTTTGAAAGTAGCGAGAGCGTGCCAGCGATGGATAAATATGTCATACACAGTCCGTATAAAGAAAAAGAGGAAAAAATATGGCACATCTTGATCAAAAATATATAAGAAATTTTTGTATAATCGCACATATAGATCATGGTAAATCAACACTTGCGGATCGTATCATCGAAAAGACCGGAACCTTAACCAGTCGTGAGATGCAGGAGCAGGTGCTTGACAACATGGATCTTGAGAGAGAGAGAGGTATAACGATTAAGGCACAGTCGGTGCGTATAATATATAAGGCAAATGATGGTCACGAATATATATTTAACCTTATAGACACTCCGGGACATGTGGATTTTAACTATGAGGTTTCAAGAAGTCTGGCAGCCTGTGAGGGTGCTGTTCTTGTTGTGGATGCGGCTCAGGGTATCGAGGCTCAGACTCTTGCCAATGTCTATCTGGCTGTAGATCATAACCTTGATGTTATGCCGGTTATAAATAAGATTGATTTACCATCGGCAGACCCTGAAAGGGTTATAAATGAGATAGAGGATGTAATCGGAATCGAAGCAAGTGAGGCACCTCTTATCTCGGCTAAAAACGGAATAAATATAGAGCAGGTTTTGGAGCAGATAGTTGAAAAAATCCCTGCACCTAAGGGGGATGTGGATGCACCTTTTAAGGCACTTATATTTGATAGTCTTTATGATTCCTATAAGGGTGTAATAATTTTCTGCCGTGTATTTGACGGTGTTTGCGCCAAGGGAACAAAGATAAAAATGATGGCAACCGGTGCAGAGGCGGAGGTTGTTCAGGTAGGAATATTTGGAGCGGGACAGTTCATACCTTGTGATGAGCTTAGTGCAGGTATGGTTGGATATATAACCGCAAGTCTTAAAAATGTTAAGGATACAACGGTAGGTGATACCGTAACGGATGCGGACAACCCTTGTGCCGAGGCACTTCCCGGATATAAGAAGGTTAATCCTATGGTTTACTGCGGACTTTATCCTGCAGACGGAGCAAAGTATCCGGATTTAAGAGATGCACTTGAGAAGCTGCAGTTAAATGATGCATCCTTAAGCTTTGAGCCGGAGACCTCGATTGCACTCGGCTTTGGTTTCAGATGTGGATTTTTGGGCCTCTTACATCTTGAGATTATTCAGGAAAGACTTGAAAGAGAATATAACCTTGACCTTGTAACGACAGCTCCCGGAGTTGTATATAAGGTACATAAAACCGATGGTGAGGTTATCGAGCTTACCAATCCTTCCAATCTTCCTGATCCGTCGGTTATAGATTATATGGAGGAACCGTTTGTTTCGGCTGAGATAATGGTTACTACCGATTATGTGGGCGCGATAATGCAGCTTTGTCAGGAAAGACGAGGCATATATAAGAGCATGGAATACATGGAAACCACCCGCGCCTTACTCAAGTATGATTTACCGTTAAACGAGATAATATATGATTTCTTTGATGCTTTAAAATCCCGTTCAAGAGGCTATGCCTCCCTTGATTATGAGTTCAAGGGTTATGAGCGTTCAGACCTTGTTAAGCTGGATATGCTTATTAACAAGGAGGAAGTTGATGCACTTTCCTTTATTCTTCATAAGGATACTGCCTATGAACGAGGCAGAAAAATGTGTGAAAAGCTCAAGGAAGAGATACCGAGACATTTATTTGAAATTCCTATTCAGGCTGCAATCGGAAGCAAGGTTATTGCAAGAGAGACCGTTAAGGCGGTTCGTAAGGACGTGCTTGCCAAGTGCTACGGCGGTGATATAACCCGTAAGCGTAAGCTTCTTGAAAAGCAGAAGGAAGGAAAGAAGAGAATGCGCCAGATTGGAAATGTAGAGATTCCGCAGAAGGCGTTTATGAGTGTACTTAAATTAGATGAGGAGTAGATTTTACAGATGAGTAGATATGTAAGTCTTTATGTTCATATACCTTTTTGTGCAGTAAAATGCAAATATTGTGATTTTCTTTCGTTTGACGGTGAAAGCTATCAGACCATGCTTCGATATGTGGATGCACTGTGTCAGGAGATAAAGCTTTATGCACCGATTGTTGATGAATATACGGTAAGAAGTATCTTTATAGGTGGTGGAACACCATCAATCTTAGATGAATCGCTTATAACCAATATCATGGCATTTATCAAGCAGACCTTTAAATTAGAAAAAAATGCAGAGATAACCATTGAGGCAAATCCGGGCACCTTAAGACATCAGAAGCTTACAGGCTATAAGCTTGCGGGAATTAACCGTATCAGTATCGGGCTTCAGTCTGCTGATGATGAGATGCTAAAAAGGCTTGGCAGACTTCATAATTATGACCAGTTTGTGGCAAGCTTTAAGGCTGCAAGACGTGCAGGCTTTAAAAATATCAACATAGACGTGATGTCAGGTCTTCCGGGACAGACAATTCATTCTTATGTGGATACCCTATCAAAGGTTCTTGATTATGAGCCGGAACACATTTCCGCATATTCACTTTCCATTGAGGAGGGTACGCCGTTTGCAAGCGACGAATCCGTGCTTGCCGACCTACCGCCGGAGATGATTGACAGGAGAATGTATGAGATTACCAAAAAGCTTTTATCAGCAAAGGGCTATGACAGATATGAGTTTTCCAATTATGCGAAGCCGGGTTATGAATGTATTCACAATATGGTCTACTGGACCGGTGGTGAGTATATCGGCTTAGGCCTTGGCGCATCATCATATTTTCAGGGCAAGAGGTTTAATAATTCGAGAAATATAAGATATTACATAGATACTCTCGAGGAGATTTCAGACAAGTTTACCAACAACGATAACCGTGAGATTCTTTACAACGATACAACCAAGATGCTTCGTGAAAATGTTACACCTATCTACATTGATTCACGTATGGAGGAGTTTATGTTCCTCGGACTTCGTATGACCTGCGGCGTAAGCAGAAGCGATTTTGAAGAGCGTTTCAAGAAGGATATTTTCGAGGTTTACGGTCCTGTCCTTAACAAATATATCGGTGAAGGATTTATGGAAATGACAGATGACCGCATATATCTTACCGACCGCGGTATAGATGTAAGCAATGTAATCTTAAGTGATTTTTTACTAAATTAAGGTGAGGATTTTATGAACAAGTATAAATATATCTTTTTTGATTTGGACGGTACAATTACAAAATCGGAGTTTGGAATTATCAGGTCGGCAAGAGTTGCGCTTGAGAAAATGGGCATTGATTCAAGCTCTGAAAGTGACGATGATATGAAGAAATTCATAGGTCCGCCTTTATATAATTCATTTTATGATTTTTACGGAATGTCGGAGGAGGATGCGGAAAAAGCAGTTGCATATTACCGCGAATATTATGAAGTAAGCGGTCTTTTTGATGCCCCGCTTTATGATGGTATAAAGGAATTGGCTGATAAGCTTTTTGCTGACGGAAAGAAGCTTTTTGTGGTTACCTCCAAGCCGGCAGATATAGCAAAAAGGATTATAGAGCATTTTGAACTGGACAGTAAATTCGTCTGTGTTATCGGTCCGGACAGGTCGGAAAGAAGTCCGAGCAAGAAGGAGCTTATAGAAAGAGCAATCAGCGAAAATTCCATTGATGATAAAAGTAAGGTCGTTATGATAGGCGACAGAAAGTATGACATAGAAGGTGCAAATGCAGTTGGCGTTGATTCGATAGGTGTATTATATGGTTACGGAAGCTATGAGGAGCTTAAAACCGCAGGTGCAACCTATTTAGTTAATATACCGGAGGAGATATATGAAATTACTTGTGATTGATGTTCATAAGTGAATATCTAATCAGAAAGGCGGATAAAGATGATTAAAGTATATTGTTATTCAAAATGTTCCACATGTAAAAAGGCACTTAAGTGGCTGGATGAAAAAAAGGTAAAATATGAACTTATCGATTTAAAGGAAAATAATCCGGATGAGAAAACCTTAAGGAAATATCATAAGCAAAGCGGACTTCCTTTAAAAAGATTTTTTAATACCAGTGGTATGATCTACAGGGAGATGGAATTATCAAAGAAGCTTCCCGATATGAGCGAGGATGAGCAGTTTAAGCTTCTTGCTTCGGATGGAATGCTTGTAAAAAGACCTATGCTTGTAACAGATAAGACAGTGCTTACAGGCTTTAAGGAAAGTGAATGGGAGAAAGTATTATAATTACAAGGAGGATTATGTATGGTGCAGCCAAGTATTGAGATTACACAGGTTACGAGACAGTCTTCGGATGGTAACACTCAAAATGAAGGGGTTAGAAATGTTGATATCAAGCAGGCAAAAGTGATTTTTAATGAGCTTCCTGCAAGTGTTGAAGAGCTTAAAAGCATTGACCGTTCCGGTGAAAACGGTAAGTATTTGACCATGGCACTTCTTTTTTGTGCGTTCAGAACATGGACACCGGAGGACAACAATGCCTGTAACGGTATGCTTGAGGCTTTGATGAATTCGCCGACATGCGGTATGACCTTTAATAACTTCGGAAAGCAGTTTGTAAAGGACAGAATGATGCAGAATAATAAATATCTGTATCTTGCAAATGCATATTTTGACGGAGCTTCGGTAAGTAACGGATATTCGCCTGCAACACCTTTTTCGGTAACTGTGGAAGAGTATGTTTATAATATACCGCCTTCGACTATGTACGGTCCGAAGCTTGATTTGGAAAGAATTATAGTATCCTTTGATGGTGCCGATATACCAAGATATGTGGATTTTTATGTAGATCCTAAGGATAATCAATGGTATGCGTGGAGCGACAGCTATAAGGGACTGCTTGCGGATATTAAAGTGCCTGCTATATAGATATTAAGACAAATTTAAAATATCCGGATATTGTATTGTTATATTAAAAAATATACTGTAAAATATAACCTAATGATGTTATAATACCTATGGTTAGGTACATATAACCGATAATAAAATAATGGGAGGATATAATAATGGAACCTGTAAAAAGTATAGATGCAGAGGATGATCAGTTTGCGTATCGTTATGATACTCAGCTTCTTATTGACCGTCGTGACGAGGATTTGGATGAGGATGATATTGCAGATTACATAACAACTCATATCGAGGGAAATTCACTTATCGCAGCAGGTGATGAGGATTTGGTAAAGATACATTTCCATACCAATGAGCCTTGGAAGCTGTTGGAGTATTGTGCTTCAATAGGTGAGATATATGATATTGTAGTTGAAGATATGATAAGACAGTCAAACGGACTTCATGGCTAAGAAAAGAAAAAACAGGAAGCATACATTTATATGGATGTTTCCTGTTTTTGCGTGATACGGCTGTCATTTAATAAACTGATTAATAAAAGAGAATAATAAATGTGGAGGAAATAAAATGATTTGGGATTTGATGTCGGGACCTTATGATTTTTTTGAAAATATATATAACGGTAAGGTATATAAGGGACTTGGAGAAAGAGTAGCACGTGAGATTGATAAAAAGGATATCGTCCTTGAGTGTGCCTGCGGTACGGGAGCTATCACAAAAAGGATTGCTGCTAATTGTAAGAAGCTTCTGGCTACTGATCTTTCTACGGGGATGCTTAAAAGGGTTAAGAAAAAATGTAGGGGTTTGAATAATGTTACTATAAAGAGAGCCGATATTATGAATCTTGGTTTTAAGGATGGCTGCTTTGATAAGGTTGTTGCGGGAAATGTAATTCATCTTTTGGATGAACCGCAGGCTGCGATTAAGGAGCTGGTAAGGGTTTGTAAGAATGGCGGAAAGGTTATTATTCCAACATACATTAATATACAAAACGGCAAGGAACGCAAGATGGTTAAATTAATTGAGCTTCTCGGTGTGGATTTCAAAAAGGAATTCTACTATGAATCATATATGCAGTTTTTTAAGGATGCGGGCTATGAAAACGTTGCCTTTGATGTGATTGAAGGAAAGATGCCTTGTGCAGTTGCAATTATAACAAAGAAATAAAGGAATATTTTTTAATTTGTTGACATATATGAATATGTATGATATATTTTATATCGGTTAGTTAAGGTGAACTAACCTTTGTGTAAATCATGTAGATTCTCTTTATTTAGCTGTAACTGCTGAATACAGCTAAAGTAGCCGGAGCCCCCGCATCCGGCTTGAGAATCTTACATAAATAACCACAAAAAAAGAAATGGAGGAATATGAAAATGAGTTATTTGGAAATTGAAAAGGTTTACGGAAGAGAAATCCTTGATTCAAGAGGAAATCCTACAGTTGAGGCTGAGGTTACACTTATCGATGGAACTGTTGGAAGAGGTACAGCACCAAGTGGAGCATCAACAGGTGAGTTTGAGGCACTTGAGCTTAGAGACGGTGATAAGAGCAGATATCTCGGAAAGGGTGTTTCTAAGGCTGTTGAAAACATTAATACTATTATAAATGATACAATTGTCGGAATGGATGCATCGGATATATACGCTGTAGATAAGGCAATGATAGATGCTGACGGAACAAAGGACAAGTCTAAGCTTGGTGCAAATGCTATTCTTGCAGTTTCTATCGCAACAGCGAGAGCTGCAGCAACAGCACTTGATATTCCTCTTTACAGATTTTTAGGTGGTATACAGGGTAACAGACTTCCTGTACCTATGATGAATATATTAAACGGTGGCGCACATGCTACCAATACTGTAGATACTCAGGAGTTTATGATTATGCCTGTAGGTGCACCTTCCTTTAAGGAATGTTTGAGATGGTGTGCAGAGGTTTTCCATGCTCTTGCATCAATACTTAAGGAAAGAGGTCTTGCTACATCGGTTGGTGACGAAGGTGGATTTGCTCCGAACCTTTCAAGCGATGAGGAGACAATCGAAACTATCCTTGAGGCAGTAAAGAAAGCAGGCTATGAACCGGGTAAGGACTTTATGATTGCCATGGATGCTGCTTCCTCAGAGTGGAAGAGCGAAAAAGGAAAAGGATATTACAAGCTTCCTAAGGCAGGTACAGAGTTTACATCAGATGAGCTTATCGAGCATTGGGCAAGTCTTGTTGATAAATATCCGATTATCTCAATAGAGGATGCTCTTGATGAAGAGGATTGGGAAGGTTGGCAGAAGCTTACCGCAAAGCTTGGCGATAAGGTTCAGCTTGTAGGCGATGATTTATTTGTTACAAATACGGAAAGATTAAAGAAGGGTATTGAGCTTGGATGTGGTAATTCAATTTTAATAAAGCTTAACCAGATAGGTTCTGTTTCTGAGACTCTTGAGGCTATCAAAATGGCTCATAATGCAGGATATACAGCAATTTCCTCACATCGTTCAGGCGAAACTGCAGATACTACTATTGCAGACCTTGCTGTTGCACTTAATACCTGTCAGATTAAAACAGGTGCACCAAGCCGTTCAGAGCGTGTGGCTAAGTATAATCAGCTTCTCAGAATTGAAGAAGAGCTTGGTGATAACGGTGTATATCCACAGATGGATGCATTTCATGTAAAGAAGTAATTACTTTACGTATAAGCGGGTTAGCAAACGATAAGGAGCAGCTTATATGAGTAATGAGGCTTGGGAGCTTGTAAAAAAGATAGAGGTTAGCGGTGTTGATTTGGAGCTTGCCCTTCAGTGCGCACCTCTTATTGCAGGCTTAAAGGTATCAAATCTTTTAAATATAGATATAAAAGAATTAGACCGTATGGAAGAGCTTTTAAAGGAGAGTAGTATATCATGGCATATACTATATGAAGATTCCTACAAAGCAAATGTCCTCTTATACAACGTAAAGCTTTTGGAGGATTACCTTCGAAGAGAAAGTGTATCAAGAGAGCTTGGGGAAATGGGTTATGAAGACTGCTTTGTAAAGTCAGATGTGTCATGTGATAATAACTGTATTGACTGTATGGGATATTGTTATAAAGATGGTATGCTCAATGTACTTCTTAATAGCTTTTCAAAAAAATATTCAGATTATATGCTAAGTAAGAAGGATTTTCCTCACGAACTTGGTTTTTTGCTGGGATATCCGGTTGAGGATATAAAGGGCTTTATAAATTATAAAGGAGAAAAGTACCAGTATGTAGGATATTGGAAGGTCTATAAAAATCCTGAGCAAAAAAAGAAGATTTTTGAAGCTTTTGAAAATGCTAAGGAAAGCCTGATTAATCTTTTATATCATGGTGTAAGCATGTCGGAAATTATCAGTATATGCTGTGATAAAAACAGGAAAATACAAATCAATTATTAAATATAATTAACCATGCGTGGTGGAAAGGAGTAATATGGACAAGATACAGGTGGTTTACTGGTCACAGGGTGGAAATACTCAGGCTATGGCGGAAGCTATCGGAAGAGGAATTGAAGAAGCCGGAAAAGAAGCAGAGGTTGTTTTTGTAAGTGATGCTTCAATTGATGCTTTGAAGGAAGCAAACGTATTTGCACTTGGTTGTCCTGCTATGGGAGCTGAAGTTTTAGAGGAAAATGAGATGGAGCCTTTTGTCTGTGATGTAGAGGCGTTTGCATCGGGTAAGACTATAGCTTTATTCGGTTCTTATGGCTGGGGTGATGGTCAGTGGATGCGCGATTGGGTTGACCGTATGGTTGCAGCAGGCGCAAATGTATTAAATGGTGAAGGCCTTATGGCTCACGAAGCACCTGATGATGATGCGATTTCAGATTGCGTTGCACTTGGCAATCAGTTGGCATCAGCATAGAATTTACTTATTGAGGGGCTGTAGATTTACAGTCCCTTTTTTATTTATTTACTTTACATAATTTTGTTTTTATATTAAAATAACCTTTGTTATATTGTCACGGTTGACTTTTTTTCTGTGATTATTATAATTGCCAATGGTATCATATTATTAAGTAATTATAAATGATAGGAGAATATTATGAAAATATTTAATACCCTTACAAGACATAAAGATGAATTTGTCCCTATAAATGAAGGAAAGGTTGGTATATACGTATGCGGACCTACTGTTTATGATTATATACATATCGGCAATGCAAGACCGATGATAGTTTTTGATACCTTAAGAAGATATCTTGAATATAAGGGCTATGATGTTAATTATGTATCAAATTTCACAGATGTAGATGATAAAATAATTAAAAGGGCAAATGAAGAAGGAGTAGATGCATCTGTAATTTCTGAGAGGTTTATAAATGAATGTAAGAAGGATATGGAGGGCTTAAATGTAAGAGAGGCAACAACACATCCTAAGGCAACAGAAGAAATAGATGACATGATTGAGATGATAAAAACACTTATAGCAAAGGATTTTGCTTATGAGGTAAATGGAACGGTTTATTTTAGAACCAGAAAATTCTCTGATTATGGTAAGCTTTCCAAGAAGAACATAGATGATTTAAGAAGCGGCTTTAGGGATCTTAAGGTTTCGGGTGAGGAAGAAAAAGAGGATCCGCTTGATTTTGTGCTTTGGAAGCCTAAAAAGGAAGGAGAGCCTTTCTGGGAATCACCTTGGGGAGAAGGAAGACCCGGTTGGCATCTTGAGTGTTCTGTTATGTCGAAGAAATATATCGGAGATGTCATAGATATACATGCAGGCGGAGAGGATTTGATTTTTCCGCATCATGAAAATGAAATTGCCCAAAGTGAGGCTGCCAATGATGCAGAATTTGCAAGATATTGGATGCACAACGGTTTCTTAAAAATAAATAATGAGAAGATGTCAAAATCGCTTGGCAATTTCTTCACCGTAAGAGAGATAAGCGAAAAATATGATTTACAGATTATAAGATTTTTTATGCTCAGTGCACATTACAGAAGTCCGCTCAATTTCTCTGATGATTTGGTAGAGTCTGCGAAGTCTTCATTGGAAAGAATTAAAACAGCAGTTTCAAGACTTGATGAGATTAAAAATGCTGCTAAAGCTGATAAAGCTACTGATAAGGAGAACACACTCATTTCGGAGCTTGACGGATTTGAAAAGAAGTTTGATGATGCTATGGAGGATGATTTAAATACTGCTGATGCAATTTCGGCTATATTTGAGCTTGTAAAATTTGCCAATACTAATGTTGATGAAAACTCTACCGTAGAGCTTGCGTCAAAGGTTTATGATATGATAGTTAAGCTTTGCGATGTGCTTGGAATAAAGGCGAAGACTGAGGCCGAGCTTTTGGATGCGGATATCGAAAAGCTTATACAGGAAAGACAGGATGCAAGAAAAAATAAGGATTATAAAAGGGCAGATGAAATCAGAAATTTACTTTTGGAAAAGGGTATTATACTTGAGGATACAAGAGAAGGAGTAAGATGGAAAAGAGCTTAGATGATAATATAATTCTTCCTGAGATAGAAAGCAATAATGTAAATGCATATCAGTATTCCCCGCTTTCACTTGCATATCTTGGTGATAGTGTACTTGACCTTATCGTAAAGGCTCATTTTGTCGTTAATGTGAACAAGCAGACTTATAAATATCATAAGGACGTTACACATATAGTAAATGCTGTAAATCAATCGGCATTTGTTGATAGCATCATGGATGAGCTTTTCGAAGATGAGCTTGAAATATATAAAAGGGGTAGAAATGCAAATGCTCATTCAAAGGCTAAGAATGCTACAAGGAGTGAGTATAGAAAAGCAACCGGACTTGAAGCATTGCTGGGATATCTTTATCTGGAAAAAAAAAAGGACAGATTAAAGTATTTTACAGATAAGATGATCGAGAATTATATTGAAAAAAATTCATAAGAGCATAAATGAATTTATTAAAAAACGTGCTTTAAAAAATTTTAAAGTATAAATTATTAAATACATTTAAAATATTGAATATTATAAAGGTAAAATAATATACGATTTGGTGAAAATTATGTCATGGTTTAAGTATTATAAGGAACAGGTAAAAATAATAAGAGAAAGAGATCCGGCTATAAAAAATGACCTTGAGGTGCTTTTGTATCCTTCCTTTAAGGCTATATACAGCTATAGAAAAGCACATAAGCATTATCTTAAAAAGCATTTTTTCAGAGCCAGATATATCTCTCAGCGTGCGGCAAGAAAGACAGGTATAGAAATACATCCGGGCGCTACCATAGGAGAAGGTTTTTTTATTGACCACGGAAATGGCGTTATAATAGGTGAAACGACTATTATCGGAGATAATGTAACGCTTTATCAGGGAGTAACTCTTGGTGGTACGGGTAAGGAATCCGGAAAGCGTCATCCGACTATAGGAGATAACGTTATGATAAGTGCCGGAGCAAAAGTAATCGGCTCCTTTACTATAGGAGAAAATTCTAAAATCGGTGCAGGCTCCGTAGTATTGTCAGAGGTTCCGCCGAATTCCACGGTTGTAGGTATACCGGGCAGAGTAGTAAAGCGCGAGGATGTAAGACTTCCACGACTTGACCTTGATCAGACACATCTTCCGGATCCTGTGCTTAATGACTTAAATGTTCTTAAGCAGGAAAATGAGGAGCTTAAAATAGCCTTTAAAAAGCTTGTTGACAGAATTGAGAAAGACGAGAAGGAATTTAAAAATCAGCAAAATAAATAATCTACTCTTTTTATTGAAAGGAACGGCATATTGTCGTATGAAATTATATGTCATATAAAAAAGAAAATGAAGAAAAAAATATTACGGAAGATTCACATTTGATAGAGGGCAGAAATCCTGTGCTTGAGGCATATCGTTCAGGTAAAACCGTTGATAAGCTATATGTACAAAACGGGTTGAAGGATGGAGTCATAAGCTCCATATTAAGAGATGCAAAAAAAAATGATACAGTTGTTAATTTTGTATCCAAGGAAAAGCTTGACCGGATGTCTGAAACGGGAAAGCATCAGGGTGTTATGGCTATTTGCTCCGCATATCAGTATTCGGATATTGAGGATATATTTAAAAATGCCGAAAAAAAGGGTGAGCAACCATTTGTATTTATACTTGATGAAATAGAAGACCCACATAATCTTGGAGCTATAATACGAACTGCAAATTTGTGTGGGGCACATGGAGTAATAATCCCTAAAAGAAGGGCTGCAGGGCTTACAGCCACTGTTGTTAAGGCTTCGGCAGGTGCAATTAATTATACTCCGGTTGCAAAGGTAACAAACCTTGCACAGACAATAGATGAGTTGAAAAAAAGAGGTATGTGGTTTGCCTGTGCTGATATGGGCGGAGAAATAATGTATGATGTAAATCTTACAGGCCCTATAGGAATAGTCATAGGAAATGAGGGCTCCGGAGTCGGACGACTGGTTAAGGAAAAATGCGACTATATTGTATCAATACCTATGATGGGAGATATAGATTCACTTAATGCATCAGTGGCAGCAGGCGTTTTAGCCTATGAGGTTTTAAGGCAGAGATTGGGAAGATAAATAAACGTACTTTATTATTTAGTCGGGAAACCGAAAGGACAAAGATAATTGATGAGTATAAATTATGAAGCCTTATCAGATAATGAAATAATTGAAAGAATAAATAAAAAAGACGATGAAGCCATAGAGTATATGATGAAAAAATATGGTGGAATAGTTAAAAGAGAGGTTCGTACTGTCTATATAATCGGTGCAGAGACAGAGGATTTAATGCAGGAGGGAATGATCGGTCTTTTTAAGGCTATAAGAGATTATGAGGTTGATAAGGGAGCTGTTTTTTCAACCTTTGCAACCTTGTGTATAAGAAGACAGATAAAAACAGCAATAAGCAATTCCAACCGAAAGAAGCATATTCCGTTAAATACCTATATTTCAATTTATGCAGAAAATGATGAGTACGGATATGATATTGAGGATAATCTTGAATCTGATAACCAGATTTTAAATCCTGAAGAAATGGTTATAGCAAAAGAGCAAAGCAGAGCATTAAATGAACTAATAGAAAAACGCCTGAGTTCCTTGGAAAAAAAGGTTTTAAAGTATTATCTTGACGGACTTTCTTATCAGGAAATTGCACAAAGACTTGACAAATCCGACAAATCGGTAGATAATGCTTTACAGAGAATAAGACGAAAGTTGAGTGAGTAGTCTGATATAAATTGAATATCAAGTATTAATATATTAAGTATTAATATTTTATATAAGCTGATATAGCACAGTCGGTAGTGCGTCGCATTGGTAGTGCGGAGGTCACGGGTTCGATTCCCGTTATCAGCTTTTTTATTTTGTAAAAAAATATTAAAAATTGTTTAATTTTGTAAAAAAATGGTGCAATATACTACATTTCGTGGTATACTATCATAGATTAAGTATTATTTGAGTTTACATAATTATAAATAATGCTCTGTAACAAAGTGATATAAGTTGTTTTTGGAGATTTTTATGATAATGATAAAGAGAAAAAAAGTAATATATTTACAACTGATTATAGTTTTATTAATAAATATCTTTTGTTTTGGTCAAAATAATATTCATTCATATGCTGCAACTTCAGGAAAAATCAGTGAAGGGGTAACAAGTGTAAATTTCAGAACAGAACCAAATGGAAATATTGTGACGGATGATAACGGAAACGGAATCAGATTAAACGGCGGTCAAAAGCTTACCATACTTGATACAACTAATTCGGCATGGTATAAGGTGACCGTTGATTATAACGGAACAGAATATACAGGTTATGTATCTTCACAATTTATAGAAATAGGTTCTGCTGAAGAAAGTAAAGAAGAGGTTATAGAAGAAACAGATATATCGGTTAAGGATGAAGCTCCTTTGGATGATTTTGATGCTTTGATGAATGCTGAAGGTTTTCCGGAAAGCTATAAAGCTTTACTGAAAGATATACATAACATTCATCCGACATGGCAGTTTAAAGCTGTACAGACAGGAATTGATTGGAATACATTGGTTGATAATGAGATTAATAAGCAGGGACAGATAAAAAATCTTGTATATGGTGCACCGTCAGCACCGCATTATAACTGGAGAAGTTTGAATGTGGGTTATAATCCGTCTTCAAATACGTGGTCGGCTTATGATGGTACTGTTTGGTTTGCAGCTTCGGATGAACTCGTAAAATATTACATGGATCCGCGTACATATCTTTATGAAAACTATATTTTTGTATTTGAGAGTCTTTCATATCAGGAGGGAGCTCAAAATAAGCTTGGTGTAGAAGCTATATTAAATGGTTCATTTATGTATAATGCAACTCCTGTCAAAGAGAGTGTTCAGTACTCTGATATTATAATGGATGCAGCGGAAAATAGTGGTGTAAGTCCATATCATATAGCCTCAAGAATTAAACTCGAAATGGGTAATTCGGGAGGGGTGGCAGCACTTGGAACAAGTTCTGCTTATCCGGGAATATTTAATTATTTTAATATCGGTGCCTTTGACACGGCAAATGGTTCACCGGTCGAAAAAGGTCTTTTCTGGGCTTCTCAGACGGGAGATTACGGAAGACCTTGGGATTCAGTTTCAAAGAGTATTTTGGGCGGTTCCCAATATATAGGTGCATCTTACATACAAAGAGGACAGGATACATTATATACACAAAAATTTAATGTTACATATACGGGTAATCTGTTTAACCACCAGTATATGACGAACATTCAGGCACCTACTACTGAAAGTCAGACAAATTATCGTGCTTATAAAGCAAATAATCTTTTGGATTCAACCATGGTATTTAAGATACCTGTTTATAAAAATATGCCTGAAAATGCATGTGCTAAACCTGCTGATTCGGGAAATCCAAATAACTGGCTGGCAAGTCTTGATATTAAAGGATATACTATAACGCCAAGCTTTGCGGTAAATGATGTTACGGATTATTCTTTGATAGTGGATTCATCGGTTGAAGCTGTTGAAATCAGCGCTTCTCCGGTTGCTTCAACCTCCACGGTTATGGGTACGGGTGTTGTAGGATTATCAGAGGGAACTAATTATATAAATATTAGTGTTACTTCCCAGACCGGAGCTGTAAGGACATATACCATAACCGTAGTGCGTGGGGATGCGTCGGCTGGACAGACAACTGTAAATGGCAGCGATACGACAGCTTCAGATGGAGACGGCAGCTTAGGTTTGAAGGGTGATATAAACGGAGACGGAAAGATTTCAGTTCTTGATATAGTAAAAATTCAAAGAGTTATAGTCGGACTTGATGAAACTAATGAAAATACAGCCTTCCTGTGTGACTTAAATGGTGATGGTAATGTTACTGTATTGGATATAGTCAAATTGCAGAGGCATATAGTCGGTATAGAAGAAATTGAGTAAATCTTTATTTGATACTTTATTTATATTTCTATGGAATGGAGAATGATATGAAAAATACAAAAAGAATTATTACATTTTTATTGGTATTTATACTTTTTCTTAATTTTGGAACAATTAATTCCAAAGCGGCGGCATCCGTAAGTATAGCTTTATCCTCCGGTAGTGTAAGTATAGGAGGAAGTGTTACTGCTACAGTGAGTATAAGCGGCTCTGACATTTCTGCATATGATATTTATGTATCCTATGATTCAAGTGTACTTCAGTTTGTTTCAGGAAGTGGTTCAGCTCAGGTAAATGGTGGAGGCGGAACAATCAGACTTGTTGGAACAGGCGCAGGCTCAACATCACTTTCGTTTACTGCAATAGGAAATGGAAATTGTTATATTTCAACAAGCGGTTCAGAGGTTTATGATATAAATTACAATCAGCTTGAAATAAGTCACGCAGGAGCTTCGGTAACGGTTGCAACAGTATCTGATGATAATAGTTCAGAATATAATTCAACAACTGAAGCCGCCAATAATAATACAACAGAGGCAAATGATGATTCTACAACAGAGGAGGATAATCGTTCTGCTAATTGTAATTTGAAGAGTCTGCAAATTTCTCCGGGTAAGCTTGAACCTGCATTTTCGGCATCAACGACTTATTATTTTGTTCAGGTTGATGAGGATGTAACAAGTATGGTTGTAAGTGCTGTTGCAGAAGATGAAAAGGCTACAACGGCAGTTAGGGGAGCAGGACTTATTGAACCGGGAGCTAATACCGTAACCATAACGGTAACAGCCGAAAACGGAGCAGTTAAGGTTTATACGCTTAGCGTTGCTGCCGGTGAGGTTTTAGGAGATGCAAAAACAAATATTAACGGAATAGAATATAGTTTTATTCAAAGCAGTAAAGGACTTGAATATCCTGAGGGATATAAGGAGATAACCACAACATACAAGGATTGGGATATACTTGCATTCGAATCACCAAATAAGAAAATTGTTTTAGTTTGTCTTGAACCACAGACAGAAAATAGTGAAGACTCTGTACAGGAATGGTTTATATATGATAAGGATAGTGAAAGCTTTATTCCGTATAGAGAGTATTCATCTGAATTTAACAGATATGTCATAATGGAAGCACCGGAAGGTACGCAGATACCGGACGGCTTCAAAAAGACAGAATATGACATAGGAGGTATAGGTGAAAAGGTAGCAGTATATAAGTCGGATGATATAAAAGACAGAAATATTTATCTTGTATATGCGATAAATATAGCAGATGGAGAGGGCTTTTATTGGTACGATGCAAAGGAAAAATCATTTTTAAGATATGCTGAAAAGGAAGAGACTGTTGCAACTGAGACAGTCGCTACAGAAACCATAGCTACAGCTACCGAGCCTGAGAAGATAATTATTGAAGAAACAAATGATACAGGATTTTTTAATAAGAAAAATTTATCTGTGATAGCGGGAGTGTTGGGAGTGTTATCCTTGATTTTCCTTGTTATAATTATTACACTTGCTGTAATGCTTAGGGGTAAGAAGGAGTATGAAAAGGAGGATAACGATACTCTTGAAAATGCAATAACAGAGGAAAGCGCAAATGATAATAATACCGGAGATAAAGAAATTTTAACTGAGACTGATTACGATAATTCTTCTTCTGATGATGATTCAGCGAATGGTGAAGAATATAATCAGAATGTGGGGGTTAGTTCTGATGAAGAGGAAAGAAGAGCTTATGAAGAGGATAGAGACGTTAAGCCTGTAAGCTTTGATTTGTCAAATATGCAGGATGAAAAGTCGGTTGAAACAGCGGATAGAAATATACAGATTATGAGCTTTAAGAAAAAAGAAGAGGCAGTTGATAATAATACTGATGACAATGTAAACGAAAATGCAGAAGCGGATTCTTCTAATGATTATAAAGATAAGTCAGAGGAAATTAAAATGGAGATAGAAGAAAACGAAGAAGTGACTGAGAAAGTATCTGAGAAAGTATCTGATGAAAGCAAGGATAATGATTTGGAGAAAGAGGATTATATTGAAACAATAAAGTATGAATTTGAACCTAAATCAGATGAAAATGATTATGCTAAGCAGTCTGAGGCAATAAATAATAAAATAAAGAATGATTATGATGCAGAAAAGGACAGTGCATTTTCAGATGACTTAGACAAATAGTGTGTCATGGGGCGTGAGCCTTTTCACATATATATTTCGATTGTATGAAAAAAATGTGCACGCATGGCATGTGTTACTTAACGCCATGCTTTGCACATTTTTTCATACAGTCTGATATACTTAAGCGGTATGACAAGGTTCATGCCCATGTCACGCTTCTGTCATTTATATTATTATAATTGGTAATATATTTAGTTTGACGATAGGTATGTTTAATGTTATTATAAAGATTGGTTTATTATAATAGGAGGCAAGTATGGAAGGCGAAGTTATTTCAAGAAATTTTATAGAGCAGGAGATAGATAAGGATTTAAAGGAAGGAAGATATAGTGAGGTAGTAACAAGGTTTCCGCCTGAACCTAACGGTTATCTTCATATAGGACATGCTAAGTCCATTCTTTTAAATTATGGTCTTGCAAAGGAATATAACGGAAGGTTTAATTTCAGATTTGATGATACGAATCCGACAAAGGAGAAGACAGAGTTTGTTCAGTCTATAATTGATGATATAAAGTGGCTGGGAGCAGATTTTGGAGATACGGTACGCTTTGCATCTGATTATTTTGATGATATGTATGAGGCTGCCGTTAAGCTAATTAAGAAGGGCAAGGCTTTTGTCTGTGACCTTACTGCCGATGAGATAAAGGAATACAGAGGTGATTTTAAGAATCCGGGAAAGAACAGTCCATACAGGGACAGAAGCATAGAGGAAAACCTTGATTTGTTTGAACGTATGAAAAACGGAGAATTTCCTGATGGTTCTAAGGTTCTTCGTGCGAAGATAGATATGGCTTCTCCAAATATTAATATGCGTGATCCGGTTATATACAGGATTGCACGTATGACTCATCACAATACAGGTGATAAGTGGTGTATATATCCGATGTATGATTTTGCGCATCCGATAGAGGATGCCATAGAAGGAATAACTCATTCCATATGTACACTTGAGTTTGAGGATCATAGACCATTATATGAATGGGTTGTAAATGAACTTGAATATCCTAATCCACCGAGACAGATAGAGTTTGCAAAGCTTTATCTTACAAATGTAGTAACAGGAAAGAGATATATCAAAAAGCTGGTTGAGGATGGAATAGTTGACGGTTGGGACGACCCGAGACTTGTATCTATAGCTGCTTTAAGAAGGCGTGGGTATACTCCGGAATCAATCAAGAAGTTTATGGAGCTTTCAGGTATTTCCAAGGCTCAGAGCTCCTCAGATTATGCAATGCTTGAGTATTGTATAAGAGAGGATTTAAAAATGAAGGCTGACCGTATGATGGCGGTTCTTGATCCGATAAAGCTGGTAATAGACAATTATCCTGAAGGTCAGACGGAATATTTTGATATAGACAATAATCAGGAAAATGAAGCTGCAGGAACAAGAAGGGTTGCATTTAGCCGTGAACTTTATATCGACAGGGAAGACTTTATGGAGGAGCCTCCAAAGAAGTATTTCAGATTGTTCCCGGGTAATGAGGTAAGGCTAAAAGGCGCTTATTTTGTAAAATGTGTGGATTATATAAAGGATGAGACCGGAAAGGTTGTAGAGATTCATTGTACCTACGATCCTGAAACAAGAAGCGGTTCGGGTTTTGAAGGCCGTAAGGTAAAAGGAACTATCCACTGGGTAGATGCTAATACCGCTGTTAATGCTGAGGTAAGACTGTATGAAAATATAGTAGATGAGGAAAAGGGAAAGCTTAATGAAGACGGAACGCTTAATTATAATCCAAATTCACTTACTATATTAAAGGATTGTAAGCTTGAGGCTGCATTTAATAATGCAAAGCCGGGTGATTCCTTCCAGTTCATAAGGCATGGATTTTTCTGTGTAGATACAAAGGATACTACGGAAGCTAAGCTTGTATTTAACAGAATTGTATCGCTTAAGAGTTCATATAAGCCAAATTAGTAGTGGTTAGTAATGGCTTTATAAAATTTTTATAATGATATGTGAGGATACTAATGGGACTTTTTTCAGATATGGAGAAGCTTGGACTGGGACATTACAGTGAAGCTGAAATAATTGAAAAAAATAAAAATATGCGTAATGCTAATGTTGATCCTGATGTGGAACAGGCTGCAAAGCAGCTTGAACGCAAGGAAGAAGATTATATATTTGATAAAAAATACACCTGTCCGGTATGTGATTTGGGCTTTACATCTAAGTGTGTAAAAAGCGGTAAGATAAAGCTTTCAGGACATGATACAGACTTAAGACCAACCTATGAATTTATGGATCCGTTAAAATATGATGTGGTTGCATGTGCTTATTGTGGCTATTCATCTCTTACAAGGTACTATGGAAGGCTTTCCATGAGACAGATAAAAGAGCTTAAGATGAGCATTGGCAATAAATTCAGGGGACTGCCTGATATAGAAGGTGCTTATACCTATGATGATGCAATAACAAGACATAAGCTGGCTGTTCTTTGCTCGGTTGTTAAAGGAGCGAAAAATGGTGAGCGTGCATATACATGCCTTAAGACCTCCTGGATTTTAAGAGGAAAAAGGCTTACGCTGGATGAGAATTCGGCAGAGTACAAAGAAATCTTAAAGGACGAGATTGACTGTATAAAAAATGCTTATGAAGGCTTCGTGCTTGCCATATCAAATGAACCATTTCCTATTGCAGGTATGGATGAAAGCACATTAAAATATATTATGGCAGATTTGGCAAGAAAGCTAAAAAAATATGAAGAGTCAGCGAAGCTCCTTGCAAGTGTACTAACTTCAAAGGCAACCAATCACAGACTTAAGGATGCTGCACTTGAATTAAAGGAATTATTAAAAAAAGATGTTGCCAGTGACAGAAGATGACGTATAATATTATCAAGTTAATTATTTGATCGGAGGTCTTTTTATGGGGAATAAAACTTCTGCCAATAAAAAGAATATAAAAAGAACAAATCGAATAAAGAATAATGTTAAGGATAAAAGTATATATATAGTTATATCTAAAACCTCCACATTCCCGTCAAGGGTAATAAAAATGTGGACAAAGGAGCCGTACGCACACACTTCACTTGCACTGGATATAGAATTAAATGAGATGTATAGCTTTGCCAGACGTAAGCTGCATAATCCGTTTTGGTGCGGTTTTATCAGAGAGGATATAACTACAGGAGTATTCGGAAGAGATGTGGATACAACCTGCCGTGTTGCAAGACTTAAGGTAAGCACCAATACATATAAGAAGATAGTAAAGATGCTTAAGGATTTTATGAAGCATAATATGGATTATAAGTATAATTATCTTGGTATACTGGGTGTTATGTTCAATAAAGCGGTTGAGAGAGAGTATAATTATTTCTGTTCGCAGTTTGTATATCATGTTCTGGAAAAATCAGGAGCCGATACCTTTGACAAAAAGCCGGGGCTTGTAAGACCTGAGGATTTCAGACAGTGGGATAAGCTGGAGCTCATATATGAGGGCAAGCTTAAGGATTACAGACAATATCTTAAGGATAATAATATTTCGGAGGAAAGCGATAAGGAGTATTTTTCGGAATGCATGATTAAGAATCTTGAAGAAAAAGCGGCGATGGCGCTATAGAAAAACAATTCAGATAAAAATGTAAAAAGCAGTTGTATTAGCCTAAAGAGAGTGTTGCTACAACTGCTTTTACTTTATTTTAACTGCTTTTTGATAAGATAAAATCTTATTTATCCTGAGATATAATTGTATGGTTGGTTTTGATTATTCCGCGTGGAAGAGCATCCTTGGAATTTTTCCACGGTTCATTTTTAAAACGGTAGTCGAACTTATCTATAAACCAGCCTATATCGCCGTTTACTCGTTCCATATTTTCAAAGTAAACTGCATTTAATGTATCGATGAAATCGTTTAATGCATCCTTGGAAAGCTTTGTAGCTGCGTAATCATATAAAAGACCGTAATGATATGTACAAAATCCCTTGGAGTTTTTAACCTTATCCTTGAATTCCGGTTCCTTTTTCCAAAGGTGGAAGATGGTATCGATATATCTTTCAAAGGTTCCTTCGATACGTTCACAGATAAAGCAGGTTTTCTCAAGATTTTTTACATATTCACCGACAGATGAAAAGCCCTGTTTTTTGAAAAATGAACCCTGTGCTACAGGCTTATTTTCACTTAAAGCTTTTAAATCCTTGATGGTTTTATCCGTATGTGTCTTCATCATAAGGGCAAGTCCGAGACGGTTTTTCTCGCCGTAAAGTATCTTTATATGATGGCTGCAAAAGCCAAGCTTATCTGTCATGGCTCGGTTATCGTCCTCCATATAGCTTGGTCCCATAGTGTACTCGATTGCATTTCTTTCCAGTTCTGCATACATGGCACAGACAGGACATTCGCAGTCGGTGTCAAATGCATCATTTACAGGTATTGTATAAAGCTGTTCTGCCATAGATTATTCCTTTCGTAATTCAAAATGATTTTTGATTTCTTTTAGAACAGTATATAATAAAATTGACAACTTTACCATAATTATATTGACAAAAATATTCATTTTGATATATTAATCTTACATGGAGGGTCCTGCCACAAGTGGACAATAAATCAGGATAGTACCGCTAATGGTGGAACTATTAAAAAAGGTTGTGCCTTTGCACAGCCTTTTTATATAAGACAAAAGGGGGCTTACTTATGACATTTCACGAGTTTGGAAAAGAAAATGAAAAGGTTTTACTTATGATACACGGGGCTTGTATGTCCTGGAGAAACTTTAAGGAAAATATAAGGCTGTTAAGAAAGGATTTTCATGTAATCGCTGTTGCGGTTCCGGGACACGATTTGCTTGAGTTTGATGAGTTCACATCCATAGAAAATGTGGCAAAAAGAATTGAAAATAAGCTTTTGGAAATGGACTTGAGTGATATTGATGTTATCTATGGATTTTCAATGGGTGGAGGTATTGCCATAAGGCTTCTTGCTTACAATAAGGTTCACGCAAAAAATGTTATTCTTGACGGAGGCATCACACCGAAGAATTACGGAAAGACCTTTGCCAAGGCTAAGCTTTGGGCGGATGTTACATTTAAAAAGCTTGAAAAGAAAAGCAGAGGACTTATGTCGCTTATTTTTCCGGATGATGAATATGATGAAAAGCAGGTTGACCTTATGCATGGAATTATAAGATGCATGAGTGTAAGCAGCATAAAGAGACTTTATTCGTCTATGGATAGCTTCCATATGCCGGATGAATTTCCTCTTATGGATACATATTTTGAGTACTGGTATGGTTCGGGCGAAAAGCAGTTTAGAGAGGCTGATATTAAATATATAAAAGAGCATATTCCAAATGTACGATTTAGACAGATACCGGATATGGAGCATGGACAGTATGTGATGGGATATCCGAAATACTTTGCAAGGCAGATTAGAAAGCTTGTATAGATATGCTTTTATGAATTGTACAGACAAATGGTTTTAGATAATTAAGTAAAGAAAATGATATCATAATTTTACGAGGACTTGAATATGAATATATACAGTGAGGATAAAAATGTAATAATAGAAGATGCCAAAGATTTTGATATAGAGGATATCTTAGAATGTGGGCAGTGCTTTCATTTTACAAGGCTTGATGACAAGGATTACGAGCTTATGGCGTATGGTAAGTACCTTCATATCAGGCAGTTTGAGGAAAAAGCAGATAAGAAGAATAAAGGTAAAGCAAAAAAAGATACAGTAAAAATTGATGCGTCAAAAAATGATACAGGTTGTGATGATAAAAAAAATTGCAGTAGGATAATTTTATATAATACTTCCTTGGAGGATTATAATGAAATCTGGTCAAGGTATTTTGATATGGAGGTCGACTATTCGGACATAAAGAATAAGGTTTTAACCTCTGATGACAGGCTTAAAGAGGCTGTTATGGCAAAAGCCGGGATCAGAATCCTAAAGCAGGATTTTTTTGAAACCCTTATATCCTTTATCATTTCACAAAACAAGCAGATACCACATATAAAGCAGATTGTACATACCATATCCGAGCGTTACGGAGATAAAATTGTTCTTCCTGATGAGAGAGCAGTATACACATTTCCGGGTGTGGATAGGCTTTACGAGGTAAGTGAAGAAGAACTTAGAGAGTGTAAGGTAGGGTTTAGAGCACCTTATATAAGAGATGCAGTTTGTAAGGTATATAGTGGTGAGATAAGCGAGGATAAACTTAAAAGAATGAGCTTTAATGAAGCGAGAGATAATCTTATGACTATAAAAGGTGTTGGTGAGAAGGTAGCAAATTGTGTGCTTTTGTACGGCCTTTCCTTTACCAATGCATTTCCGGTTGACGTGTGGATGAAGAGGATTATGGAATATATGTACTTTGGTGAAGATACTAAAAAAGAAATTATAGAAAACTTTGCATATGAAAGATATGGCGAGTATGCGGGATATGCGCAGCAGTATCTGTTTTATTACGGAAGAGAAAAAGGACTTGGAAAATAATATAAATACAGCTTTTTTACAAGGTTATTACATATCCGGTTTGGACATTAAAAAAATAATTTGTGAAAAAGCTGTTAATTTTATAATTAGGGGTTGATTTTTTCAAAAAAATGAGTACAATAATAATTATGTTAGCACTCAAACTAAATGAGTGCTAAAAAATACAGACATTCGAGTCTGAAATAATTGTCAATAAAGATATAGACGAGGAGGAGTTAACAATGAAATTATTACCATTAGGCGACAGAGTTGTATTAAAGCAGTCAGTTGCAGAAGAAACTACCAAGTCAGGTATCGTTCTTCCATCACAGGCAAAGGAAAAGCCACAGTATGCAGAGGTTGTAGAAGTTGGTCCGGGTGCCGTTGTTGATGGTGAGAAGATTCCTATGGAAGTTAAAGTTGGAGATAAAGTAATCTACTCAAGATATGCAGGAACAGAGGTTAAGCTTGATGATGAAGAATATATAATCGTTAAGCAGGCAGATATACTTGCGGTTGTAGAATAATTGGATTTTTATGAGAAAGATGAGTAAACACTATAATTGTGATGACTCTATTTAAGAAAGTTAAAGAGATTATTATTTAGGAGGCAGTTAAAATGGCAAAGGAAATTAAGTACGGAGCAGAAGCAAGAAAGGCTCTTGAAACAGGCGTTAATAAATTAGCAGATACAGTAAGTGTAACACTTGGACCTAAAGGAAGAAATGTTGTACTTGCAAAGTCATTCGGTACACCACTTATTACCAATGACGGTGTTACTATTGCAAAGGAGATAACACTTGAAGATGCATTTGAAGATATGGGTGCTCAGATAGTTAAAGAAGTTGCTACCAAGACCAATGATGTAGCAGGTGATGGTACAACTACAGCAACTGTTCTTGCACAGGCTATGATCAATGAAGGTATGAAAAACCTTGCAGCAGGCGCTAACCCAATCATTTTAAGAAAAGGTATGAAGAAGGCTTGTGACGCAGCAGTTGAGGCTATTTCTGAGATGAGCCAGAGTATAGATGGCAAGACACAGATAGCAAGAGTAGCATCTATCTCAGCAGGAGATGATACAGTAGGTGAACTTGTAGCAGATGCTATGGAGAAGGTTTCAAAAGACGGCGTTATCACTATCGAGGAATCAAAGACTATGCAGACTGAGCTTGACCTTGTAGAAGGTATGCAGTTTGACAGAGGTTATGTATCAGCTTATATGTCAACCGATATGGAAAAGATGGTTGCAGAGCTTGATAATCCATATATACTTATAACTGATAAGAAGATTTCCAATATACAGGATATACTTCCGCTTCTTGAGCAGATAGTTCAGGGTGGTCAGAAGCTCCTTATCATCGCTGAGGATATCGAGGGCGAGGCTCTTACAACTCTTATCGTAAATAAGCTTCGTGGAACATTTACCGTTGTAGGTGTAAAGGCTCCTGGATACGGCGACAGAAGAAAAGAAATGTTGAAGGATATTGCAATTCTTACAGGCGGCGAGGTTATCTCAGAAGAGCTTGGCTTTGACCTTAAGGATGTTACTATGGAACAGCTTGGTCGTGCTAAGAGCGTTAAGGTTGCAAAGGAAAATACAGTAATCGTAGATGGCTTTGGCGCTAAGGAGGATATCGAGGCAAGAGTAAATCTTATCAAGAATCAGCTTGCTGAGACTACTTCAGAGTTTGATAAAGAGAAGCTTCAGGAAAGACTTGCAAAACTTGCAGGTGGAGTAGCAGTTATAAGAGTCGGTGCTGCAACAGAAACTGAGATGAAGGAAGCTAAGCTTCGTCTTGAGGATGCATTAAATGCTACAAGAGCAGCAGTTGAAGAAGGAATCATCGCAGGTGGTGGATCCGCTTACATTCACGCAGCTAAGAAGCTTACAGATCTTATTAACTCACTTGAGGGTGACGAGAAGACAGGTGCAGCTATCGTAGCTAAGGCACTTGAAGCACCTCTTGCAACAATCGCTGAAAATGCAGGTCTTGAAGGCGCAGTAATAATCAACAAGATTAAAGAGTCAGAGGTTGGACTTGGCTTTGATGCATATAAGGAAGAATATGTAAATATGGTTGAAGCAGGAATAATCGATCCTGTTAAGGTTACCAGAACAGCACTTCAGAACGCAACTTCAGTTGCAGCTACACTTCTTACAACAGAGTCAGTTGTAGCAGATATCAAGGAAGATGCACCTGCTATGCCAGCCGGTGGAATGGGCGGCATGGGCGGAATGATGTAATAACCTGAGCACTGCGAAAAATAAAAATGCGGGCATGCAAGTTTACTTGCAAATGCCCGCATTTTTTGTTTTTCATAGTGCGAAGCACTTTACCGAGCCGAAACGAAGTGAAGGCGAGGTAGTGTGCT
>CADAKQ010000007.1 GCA_902788555.1 uncultured Lachnospiraceae bacterium
GGCAACATTAAAGGAAACTGTCTCTCAAATACATAATTTATGACATAAAAAGGGGCCTCGCATAGATAAATTTAATTATCTAAAGCGACAGCCCCTTTTTTAATGCGGGTCGACCTTGAACCCAAAACCCTTATGTTAGTTTATAATATGACTTAAGTCATATTGAAATACTATCTTTTTTCACTACAAATCTTTTTTTCAAACTGATAAGATAATACCATAGGAAAAGATAACAGGATATGGAATACATTTAATGAATGGAGAGGATGTTATGGATACAATTCTTAAAACAGTTGACCTGACCAAGAAGTATGATGGCAGAACCGTGGTGGATAATCTAAATATCGAGATAAAAAAGGGAGAGATTTTCGGACTTTTAGGACCGAACGGTGCAGGTAAGAGTACCACCATGAATATGATATGCAATATCGTTAAGCCGGATTACGGAACGGTGGAATTTATGGGTAAGGATTTTCGGAAGAATAAGAAGGAGCTTAGCAAAAGGCTTGGATATATACCTCAGAATCTTGCCATACACGGAAGTCTTAAGGCGTGGGAAAATGTAGAGCTTTTCACCTCTCTTTACGGGATTAAGGGCGAGGAGTTAAAGGATAGAATTGATGAGTCTTTGGAGTATGTGGGTCTTTCTGAAAGAAGAAATGATTACGCGAAAAATTTTTCCGGAGGTATGAAGCGAAGACTGAACATAGCTTGTGCCATAGGACATCATCCGGATTTGCTCATCTTTGATGAACCGACAGTTGGTATTGATCCGCAGTCAAGAAACTTTATCCTGGAGAAAATAAAGGAATCCAATAAAAACGGAGCAACTGTTATATATACAAGTCATTATATGGAAGAGGTTGAGGCTATATGCAGCCGCATAGCGATTATGGATAACGGAAGAGTGATTGCAAGCGGAACAAGCGAGGAGTTAAAGAAGCTTGTGGTTGATGATGTGGAGTCCATAACACTTGAGGAAGTGTTCCTTACCATTACAGGAAAGAAATTGAGGGATTATTGAATGATACGATATCTTATTAAAAATAATTTCAAAATAATGATACGAAGCGGTGTAAATATTCTTCTTTATATCGTGTGTCCGGTGCTTGTATCGGCAGTGCTTATAAGTGCTTTTTCATCGCTTATGGAAAACTACAAGCCGGACGAGGACTTTATGGTTAAGTACAGTGCTATCGAAACCAACTTCGCAGACCAAACCAACGCAGAGCAATCCGAAGATTCCGACCAAACAAACGGTATGACCAACTCATTTAATATATCCGCAATTAACATCGAACACCCATACTTTGTTCCTGCGATTGATTCAACGGATTACTACGGGATAATCGAGGTAGTGTACTTCGGATGGTGTGCCATAGTATGTATATCCGGCCTTTTATCCAGCGAAAAAAAGAACAGGATAAATGACAAGCTTTACGTTTCCAATCTGTCGGTAATGCAAATCTATCTTGCCAGACTCATACCGCTTTCAATTACCTGTGCACTCGGCGTATCTATTGCGGCGGTTATAGGCATGGTATTTATGGGAGTTCATTGGGGCAATCTGTTTTTGTCTGCTATCGTGGTAGTTCTTATGATATTTGCGGCATCAGCATTTGAAATGATGTTATATGAGATAACAAACAGTATGCTGGTTACAATTATTGTTTCCTTTGCCATAGTCTGGATTTGGGGATTTTTTGGAGGAAGCTTCGAGACCTATATGTTTTCACCGCATTCCATGACACTTAAAAATATTGATCCCATATATCACGGAAACCGGGCACTCGTGGAGCTTTCATGTATGGGACACAGCGACTATGTGTTAAGCTCGGTTATTTATTCGCTGATTATGATAGTTGTCTGTTCGCTGGTGGCAGTGCTTGCGGGAAATGTCAGAAGGAGGAAGGGCGCATGAGTACGATTATTAAGTCAACACTAAAGCTTACACTTAGAAATAAGGGCTTCTGGTTTTTCCTTATAATAACACCTTTGTTATCGGTACTTATTTTAAATATTAATCAGGATAATAATCTTGCATATTATTCCAAGGATGATGCTCCTAATATAAGCGAGCTTTCAAATACAGATGACAAGGTCGCCTACTATCGGGGCGGAGGAGAGTATGTTATAAAGGTCTATGATGCGTGCCAGAGCGAGCTTTCGGAATATCTGCTTAATAAGCTTGCTGAAAATAATATGTTTAAGGTATGCAGAGTAAAGGCGGATGGTCTTACCAAGGAAGAGGTTGATTTGTGCGTGGAAAATGACGGCATAAATGACCGAATGGGTGCCGCCATATATCTCGATGAGAGCTTTAACCAAAAGTCAATTAATAACGAGGATAATGCTCTTACTGTTTACATTTTATCCGATGATGAAAGAGAAAAGCTTTTAATATACGAGGTTGGACAGTGCCTGGGAAGGATACAGGCTGCCGCAACTATGGTTGGAGCCACAACTATGGATGCCGACACAACTATGGGCGTAGAGGGAAATATCATAGAAACCCTTAGGGAGATGGATGCCGCACTTCCAAAGGAAGAAGCGTCTTTGCCAAAGGATGAATCCGATAACGGACTTACCGCACATCAGATTAGTCAAAAAACTTTGATGGGATATGCCTTTGCATTTATGACACTCGGGTTTGTATTTTGCGGAATTATAGTTGCACATACCGCGATTAAGGAGCAAAAGGATATGGTTCTAACAAGAATCAAGCTCTCCGGTATCGGAAGCTATGAGTACTTTGCCGCCAAGCTTATAGTAAGCATAATCGTATCTATGATGCTTACGGCAATTCTCGGTATATGCTCATTTTTGGTAGATACCGATGCAATGGGTATGAACCGTTTGGAGTTTATCGGTATGATTTTCCTGCTTGGAATTATCTTTTGTTCAATCAGTCTTTTGCTGGGCAGTCTTATGGGAAATGTAATGAGTGCGAATGTTGCGGCATTTACCCTTTGGAGCTTATCGTCTATGCTGGCAGGACTTTACTTCCCGCTTGATTATACGACCAAGGCGATTAAGACATTATCCTATATTATGCCGCAGAAGTGGTTCGTTGACGGCACGGAAATGATATTAACCGATGACAACAAAGCATTCTTTATGTTATTATGTGTTACAGTAGCATATCTTGTAATTATCATAAGCCTTGGAAGCGTAGGCATAAAATTTAAGAGCAGTGAAGAGTAAAATGCAGCGCAAGGATTAAAGACAGTGATGAGCCCAAGGTAGCTTAAATATTTAAGATAGTGAAGCGTTAAGCATAGTGTAAAGATTAAGAATAGTTATAAGCGAAGTGTCGGGTAGATGAACGAAAGATTAAAGGATAATTATTTTGTATTTGTAAGAATATTATTAATGCTGATTCTTTGTGTGTACGGAATCATGAATATGATACAGACAACAGGAGTATCTGTGTGGATACTCCTGCTTGTTTCGTTTTATATCGGGGCTATGACCGTAAAGGAAATCTTTGACGGCAGGGGTAGGATATATCTACTGCTCGTAGCAATATTATTTCTGTGCCTTATAATTTACTTCGGAAAATCCACCTTTCTTATGCTGGTGTTTTTTACTGTACTTGAAGTGTTTTCATTATTTCCGAAGATTGATTTTAAGTGGTATTTTCTGCCGATTCTTGGTGCATTTATCGAAAGTCCCTTAGGATGGGGTACGCAGCTTGTTTTAGTAGCGATGATGGTGGTAATATATATTCAGCATAACTTTGTGGTTAAGGATTATAAGAAACGGATGCAGGAGGATGTCAGGGTTGAGCAGAGTCTTAAAAAGGATATGCAAAGGCAGGAGTATGCATCCAAGGAGGAGCTAAGGAAGGGTATGCTGGTTGCCCAAAATCAGATACTTGAGGAAAGGGCAAATCTTTCCCAGACCTTGCACGATAAGCTTGGACATAACATTAACGGTTCCGTATATCAGCTTGAGGGAGCGAAGCTTCTTATGGATAAGGATCCCGAAAAGTCGAAGGGTATGATACAGGCGGTTATTGATCAGCTTAGAACCGGTATGGATGAGATAAGAGGTATATTGAGAAAGGAAAGGCCAAAGAAAAACAAGCTGGCGATGCTTCAATTATACAAGCTGTGCGAGGATTGTAACGGCAGGGGAGTTGAAGCGGAATTAACGGTGGAAGGAGATACCGCTCTTGTTACGGATGATATCTGGGAAGTGATTCTTGATAATGCCTTCGAGGCCGTTTCCAATTCAATGAAGTATGCAAGATGTAAGCACATAGATATAAAGCTGGTTGTGATGAATAAGGTAGTTCGGTGCAGCATAACGGATGATGGTATAGGCTGTGTCAAGATGACTGATGGAATGGGAATATCTGGGATGAGGCAGAGAGTTCGGGCGGTAAACGGCAGTCTCGGATTCGAAACAGAGGCAGGTTTTACGGTGACGATGCTTCTTCCGATAGGAGAGAGATAACATGGATAAAATAAAAGTTATAATTGCAGACGACAGTGATTTTGTTCGTGACGGTATGAAGATAATACTTGATGTGGATGATGATTTCGAGGTGCTTGGTGTGGCTTCAAACGGAAAAGAAGCGATTGAGCTTGCTAAAAAAGAAGCACCTGATATATTTCTCATGGACATACAAATGCCGGAAATGGATGGAATTGAGGCAACAAAGATTATAGTTGAGGAAGGGCTTGGAAAGGTTCTTATCCTAACTACCTTTGACGATGATGAGTTGGTAAAGCAGGCATTGAAAAACGGTGCGAAGGGTTATCTTATAAAAAATCATACACCGGAGCATCTAAAGCAGATGATAAAGTCTGTTTACTTCGGTACAGGCGTTATGGAAGCAAGCGTAATGGAGTCGCTTACCGCCGGTAATACTGCGACGTCAGGGCTTTCCGAAGGCTTTGATGCATCGCCTTATTCGCCGAGGGAGCTTGAGATTATTAAGGCGGTGGCAGAGGGGCTTTCCAATAAAGAAATAGCAGGCAAGCTGTTTATCTCCGAAGGAACTGTAAAGAATTATATAACGGGAATTCTTTCGAAGGAGGGCTTGTCACACAGAACGGCACTAGCTGTATATTATCTTACAGGAAAAAAATGAGTATTATATTCTTTTACAAAAATACTGATCAATCATCCAAAGAATAAAGTGTTGAAGGTACATTTTTGTTGAAGTTTTTAATTTACTGCTGTATAATAGCTTGATCGGCACAGACTTAATGAGGGAGCGTTATGAAGCAGTATAATACATGGTTTAAGGATTTTAATAAAAAATATATCGGACGGTATATCATAAATAGTATCAATTATATATATTTGTTTTTATTACTTTGTGTATTTCCTTTAGTATTTCATAATTATTATTTTGATATTACAAGGACAAGAAGCAATTTTTTTCTAAGAATTACAATAGGTTATATTATCCTGATTGCGATTGCTTATGCTTTTGAGATATATTGGACTAATTTATATAAATCAAAAAGTCTTTTTGTGGTTGAAAAGAAAGCTAATCCATGGCTTTATCCGGAGCTTTGGATGACTTTCTTTTTAATGTCTAATTTTTTTGCATATCTTATAACTCTCACAGATGATGGTATGATTAATGCTAATTCTGCTTTTACAGGTTCTAATGGCAGACTTATGGGTTTTTCAATGTATATGGTTATAGGATTTATGTTTCTTTTGCTTTCAAGATATGCGGATATAAAGCTTCCCCTTTATGTTTTGTTTGGACTCGTGACAATTTTTTCATATTTTGTTTCAATTGTTCAACATATTGACCCGGATACAAAGCGTTTTTCGAAAATCGGCTTTGAACCAAAAGGGATGTGGGAAGGCTTTTTATTTTATGTTTTTAAGTTAAAGGATGGAATAAGTAAAAAACAGTATAATATATTTATCTCTACTTTTGGAAATATAAATATATATGCATGCTTTATAGTGATAAGCCTGGCAGTTTTTGTATGCATGTTTATATTTTCCCAAAAGCTTTTTTATAGAATTTTTGCCGGTATAATAGTAGCAATAGGCGGAATTGTCATTATGATAGCAAACAGCGACAGTGCATATATCGGTGTCGGTGCTGTGATGATATTAATGTTTATACTTGCCTTTAGGGATGATGTACTGATTAAATTCTTTCAAACACTTATTCTGCTCGGGCTTGGTAATCTTGGCATAGTTCTTATCAATAAATATATGTCGGAAGTACTTAATAAAAAATATGATAAGCGCGGAGGCTTTGCCGAGCATCTTGACAGGCTTGATTATGCAGTTTTTATCTTGATTATGCTTGTGGTTATGTATCTGATAGTATTTTTAATAAATCGAAAATTTAAGGATAAGCTTGAAGGGATGAATAAAAATAAGGCGATAATTATATTTATTTCAATTATTTTTGTTGTCGGTACCGCTATAGTTTATATAGGCAATAAAAAGCATATAGGTGCCTTTACCTTTAACTACAGATGGGGAACCTTTAGAGGCTATATATGGACAAAGAGTGTACAGCTTTTTAAAGCTGCACCTTTTATGAACAAGCTTTTCGGATATGGAAACGAATCTGTAAAAACGCTTATGACTACTTACTATTATGATGAGATGGTTACGGTAACAAAGAAAATTTATGATAATGCACACAATGAGCTCTTGCAATATCTTGTAACAACGGGAATTTGTGGCTTGATATCTTATGTGGGACTTTTTATAACAAGCTTTATTTATATACTTAAGAATTCTGAAAAAGATGTTGTGGCTTACATTTCGCTTGCAGTTATGCTTGGTTATTTTATACAGGGACTTATTAATCTCAATCAGCCTATTACGACACCGTTTTATTTTGTGTTCATGGCAGTCGGAGTAGGATATGTAAGAGGGCTTATGAGGAAGGATACGTAAAATGATAAG
Source organism: uncultured Lachnospiraceae bacterium (assembly GCA_902788555.1). Classification (GTDB taxonomy): domain Bacteria; phylum Bacillota; class Clostridia; order Lachnospirales; family Lachnospiraceae; genus Coprococcus_C. Next base: position 6,907 of record CADAKQ010000007.1, read on the forward strand.
TACTATGATAATTAAGGATATAAATGGATATATTATTTTGATAGATAAATCTTAGTATTGTTAAAATAATTAGAAAATATGCGATATTTGATAGAATTAAAGCGATAATTGTGATATAATTCAAAAGATATGCAAATTTAAAAAGATTTTATTTGTTATGGAGGATATAAATAAAATGGAACTTTATGATGAATTAGTTGAAAGAGGACTTATTGCGCAGATAACCAATGAAGAAGAGGTTAGCAAACTTATAAATGAAGGAAAAGCTACCTTTTATATAGGCTTTGACCCTACGGCAGACAGCCTGCATGTAGGACATTTTATGGCTCTTTGTCTTATGAAGAGACTTCAGATGGGAGGTAATAAGCCTATAGCACTTATAGGCGGTGGTACGGGTATGATTGGTGATCCGTCAGGAAGAACCGATATGCGTCAGATGATGACTCCTGAAACCATACAGCATAACTGTGACTGTTTTAAAAAGCAGATGAGTCGTTTTATTGATTTTTCAGATGGCAAGGCTCTTATGGTAAATAATGCTGACTGGCTTTTGAATCTTAATTATATAGACGTGCTTCGTGAAGTGGGTGCACATTTTTCGGTTAACCGTATGCTTACTGCGGAGTGCTACAAACAGAGGATGGAAAAGGGCTTAAGCTTCTTAGAGTTTAACTATATGATAATGCAGGCATATGATTTTTATATGTTATATCAAAATTACGGATGTAATCTTGAGTTTGGTGGTGATGATCAGTGGTCCAATATGCTTGCCGGAACTGAGCTTATAAGACGTAAGCTCGGTAAGGATGCACATGCCATGACTATAACACTTTTACTTAATTCAGAGGGCAAGAAGATGGGCAAAACCCAGAAGGGTGCAGTGTGGCTTGATCCAAATAAAACATCACCATTTGAGTTCTTCCAGTATTGGAGAAATGTCGATGATTCAGATGTTATAAAATGTCTTAAATTACTTACCTTCCTTCCGCTCGAGCAGATTAAAGAGATGGAAAAGTATGAGGGAAGCGAATTAAATAAGGCTAAAGAGGTTCTTGCTTACGAGCTTACAACACTTGTTCACGGAGAGGAAGAGGCTAAGAAGGCTCTTGATACCGCAAAGGGATTATTTGGTGGCGGTAATGCAGATAATATACCTACTGCCGGGCTTTCGGAGGATAATTTCAAAGAGGATAAGATTGACCTTATATCACTCCTTGTTGCTTCAGGTCTTGTTGCTTCAAGAAGCGAAGGAAGACGTGCCATAGAGCAGGGTGGAGTTACAGTAAATAATGAAAAGGTAACAGATGTAGTTGCTGCTTATGAGAAGAGTGCTTTTAATGATGAATTTATATTAAAGCGCGGTAAGAAGAATTTCAGAAAGATTGTGATTGAATAAAAATACGGATTAAAGACACAGATGATAAATAATAATAAGCTTAATAATTTATCGGGAGGAGCATCATGGCAGGAAGTCATATAGCCATACCTACCATTCTTAAGGTAGGTAAGGGAACTATGGAAAATTTGGGCACATATCTTAAGGATAACGAATTCCAAAATGCTGTTATATATTTTGGTAACGGACTTATAGATATGTTTGGAAAGGATATAATAAAAAATCTGGAAAAATCAGGCATAAACATACTTGATTATATGGAGCTTGATACGGTAGATATAAATGACATTATTAATCTTGCTTTTGACATAGACTCAAAGGCACAGGTAATTCTTGGTATAGGCGGCGGCAAGGTTATAGATACTGCAAAGTATGCTGCTTATCTTCGTAAGCTTCCTTTTATAAGCATACCGACATCGGCATCCAGTGACGGCTTTTCCTCAGCCAGTGCCTCACTTATCGTAAATGGAAGAAGAACCTCTGTGCCGGCTAGGATGGCTTACGGAATAGTTGTTGACACAGATATAATCAAGAGCGCACCTGAGAAGTTTTTATACTCAGGTATAGGTGATATGGTTGCTAAGATTACCTCTTTGTACGATTGGCTTTTTGAGTCGGAAAAAGGATATTCTGATATGAATGACTTTGCTGTTATGATTGCTAAAAAGGCTGTAAACAGCTTTGTCAGAACCCCTTTTGAAAGCATAAGGGATGATCTGTTTTTAAGAGAGCTTGTGGATTCGCTTGCCATGAGCGGAATTGCCAATGAGATAGCGGGAGGCAGCACGCCTACCAGCGGAAGTGAGCACCTTATCTCACATGCTCTTGATAAAATGCTTGAGAGGCCACAGCTTCATGGAGTACAGGTTGGTATCGCAACCTATCTTATGAGCAGGGTTCAGGATCACAGATATGTCAGAGTAAATGCTATATTTGAAAAGACAGGCTTCTGGGATTATGTAAGTACACTTGATTTAAACAGAGAGGATTATGAGAAGGCTATAGATATGGCTCCTTCAATTAAGCCTCACAGACATACTTATCTTCACGAAGAAGAGTACAGAGAGCTTGCAAAGAAAATATTGAGAGAGGACGAGGTACTTAAGAGAGTATTCGGTTAGATTATGAAATACGAAGCAATTATGTTTGACCTTGACGGCACACTATGGGATGCTACAGACAATATTATAAAAGCATGGGATATGGCTATCAGTGAATTTCATGAGCTAAAGGACAGGCATATAACAAAAAAGGAACTTCAAAGTGTGTTTGGTCTGCCTATGGATACGATTACGGATATTCTCTTTCCTGAGCTTTCCGATGAACGCCAGCGTGAGGTCCTGAAAAGGTGCTGTGAGGTGGAAAATGATTATCTGAATGAGCATGGTGGAGTTTTATATCCGGGACTTTTGGATACCTTAAAAAAGCTTTGTGAGACGCATAAGCTTTTTATAGTAAGTAACGGTCAGGCGGGATATATAGAATCATTTCTTAATTCACAGGATTTGTGGGATTATTTTACGGATATAAGAAACTGGGGTGATAATCCTGTTTCCAAGGGCGAAAATATAAAGCTTGTTATGGAAAAGAATAATATTAAGAGTGCCGCTTATGTCGGTGATACAAGAGGAGATGCTGATTCTGCCGCATATGCCGGTATAGACTTTATATTTGCAAGGTATGGCTTCGGTGAGGTTAAAGAGTATAAATATGCGATAGACAGTATTACGGAGCTATTGAATCTTGAACTTTAAAAGGAGGAATATTATGTTTCATTATGAGTATAAGACAAAGGGAACCTGTTCACAGCTTATAATGCTTGATTTGGATGGTGATAAGGTTCATAATGTTTCGTTTGTAAGAGGCTGTAACGGTAACTTGAAAGCAATCTCAAAGCTTGTTGAAGGACAGACTGTTGATTATATCGAGGGTATATTGAGCGGTGTTCAGTGCGGCATGAAGGGAACCTCCTGCGGAGACCAGCTTGCCAAGGCTGTAAGGGAAGCTTATGAGGCCGAGAAGGCAGCTTCTTAATACTATGGAGGAAGTAATGAATAACTATCTTGTATTTGATTGGGGCGGAACATTTTTAAAATATGCGGTAATAGATAAAAAAGCAAATATAATTGAAAAGGGTAAGGTCCCTACTCCGCAGCCTACGGATAATAACGAAGAGGACAGGAAAGAATTTTTCAAGGTTATTGATGATATAGTAGCCGGATATAAGGAAGGTGTAGACGGAATTGCCATAAGCATGCCGGGCATGATAGATATTAACAGGGGATACACCATGACGGCAGGCTGGCTTAAGTATCTTACCGGGATGTATTTGGTTGATTATATGTCTACCAGGTACGGCTTAAGGGTTGCAATTCAAAATGACGGAAAATGTGCTGCACTTGCCGAGTATTGGAAGGGCAGCTTAAGTGATGTAAAAAACGGCGCGGTAATGGTGCTTGGAACTGCTGTAGGCGGAGGAATAATAATTAACGGACAGCTTTATTCGGGTACACATTATTCAGCGGGAGAATACAGCTTTATGATTCTCGATGCCATGAACAGATACGAGTTCGGAGCAACCTGGGGAAGCTACGGTGCAAAGGGACTTATCGAAGAGGTATGTAAGCTTACGGGGGATGACCCTGAGGTGCTTGACGGAATAAAGCTTTTTGAACGCGCCGAAAAAGGAGAAGAGGAAGTTCTTAAGGGATTAAAAAATTATACGGATATATTGGCCGTAGGCTTATATAATCTTAACATTCTTCTTGACCTTGATAAGATAGCAGTCGGAGGAGGAATAAGCAAACAGCCTCTTCTTATGGAGTACATAAAGAAAAGTATAGATGATTTTGATAATGATAATCCTTTGAGAAAATTTGACGACTATATTCCAAAGCCTAATGTGGTTGTGACTAAGTTTAATAATGATGCCAATCTTATAGGTGCATTGTTTAACTATAACTCCATATATAAGGAATTCGGAAGATTCAGAAAGAAATAACGGGAGGTATGGATTAATGCTTGATAAGAATTTTTTATGGGGCGGTGCGGTTGCCGCACATCAGCTTGAGGGTGCATGGAACGAAGACGGCAAGGGTATGAGTGTCGTGGATGTATTTACAGGCGGTTCGGTCAGTAAGGCAAGAAGAATAACGGATACGGTTGAAGAAGGGGAGTATTATCCTAATCAGAGAGCCATAGATTTTTACCATAGATATAAAGAGGATGTAGCTCTTTTTGCCGAGATGGGCTTTAAATGCTTTAGGACAAGCATAGCATGGACAAGAATTTTCCCAAATGGTGATGACGAGAATCCAAACGAGGCGGGACTTAAGTTTTATGATGATTTATTTGACGAGCTTTTAAAGTACGGCATAGAGCCGGTTATTACCCTCAGTCACTTTGAGATGCCCCTTAATCTTGCAAAGAAATATGGTGGATGGACCAACAGAAAGCTTATTGATTTCTTTGTCAAGTATGCAGTTACCTGCTTTGAAAGATATAAGGATAAGGTTAAGTACTGGATGACCTTTAACGAGATTAATAACCAGATGCATTATCAGATAGATATGCCGGGTTGGCTTAATTCGGGATTTAAGGCATCGGAGTTTGATAATCCGGAGGAGATAATGTACAGGTGTGCCCATAATGAACTTGTGGCAAGTGCTTTGGCGGTAAAGGAAGGACATAGGATTAATCCGGATTTCAAGATAGGCTGTATGCTTGCCATGACTCCGATATATCCGTTTTCATGTCGCCCTTCGGATATTGTGCTTGCAAACGAAGAGATGCATATGAGATATTTCTTTACGGATATACATGTAAGGGGACATTATCCAAATTATGCAAAGAAAATGTTTGAACGTAAGGGTTATGATATAATGATGCAAGAGGGGGATGACAAGATTCTCGCTGAGGGTACGGTTGACTACATAGCATTTTCTTATTATATGTCAAATGTCGTTGATTCTCAGGCTAAGTCAGACAGTATAGATAATGTTGAGGTGAGCAGCTCATATAATGTTGCCAACCCATATATCAAGGTATCCGAGTGGGGCTGGCCTATAGACCCTGAAGGACTCAGATATTCTCTAAATGTACTTTATGAAAGATATGAGATGCCTCTTTTCGTAGTGGAAAACGGTATCGGTATGATAGATAAGTTAAACGAAGATAATACCTGTGATGATTCAAGCCGTATAGAATACCTCTCGGCACATATCAGAGAGATGAAAAAAGCAGTTGAGCTTGACGGTGTTGAGCTTATGGGATATACCCCATGGGGCTGTATTGACCTTGTATCGGCATCTACCGGTGAGATGAAGAAAAGATACGGATTTATCTATGTTGATTATAATGATGACGGAACCGGAACCGGAAATCGTTATAAGAAGAAATCGTTTGACTGGTATAAGAAGGTCATCGAAACAAATGGTGAGGTTTTGTAGTTTTACGGTTTTATGATTATTGGGAGATTTTAAATGGAAAGATTGTATCAATATGATTTATGTGCATTGATAATATTTATAGCCATTTTATTTTCTGTGTATTTCAGAAGATTAAATGTGGGCAGGGTAAATAATGCTTTTATCAATATAATATATATCATGATGTTTGACACAATATTTGAAATACTTCAAAATGCACCCCTCGAATTTCTTGGTGATTTGGGTAGAAATGAGACCTTCAGAACCATTTGCTATTACGGAGGGTTTATTACCCATGCTATGATAATGCCGTGTTATGTGATATTTATCGGAATGATAAGCGGTACATGGTCAAGATTGATTCATAATAAGGTATTTTATTGGGCTTTTGCAATACCTTTTATGCTCAACATACTGGTTGTTTTGGCAAATCCAATTAATCATATGCTTTTTATACTCACAAGGGAAAATGGTGTATTGGTATATCACAGAAGACCGCTTATATCCGTTTTTTACATAGTTGCAGCTTACTATATGTTTATATCTGTAATATACATAATGAAGACTATGAATATGATAGGCAGGGCAAAGACAGTTGCTCTTCTTGCAATATTTCCGTGTAATATAATTGCACTTTTTATTCAGTTTATAGCTCCGGCAAACTCGGTTGAGATGTTTGCCATGAGTATATCTTCATTTTTGGTTACGGTAACTGTACTTCGAGCTGAGGAGTTGGTGGATCCCGGGATTGGTTCGAGGACCTTCCCGAGTTTTCACGAGGATATAAAAAGGTATTACAGATCTGACAAGGATGTATCTGTAATAATGATGAAGATTAAAAATGATGAACCTATAGTTACGTTGTTTGGCTCAACTATTCACAGAGAGATTATTAAAGAGGTCATATCCCGTATAAAAACAAACTATGCCGAGTTGACTACACATACTAAGGTAATAATGAATATATATTATCTTTACTATGGTAACTTTGCTGTTGTATTTGATAATTACGAGCATAAGGATGAGAATTTAATAAGACAGAAGACAGAAAATCTTTTAAATGAATTAAACGATAATTTTGTTATGAATGATAATCGCATGAATCTTGATATGTGTATGTGCTATATGAAGATTCCGAGTGATATACCTGATATCAATGATTTTGAATCTTTTATTGATTCCTTTGAGAAGACTATTTCAAGCAAGGAGCTTGTGTTCTTTTCAGATATTGCACCGGAAAGAAAGTTTCAGCTTCAGCTTGATATAGATAAGATAATAAAAAAAGCAATAGATAAGAGCAGCTTTGAAATGTATTATCAACCGATATATTCGCTTAAGGAAAAACGTTTTACAAGTGCGGAAGCCCTTATAAGACTTAAGGATGAAGAAGTCGGTTTTGTATCACCGGGATTATTTATACCGGCAGCAGAAAAAAACGGTGCAATTCACAGTATAGGCGATTTTGTAATTGATGATGTATTTAAATTTATTTCTGATAACAAAATAGAAAACTACGGACTTAATTATATTGAGATTAATCTTTCGACTATTCAATGCCTCCAGAACAAGCTTCCGGAGCATATTGATGAAAAAATAAAAGAATATAATATTTCAAAGAATAATATTAATTTTGAAGTAACCGAGACCGGACGTGATTATGTAAGAGATATAATTTATGATACAATTTACAGAATACACGATATGAATCTTGCACTTTCATTGGATGATTATGGCACGGGATATTCCAATCTTCAAAAAATAGTAGCACTTCCATTTAAGATTATAAAGATTGATAAAAGTCTTGTGGATAATATGAATGATGGAAGAATGCGTGATGTTATAAAACAAACGGTCACTATGCTTAAAAAAATCGGAGCAGAGATAGTGGTTGAGGGGGTTGAAAGTAAAGAGGCTTCCGATTGGTTTGAAGAGATTGGTTGTGATTTTATACAGGGATATTATTATGCAAAGCCAATGCCTAAACAGGAATTTTTGAAGTTTATAAGGCAGCATAACGGTTGATATATCAGATTTATTTATAATTCTTGAAGATAAATAAGATAAAGTATACTTGGGAGGTAAAATATGCTTTCAGGTGGTATGGAAGAAATTGATGTACATGGAATGACTGTGGATGAAGCAATAAGAGCCATAATAAAAAAGGTTAATTCTGCGAGTGGCAGTGTATATAGGATAAAAGTAATTCATGGATATCGTGGCGGTACCAGAATAAAGGATGCCATAGAAGATGAATTTGCATATAACCGGGTGCCTAAGGTAAAACGGGTTGTCGGGGGAAGCAATCCGGGAATAACGGAGCTTATTTTGAGAGAATTTTGATGTAAAAATAATATTTAAAAGGAGAGATAAAAATGAGTGAAAAGCGTAGTTCATTTTCCAGTTCTTTGGGATTTGTAATTGCTGCAGCAGGAAGTGCAGTAGGATTGGGTAATATATGGAGGTTTCCGTATCTTGCCGCTAAGGATGGGGGAGGAATATTCCTGGTTGTGTATCTGATACTTGCCCTTACATTTGGATTTACGTTGTTAATTACGGAGATAAGTATAGGACGAAAGACCAAGCAGAGTCCGCTTACTGCGTATGGGCAGCTTCAGCCTAAATGGAAATGGCTCGGTGTAGTTGCGGTAATAGTTCCGTTTATGATACTTCCGTATTACTGTATTATAGGTGGCTGGGTACTTAAATACTTTGTGGCTTTTGTTACCGGAAATGGTGTGGCGGCAGCAGAGGATGGATATTTTGGAGGATTTATAACGGATATCGGTTCGCCGATTATATATAATATTATATTCCTTGCCGCAACTGTATTTGTAATATATAAGGGTGTAAATAAGGGTATTGAGGCTATGTCAAAGATACTTATGCCAATACTTCTTGTGCTCGTTATAGGTGTTGCAATTTTTTCACTTACCATAAACAGCAAGGAAACCGGAAGAACCGGACTTGAAGGCTTTATGATTTATGTTGTTCCGGATGTGTCGGGAATGGGAATTAAGGACTTTTTTGTAGTAGTCATGGATGCCATGGGACAGCTTTTTTACAGTATAAGCGTTGCTATGGGAATTATGGTTGCTTATGGCTCATATTTTAAGGATGATCATAATCTTGTAAAGTCGGTTAATCAGATAGAAATATTTGATACACTTGTAGCATTTCTTGCGGGTGTTATGATAATTCCTGCCGTATATGTATTTATGGGTAAGGAAGGAATGACAGGCGGACCCGGACTTATGTTTGTAGCCATACCTAAGGTATTTGCCGAGATGGGTAAGCTTGGAAATGTACTTGGTGCGGTATTCTTTCTTATGGTGCTTTTTGCAGCACTTACCAGTTCTATATCAGTCCTTGAAGCAGTTGTATCAAGTCTCATGGATCAGTTTAAGGTAAGCAGACGTAAGGCTACGATTATGGAGGGTATTATAGCTGCTGTATTGGGTGTTATAATTTGCCTCGGCTACAATAAGCTTTACTTTGATATCAAACTTCCAAACGGGGCAAATGCACAGCTTCTTGATATCTTTGATTACATAAGTAACAACATACTCATGCCTATCGTTGCCATAGGAACCTGTATACTTATCGGTTGGATAGTAAAGCCAAAGACAGTTATAGATGAAGCTACCAAGAATGGTGAGAAGTTTGGACGTAGAAAATTATACATTGTTATGATAAAGGTCGTGGCACCAATCCTCCTGTTCATATTACTGTTGGGAGCTTTCGGAGTATTTTCATAGTATAGCAAGTGTGTCATGGACGTGAGCCTTGTCACAAAAAATTAATAAACAACTAAAAGAGCAAAAATAAGAAGATGGGTAGAGAATGATTAACCCGATTTGTGATAAATCAAAAGTGAAAATTCGCAATAGGTGCGTTAAAAGAATCGAACTGTTTGAGCGTAGCGAGTTTTCGATTTTTAGCACCTATAAAGAATTTGAACGCTTTGATTTAGCAAATCGATGGTTTGTTCTCTATCCATCTTCTTATTATGCTCTTTTGTAGAGCAACAATATGTGACAAGCTCACGCCCCTGACATACTTATCTGTCCGCAATAGGTATATATTCTCTGTCCTCGGATATGGACATGTAAGCCGGACGGATGATTTTGTTTACATTTATGAGCTCTTCGATACGGTGTGCACTCCAGCCGGCGATTCTTGCAACGGCGAAGAGAGGAGTAAAGAGTTCTTCAGGAATGTTGAGCATACTGTATACGAAGCCACTGTAAAAGTCCACATTTGGGCTTACTCCCTTATATATTTTACGCTTTTCGGCAATTACTTCCTTGGCTGCCTCAGCAACATTTACATAAAGATTATATTCTTCCTCACGGTTTTTCTCTTTTGCAAGCTTGCCGACAAATTTACCGAAGATGTTGGCACGCGGATCGGATATAGAGTAAACTGCGTGTCCCATACCGTATATCAGACCTGATTTATCAAATGCATTCTTATCAAGTATATTGCAAAGGTAATCACGTATCTGACCTTTATCCTCCCAGTTGGTTACATTTTCCTTTAAATCATCGAACATCTGCTTAACCTTAACATTGGCACCGCCGTGCTTTGGCCCCTTAAGCGAGCAAAGAGAAGCTGCTACAGATGAGTAGGTGTCTGTTCCCGATGAGGTTACAACGTGCGTTGTAAAGGTTGAGTTATTACCTCCGCCGTGTTCTGCATGTAAAACAAGAGCAAGGTCAAGTACCTTAGCCTCAAGCTCGGTGTAGTGCTTATTTTTTCTAAGCAGTCGCAAGAAGTTTTCGGCTGTCGAAAGCTCCGGTTTAGGATTATGTATATAAAGTCCCCTGCCTAATTCATAATGTCTGTATGCAAGATATGAATAAACGGCAAGAGAAGGGAAATTGGCTATAAGCTCAATGCTTTGTCTTAAAACATTCGGTATACTTACATCTGAAGCATTAAGGTCATACGAGCTTAAATTAAGTATACCCTTTGCAAGTGAATTCATAATGTCCCGGCTTGGAGTTCTAAGAATAATATCTCTTACAAAATTAGTCGGAAGAGAACGATAGGAGCCAAGTAAAACATTAAATTCATTAAGCTTTTCCAAGGTAGGAAGCTCGCCAAATAAAAGTAAGTAAACGGTTTCTTCATATCCAAATCTGTTTTCGTTGGAAAAACCCTTAACCAGACTATAAATATTTATACCACGATAGTAAAGCTCGCCATCTATAGGTACAAGCTCACCGTTAATCTTTTTATAGGCATTGATAGTAGAGATGTCTGTAAGTCCGGTAAGGACACCACGACCATCCAAATCCCTAAGTCCACGTTTTACTTCATATTTGGTATACAATTCCTGATCGATTATATCATTTGTCTGACATTTTTTTGCTAACTCACGAAAGATAGGAGTCACTGCAGAGTATTCATTTCTGTTCAATAATATCACATCCTTTTATTTACAAAAAATAATATAACATATAAACGGTATATTTGGCAAATTAAATAATGTAAATAAAGTGTAAATAAATTTTTAAAAGTAGAGGCAGATAAATTATAAAATATTAAAAATAGTATTTATTTATTTGAAAGAAATGGTAAAATATACATTATATTGAGGTTGCATAAATCATAAAATCATAATAAAATGGATATTGGTATAAGAAAGAAAAAGGCTTTGTTGATATAAGCTTATCCATAATAGGTATAAGATTTGATAAGTAAAATATTATTTTAAGGAGAGACGGATATATGATTACCAACGATGAGGGCATAGTACATTTAAAGCATAAGATAATCGAAGAGGTTGCAAGGCTTGCGTGGGAGGACAATCTTAACGAGGAGTCCAAGGAGGAGCTTGTTTACAGAATCATTCCGGGACCTAAGGCACTTAACCGTTGCTGTGTATATAAGGAAAGAGAGCTTGTAAGACAGCGTATACGTCTTGCGGAGGGACTTTGTCCGACACCGGAGGATAACAGTGACAATGTTATTCAAATACTCAAGCCGGCGTGTGAAGAGTGTCCGATTTCGGCATATACCGTTACGGATAACTGCCGTTTGTGTGTTGGTAAGCCGTGTCAAAGCTCTTGTAATTTTGGAGCTATTTCCATAGGACACCATCGTTCACATATAGATGTTTCCAAGTGTAAGGAGTGTGGCAAATGTGCCGCAGCTTGTCCGTATTCAGCTATAGCACATCTTGAAAGACCTTGTAAAAAGGCATGTCCGACAGGTGCAATTACATATGACGAAAATGGATTATGTATGATTGATGAAAATAAATGTGTTCAATGTGGACATTGTATTCATGCTTGTCCGTTCGGTGCGATATCCTCTAAGTCATATCTTGTGGATATTATAAATGAGATTAAAGCAGGTAAAGAAGTTATAGCTATGTGTGCACCGGCAACAGAGGGGCAGTTCGGAAAAGAAATAACTATGGCATCCATCAAGGCAGGACTTAAGGAGATGGGCTTTGCTGATATGGTTGAGGTAGGACTTGGCGGTGATATGACTGCTGCTTATGAGTCGCTTGAATGGAAGGAAGCTTTAGAGGAGGGAAGGAAGATGACAACCTCCTGCTGTCCGGCATTCATAAATATGATGAGAAGACAATTTCCGGAGCAGTTTGAGAAAAATATGTCAACAACCGTTTCACCAATGTGTGCCATATCAAGATATTTGAAGTGTACACATCCGGGCTGCATAACAGTTTTCATCGGACCATGTATTGCAAAGAAGGCGGAATCACAGGATAAGTCCGTAGCTGACAATGCAGATTATGTAATGACCTATGGCGAGTTCAGAGCCTTGCTTCGTTCAAAGGATATTGAGCTTAAGCCTGTAGATGAAAGCTATCAGGAGGCTTCGGTCTGGGGCAAGAGATTTGCCGCTTCCGGAGGAGTTGCAAATGCTGTTCTTGAATGTATGCAGGAAAGAGGAATTGATACAGAAGGTATATCTCTTAAGAAATGTGCCGGTGGAGATGAGTGTAAGAAGACACTTCTTATGCTTAAGTCCGGAAGGCTTGAAGAGGATTTTGTTGAGGGAATGATGTGCCCTGGTGGATGTGTCGGAGGACCTTCAAAGCATAAAACAGAGGTAGAAATTACAAGAGCAAGAGAAGCACTTCTTTCTACGGCAGATAAAAGAGCGGTTCTTGATAATTTAAAGCAGTATCCTATGGATGAATTTTCTATGTACAGAGACGGACATATCTCATAAAAGAGATAGATGAGAAAGAGGAGACTTTTATGAACACAAAAGACAGAGTGCTTAGAGCGCTGGAGGAAAATAAAGGAAGCTTTATATCAGGCGAAGAGCTTGCCAAGGTTATCGGTGTTTCGAGAAATTCTGTCTGGAAGGCTGTCCATGAGTTAAAGGAGCATGGCTACAGCATTGAATCTGTTACCAACAGAGGCTACAGCTTAAGCAAGTCCTGCGATATAATCTCTGTTCAGGGAATAGCTGCATTTTTGTACAATAAAGAGGATGCAGCAAATATTGAGGTTTATAATGAGATAACCTCTACAAGTCAGCTTGCAAAGGAAAGGGCTGTTATGGAGGCTCTTGATAAGAGAGTTATAATTGCCAAGAAACAGACTGCCGGAAAGGGACACGGAAGAAAGAGGTTTGAATCACCTGAGGGAGGAATATATTTTAGTATTTTTCTTTCTCCTGAAAGCTTAAAGCAGGAAAATCTTCCTTTATATGCAGCAGTTGCAGTTGCGGATTCGCTTGAAAAAACAAAAGCACCTATCCGCATAAAGTGGATTAATGATATATATTTGGAAGATAAGAAAATATGCGGTATTCTTACTGAGATAATATCGGATTTGGAAACCGGAGAGATAAGCTCCTATATCATCGGAATAGGTATAAATTGTGAAACAGACAATAAAAATGAGCTTATAGCAGACATTTTAAACAGATTATTCTATCCGGAAATATATTATAAGGATAAAGAAATAACGAAATTATATCAAAACAAGCTGATGTATATGAATAAAAAAGTCAGATTTGTGATAAATGGCGAAGAGTCGGATGATTTTTCAGCCGTTATAAAGGGAATGGATGATAGCGGAAATCTTATTGTAGAAAAATCAGATGGAACAAAAGTGCATATGAAAAAGGGATATATAATTATATGAAAGAAAAGATAACACCGTATAAGCGTATCATTATAATTATTTCAGTTCTTATTATGATATTTAATGCTATATCTTTTATAAGACCGTTTAGTGATTTTTATGCTGACAATATATATGGGGTTATTGCAGACTTTTTAGGGAAAATAATGGATATATTTCCATTTGCTGTCGGAGAGATACTCATGTATCTTTTCGCATTTCTTTTTGTTCTGACAATTTTTTTGTCGGCTTTGCTCCTTTTATTACATAGGAGGGAAAGCTATAAAAGGTTTTTAAAAAAATATATAAAGGCAATGCTTTTAATATTTTTATCTGTCCTTCTTATATATACATTAAATTGGGTTATTCCGTTCAGAGCGAGTATTTTAAGTGATAAAAGACTTGGTAGAAATGCATATGTAAGGGCATATAGTATAGAAGAGCTTGAGACGTTGAGAAGCTATATTGTTGATAAGCTCAATGAAACCTCCGAAGCAGTTGAACGTGATGAAAACGGAAGGCTGATATACAGAGATGATGAAACAGTAAGAAAAGAACTGGCACTGTCCATGAAGGCTTTAGGAGATGAATATCCGAGACTAAAGGGATATTATCCTGATATAAAAAAAGCTTTTTGCTCCTCTGTTCTTGAATGGATGAATATAGGAGGCTATAATTATCCGTATACTATGGAGGCAACCTATAATGAATATGTTACAAGGCTATATTTTCCTTCGTTATACGCACATGAAATAAGTCATCATCATGGCTATTATCAGGAAAATGAAGCAAATTTCTTAAGCTATCTTGGTTGTATAAACAGTGATGATGCATTTATAAGATATTCCGGATATATAGATGCTTTTTTCTATGTTGATGATGCATATATTACATCGCTTATAGAAGCTATAGGAAAGGAAAAAGCACTCGAAATATACAAAAATCAGCCAATGCCTAAAAAACAGATTTACACGGATGAGGCGGAGGCCTCCATAGAAGCAAGCAGCAGATATGAGGAAAATTCACATCCTATGGAAAAGCTAAAGGATAAAGCCGAGAAGGCTGCTGATAAGGGTTGGGAGATGCAGGAGAAAATGGTGTACGGAAATTATTATGAGGATGTGGTAGGTCTTTTGCTTTATTATTATGATGGTAAACTTTACTAATAAGAAAAAAAATGATACTATTATAAAGTTGAATAGAATTTGAGAGGTGGATAAAATGAAATACGTTGCAAGCGGCGACGAAATGGCACGAATAGACGATTATACAATCAATACCATAGGTATTCCGCAGATGGTTCTTATGGAGAGGGCAGCTCTTAAGGTTTTTGAGTTTGTCAAGGAAAGATTTGACAGAAAGAAAAAGGTTCTTGTGGTTGTTGAAAGCGGAAATAACGGCGGAGACGGAATTGCTGTGGCCCGTATGCTTCATGAGGACGGATACAAGGTTGATATATACTGGATAAATGAAATAGAAAAACAGAGTGAGGGCTTTAAACAGCAATACAGTATTGCAAAGAAGCTTAATCTTAATTTTATTGATGAGATTATAGATTATGGCTATGATGTTGTTATTGACGGAATATTTGGAGTAGGACTTAATCGTTCCGTACATGGAAGACATGCTGAAGCTATACATATAATGAATGATCTGGATGCCTATAAGATAGCCATAGACATTCCTTCCGGAATAGATTCTTATACAGGCTTTATTCTTGATACAGCTTTTAAGGCGGATACAACCATAACCTTTGAACTTATGAAGCTTGGTATGATTACAGGAGCAGGTTTTGAATTAAGCGGTAATGTAATAGTTGCTCCAATTGGTATCCCTGCTCATGTTATAGACAGGATTTCCCCAAGATTATATACTTATGATGAAAAGGATGTTGAGGAAAAGCTTCCTACACGTAAGGTGGACTCTCATAAGGGAAGCTATGGAAAGATAGGCGTGATAGCCGGAAGCAAAAATATGGCAGGAGCATGTATGTTTGCAGCAGAAGCGGCTTACAGGATGGGCTGCGGACTCGTAAAGGTTTGTACGACAGAGGAAAACAGGGAAATTCTCCAACAGAGACTTCCGGAGGCAATGCTAAAGACCTATGATACAAATGATATGTCGTCAGTTGACGAGGCGGTTGATGATATACTCGGATGGTCGGATGTTATAGTTATCGGACCGGGACTTGGAATGAGCGATTATGCCAAGAGAATTGTTAAAAGAACTTTTGATAACTTTGATAAGACCATAATCGCCGATGCTGATGCATTAAATATATTATCTGAAAACAGAGAGTGGCTTAAGAATACTGATGCAGATATAATCATAACTCCGCATATTAAGGAAATGTCCCGACTGACAGATAAAAAGACGGGAGAGATAAAAGAGAGAAAATATGATATAGCAAGGGATTTTGCACAGGAATATAATACAGTAGTAGTGCTTAAGGATTCACGAACAATAGTCGCTGACAGTGATGTTCATGCTTATGTCAATATGACCGGAAATAACGGTATGGCAACAGGAGGCTCAGGAGATGTACTTTCAGGTATACTTGCAGGGCTTGTCGGACAGGGAATGGATATATACGAAGCAGCGAAGCTTGGTGTCTGTATGCATGGACTTGCAGGTAAGTATGCAGCCGTGGAAAAGGGAAGATACAGTATGATAGCAACAGATATAGTAAGAAGCATAACCAAGGTCCTTGAAGGCTATGAGAGCTATGAAAGTATAGAATAAAGGTCGTAATAATATTTTCGATTTATATATCAGGAGGAATAAAATGTCAAGAGGTAAAGAGGGCTATAACAGAATATATGCGGGAATTAATATTGATAATTTAAGATACAATGTTAAAACCATGAAATCACTGGTTAAGCCTGATATGAAGGTACTGCTTGTAATTAAGGCGGATGCGTATGGTCATGGTTCGGTTGAAGTAGCAAAGAGGACTCTTGATTTGGCGGATTATTTCGGTGTTGCGACGATAGATGAGGCAGTTGAGCTTAGAAATGCAGGTATCAAGACACCTATTTTAATAATCGGATATACAGATAGAGATAATTATGACAAGCTGATTGCATATAATATAACACAGGCTGTTTATGATGTTTGTGAATGTAAGGTATTATCCGAGCTTGCATGTTCTATGGGAAAGAAGGCAAAAGTACATATTAAGGTTGATACCGGTATGTCACGTATCGGATTTATAACAGATGAAAACGGTATAAATGAGGCAGCAAAGCTTGCTGATTTGGAAGGGCTTGATATAGAAGGAATATTTACACATTATGCGAAAGCAGATGAGTTTGACAAAACAGCAGCAAAAATGCAAAAGGAAAAATTCAAATGGTTTATCGGGGAACTTGAAAAAAGGGGTATGAGTTTTTCAATAAAGCACATAGATAACAGTGCAGGCACAATGGAGCTTAAGGACAATGAGTTTGATATGATAAGACTTGGAATCGTGACATATGGACTTTATCCTTCTGAGGAGGTTGACAAGTCTGTTATAATAAAACCTGTGATGTCACTTGTTGCTCATATAGCACATATAAAAACTGTTCCTGCCGGAGTAGGAGTAAGCTATGGATGGACCTTTGTTACGGATAAGGATACAAAAATTGCCACAGTAACTGTTGGCTATGCCGACGGATATCCGAGAGCTTTATCCAATAAGGGAAAAGTTATAATACACGGAAAATATGCTCCTATTCTTGGAAGAGTGTGTATGGATCAGATTATGGTTGATGTAACGGATATTCCTGAGGCAAAGCTTCGTGATGAGGTTATACTTATAGGAAATGAAGGAAGCAGTGAGATTACGGTTGAAGAGGTTGCTCTACCTGCTGCAAGCTTTAATTATGAGCTTGTCTGTAATATATCAAGGCGTGTGCCGAGAGTTTATTACGAGGAAGGAAAGGATAATATTTGTGTAAATTATCTTATATAATTATATACATAAATAGTCAGTATGATGAAATAAATATACAGCCTGATTATGTAAGGACAGTAAAGATAAAATAATTGAATATACCGGTTGATTATTGGAAATACTTTGATTAGTTAATTAGTGACTATAGGAGTGTGAAGAAATTGATAATCAGAAGGGGCGATATTTACTACGCAGACCTAAGACCGGTAATAGGTTCGGAACAGGGCGGAATAAGACCGGTACTTATAATACAAAATGAAGCAGGCAATAAACATAGCTCAACGGTTATTATAGCAGCTATTACCTCTCAGCTACATAAGGCAAAGCTGCCAACGCATGTTGAACTTGATTCAAGGTATTGCGATATAGCAAAGGATTCTGTTATACTGTTGGAACAGCTTAGAACAGTTGATAAACAAAGATTAAAGGAAAAGGTTTGTCATCTTGACAATAATATTATACGAAGAGTAAACGAAGCATTAAAAATAAGCCTTGAGCTGTAAAAACGAGGCTTTAGGATAATATAATATAAGGAGAAATACTATGGCTGGCGGGCCCGGTGGCTTAAAAAAGTTTTTTTCAAAAAAGGTAAATGAGGAAAAGGTAGAAGAGGATATACTCTCCATGGTTGAGGAAGGTCATGAGCAGGGGGTTATAGAGGAAAATGAAGTTGAGATGATATCCAATATCTTTGAGTTTTCGGATAAGAATGCCAGAGATATCATGACCAGCAGGCAGAAGATAATTGCACTTGAAGATACCGTAAATGTGGAAGAAGCATTAAATTTTGCATTGGAAAACAGTTTTTCCAGATATCCTGTTTACGAAGAGGATATAGATAACATAATAGGAGTTATTCATCTGAAGGATTTGATAGCTGCATATCTTGAAGATCCAAAACAAAATATTAAAGAAATTCTTGAAGAACCGATATTCATACATCCGACATTTAATATATCCAAGCTTCTTCAGAAGATGCAAAATGAAAAGATACATATGGCAATCGTACTTGACGAATATGGACAGACGGAAGGTCTTGTTGCAATGGAGGATATAATCGAAGAGATAGTAGGAAATATCTTTGATGAGCATGATGAGGAAGAGGTTGAAAACATAAAGAGTATATCAAGGGATGCTTATCTTATGAATGGAGAAGCATTTTTAAGTGATATCGCTGATGAATTATCCATAGAATTTCCGGATGAAGACTTTGAAACCTTAAATGGATTCCTGCTTTATAAGCTCGAAAGAATTCCGGAAGAAAATGAAAAAATTGAAATTATTTATCAGGGCTACAAATTTATCCCTGTTAAAATAGCTGACAAGATGATACGTCTTGTAAGAGTTGAAAAAACAGATGAAGAAGATGATAAAAAAACAATAAAGGAGTAATCAAGATGTCAGGACATTCAAAATTTGCAAACATTAAGCACAAGAAGGAAAAAAATGATGCGGCAAAGGGTAAGATTTTTACTATAATA
Organism: uncultured Lachnospiraceae bacterium; assembly: GCA_902788555.1. Taxonomy (GTDB): domain Bacteria; phylum Bacillota; class Clostridia; order Lachnospirales; family Lachnospiraceae; genus Coprococcus_C. Next base: position 26,262 of record CADAKQ010000007.1, read on the forward strand.
GGTAGAGAAATTGCAGTTGCGGTAAAAGAGGGAGGTGCTGATCCTGCCAATAACAGTAAGCTTAGAGATGTTATAGCAAAAGCAAAGGCAAACAACATGCCTAACGATACAATAGAAAGAGGTATCAAAAAGGCGGCAGGAGATGCAAACTCGGTAAACTATGTATCCATTACATATGAAGGCTATGGACCAAGCGGAACAGCTATAATTGTAAACGCACTTACTGATAACAAAAACAGAACAGCTTCAAATGTTCGTAATGCATTTACAAAGGGCGGCGGAAATGTCGGAACTACAGGCTGTGTATCCTTTATGTTTGATGAAAAGGGACAGATTATCATAGATAAGGAAGAATGTGATAAGGATGCAGACGACCTTATGATGATAGCTTTAGATGCAGGTGCAGAGGATTTTTCAGACGAAGAGGACAGCTACGAAATCATAACCACACCGGATGATTTCACGACTGTTAGAGAAGCACTTGAAAAAGAAAATATACCGATGGCATCAGCCGAGGTAACCATGATACCTCAGAACTACGTTGAGCTTTCCGATGAAGATGATATCAAAAAGATGAATCGTATCCTCGATATGCTTGACGAGGACGACGACGTCCAAAGTGTTTATCACAACTGGGACGAGTAAAAAATCACAGCTTGCTAGTGATTTTTTACGAGGACCTACTTGACGACGGAGTCGGCAAGGGGGACGAAAAAGGCAGATGAAGATACGAGGACCTACTTGACGACGGAGTCGGCAAGGGGGACGAAAAAGGCAGATGAAGATACGAGGACCTACTTGACGACGAAGTCGGCAAGGGGGACGACACAAAATATAAAGAGGGCGACAGCAGCCGTCCTCTTTTTGCGTGGACGGACTGCTATGCAGTTCGAATCACGCATCTATATAAAAAGCATATGCTTGTTTACCTATTAAAAAATTTTGTTTAATTTTCAGGCATCTTTGGTTGAAATATAAGCGAAGCTATATAGGAAAATATAAGTGCTGCCGAGGTTCCGACGGCGGCCATTTTAAAACCGCCTCTGAAAAGACCAAGGAATCCGTCAGAATCTATACTTTCTTTAACACCTTTCCAAAGATTATAACCAAAGCCCGAAAGCGGAACCGAAGCTCCTGCACCGGCATAATTTAAAAATGGTTCATATAAACCTACTGCCCCCAGTATCACACCTGTGCAAACAAGTATGACCATAACACGTCCGGGCATAAGCTTAGTGTTATCCATCAAAATTTGGGCAAGTAAACATATTATACCGCCAATTAAAAAAGCTTTTACATAATCCATAATTCAATTTCTCCAATTAATATATTTTAATTTTGTTCAATTATAAGAGCGTGAGCAATACCGGGAATTGTTTCACCTTCGTTGTAGCTCACGGTTGAAAGAAGTGCACCTGTCGGAACAAATAAAACTCTTTTCCATTCGTGTTCATCAAGCTTTTTCAAAATATAACCGGCAAGTGTTACAGCTGAGCATCCGCAACCGCTTCCTCCACTATGAGTATCCTGTTCACTGTTATCAAAGATTTCTACACCGCAATCCATATGATTTTTTTCTATATTTATGCCGTTATCAAGAAGAAGCTTGATAAGTATTTCGCTTCCGACCTTACCTAAATCTCCGGTGATTATCTTATCAAAGTCTGTCGGCTTCATAGATAAATCATATAGTGACTGATATATAACATCTGCGGCAGCAGGAGCCATACAGGCACCCATATTCATACTGTCCCGTACCCCGTAATCAATAATTTTTCCGGTGGTTATGGCAGATATATGTGGATAACCGGACATAGGCTGGTTGGAAGACGAAGATGCAACCACAAAAGCTCCGCTGCCTGTTACCGTCCATGTGGCAGAAAGCGGTCGTTGATTTCCGTATTCCAAAGGAAATCTAAATTGTTTTTCCGCTCCTGCAAAATGGCTGCTTGTTGCTGCAAGTGCATAGTCTGCATATCCAGCAGCTACCGTCATGGCGGCAAGTGAAAGAGACTCGCCACAGGTAGAACAGGCACCGTAAAGACCAAATACAGGAATTTCAAAATCCTTTAAGCCAAAGGTTGTACCTATGAGCTGACCCAGCAAATCGCCACCAAAGATATATCTTATTTTTTCTTTATCTATGCCTGATTTAGCTATTGCAAGAGAAACAGCCCGTCTTACCATTTCCGATTCCCCTTTTTCCCATGATTCCTGACCAAATGTAGGATCGGCTTCGATTTCATCAAAATAAGTTGCTAAAGGTCCTTTCCCTTCCATTTCTCCAACGATAGATGCCCGGCTTATAATGACGGGAGGGTTGGAAAATCTTATTGATTGTTTTCCGCATTGTTCATTAGTTTTCTCATGATTCATATAATTATACCTCCGGAGTTTAAATTAATTCAGCAAATGAAAGAATATAATATATCAAGCCTGCACACCAACTTGTTACAATACCAAAAAGAATAACCGGTCCGGCAATGGTAAATATTTTTACACCCTTGCCAAATACTTCACCTTCTTTTTTATATTCTATGGTTGGAGCAGCAACCGAATTGGCAAATCCGGTAATCGGAACAAGTGCGCCCGCGCCTGCAAACTTTGCAATTTTCTTATAGAGATTAAAACTCGTAAGAATTACACTTATTAAAACCAGTATAATTGAGGTAAAGCTTGCGGCATCATCCTTGGAATATCCAAATTCATTCATAAATATTGCCATAATTCCCTGACCTGTTACACATATAAGTCCGCCTACCCAGAAAGCATTTAGACAATTTATAAATGTATTGTGTTTTGGAGTTACGGCTTCAACATATTTATTATATTCTTCATCGTTTTGTCTAACCTTCATATAATTCATCCTTTCTTTTTAAAAAAACAATAATTGTATAATGCTTGCACAGGCTTTGCCTAAAGCTGCTGCAATTAGCACATATGGAAGCCGCTTTCTTATCTTAAAGCGGCGTGAGAGTATAGGAAATATATTTAGGGTTTCTGCCAAAGCTCCGGCAAGACAGCCTACAAATATTCCTCCAAAAAGGTTTAATACTGAAAACCCCCAAATTCCAAAAGGAAGAGAAAGATTAAATAAAAAAACCAGATTAAAAAATGATACGCCTGAAATTATAGCCAGTTCAATTACTTTTATATACTTTGCCGTTTTATATTTCTCAATTAGCTTTTGAAATACACCAAGAAGTGTTATAAAAGCAACAAATCCGGCTGATATTGCACTTCCTGCTATGAAACAAAATCCAAGAAATAAAGCGTTCTCAATCAACATCTATAGTTTCCTTATTCCTTTCACTGTCTATTATTATACTTTGATTTACATTTTGTTCATAAAGCCTCATTTGAACCTGAAGAGGAGTAGGATCGTCAGTATCTTTTTGGTTAATGCCGTGATTAAAGAAGGTTATCATACCTATACAAAGTCCGATACAGTACATAATTATCCCTAGTGTAAGACCTCTTGGATTTCCGGAGGCATCATTTCCGGTAAATAATGTGTAAAGCTGTTCAAGAAGCTCCCTTGAGCCTACGTCACCATTGTAGGACATTATAGAATATCCGGTTCCTAAAAAGGCAAAAATAATTAACATAATAGTTTTTAGCCTTGCAACCATTCGTTCCTCTGACGGAATATTCTTATAGTAAACAATAGTTTCAGCATCGCCTATATTTTCTATATGAATATCCTTTATATTAATGGATATTTCTTCTATTATTTTAAGTGCTGTAATTACCTGCTGAGCTTTCTTTGAGTTATTAAATGTAAAAAGCTTTATATTGGCAGCTTCTTTTGCTATGTCAACATTTCTGCAAAAAAGCTTGGCTATATCTCCTACGCACACTTTTCTGGAATTAACAGCAGTACTTTGTTCCAATGATATATATAGCGTTACATCATTCATTTGATATCCTTCCTTATAAATAAATCCAAATATTAATTTTGGTCTTAGTATTTCAAAATAATCATAAAATATGTATATTAATTAGAAAAAGTATAATAATTTTAATAAAAAATTCAAAAAAAATAAATTTTGGACTAATAGTACAATGACAAATTTATAAATTTAGTGTATTATATATATAAGGATTATTTTTATAAGGGGTATGAGAGAAAATATGATAAATAAAAGTATAATTGCAAAACGTCAGCCGGATGGAAAAATATGGTATATGTCCAGTGATATAGTAGATTCTGAACATGATATATTTTTCAATAATGAAGAAACAGAATATGTAAGCTTTATGGATACGGATAATATATGGTATTGTGTTCATATGGGAATTTTTATTGTCAAGTTACCGCTTGATTTTGTAAAGGACAAAATTTGCAGCGTAGAGTCATATGAGTTTATTGATAAACAAAATAATAGAATAGATGAATTTAAAAGCTGTGAATCAAACTTTAAGAATATCAGTGAAGATGTTATTGATGAAATTGATTTTTGGGAAAGCATAGATAGAGCGATTATAACATATATTTTGAAGGATTATTATGCTGAGTCAGAGGATTTCAGAAAATATATGGAAGAAAACAGCTTTAGAAGAGATGAGATTATCGGAATTATAGAAGATAAAAAAGACGGAATAAAATATTTTTGTGAAAAATATTATGATGTGATAAACTATTTTGATAATTGGGTTTTGATTAAAACCGATGATACAAATAGCAGTATTAACAAAATAGTTTTAAAGAAAAAGGGCGATAAACATATTGAAACATCAAATTGGATTTAATTAAAAAGATACTGTCGCAATAGATAATTAATTCATCAATGCGGCAGTATCTTTTTGTATATACCTGACATTTGCCTGACCTCTCAGTTTGTGGTATGATACTTTATGTGAAATGTAAATATATTTTACAGGAGTTTTATATGGGTGAGAGAACTTATATAGCAATTGATTTGAAATCCTTCTATGCATCTGTCGAATGTGTGGAAAGGGGACTTGATCCGCTTACTACAAGGCTTGTTGTGGCGGATGAATCACGTACGGAAAAAACCATATGTCTGGCCGTTACACCTGCTCTTAAGGCATACGGGTTATCCGGAAGGTCGAGACTTTTTGAGGTATATCAAAAGTGTGATGAGGTAAAAAGGTCAACAGGCAGGGAGCTTGATTTCATAGCTGCTGTACCGCGTATGTCTCTTTATATCGAATATTCCACGAAAATTTATGAAATATATTTAAAATATATCAGTAAGGATGATATTCAGGTTTACAGTATAGATGAAGTTTTTATGGATGTAACCCATTATCTGTCCCTTTATAAGATGACGGCAGAGGAGCTTGCTCGAACGATTATAATGGATGTATTAAATGAAACCGGTATAACTGCAACAGCCGGCATAGCGCCCAATCTGTATCTTTGTAAGGTTGCTATGGATATAGGTGCCAAGCATATAGAGGCTGATAAGTATGGGGTAAGAATTGCGAGTCTTGACGAGCGAAGCTACAGAGAGAAGCTGTGGGGACATAAGCCGATTACGGATTTTTGGAGAACCGGTCCGGGTACTGCTAAAAGACTTGAAAAATACGGGATTCATACTATGGGTGATATAGCAAGGATGTCTCTTTCGGATGAGGATACATTGTTTAAAGTATTTGGTATAGATGCGGAGATTCTTATTGACCATGCATGGGGGTATGAACCTTGTACTATTGAGGATATAAAAAGGTACAAGCCTAAAACTAACAGCTTTTCTTCCGGACAAGTGCTGCAGGAGCCATATAACTTTGATAAGGCGAGAATAGTAGTGCGTGAGATGACCGAGGAGCTTGTCCTGGAGCTTGTAGATAAGGGACTTACTTCGCCTTCATTTACTTTAGAAATAGGTTATGATAGAATAAATGTTGATAGCGGCGGATTTAAGGGAGAAACCAAGATTGACAGATATGGGAGAACCGTACCAAAGTCTGCACACGGAACCGCAAATTTCGGAACCTACACATCCTCCACAAAGAAGATTACTGATGAGGTGATTAGGCTTTTTGATGAGATAGTAGATAAAAAGCTTATGGTTAGAAGGATAACCATAGGTGCCAATAATGTTGTGGCTGAGAGCTATGAACAGTTTGATATATTTACTGATTCAAAGGATCTTGAAAAAGAAAAAAAGATGCAGCAGGCTATGATTAGCATAAAGAAACGTTTTGGTAAAAATGCAATCTTGAAGGGAACCAATCTTGAAGAAGGCGCAACCATGAGAGACAGGCACAGACAAATCGGAGGGCATAAGGCATAGAATGACAGGATATCAGGATATTATAGATAAGGACAGACCGGTTTCAAAAAGAGCGAGGATGAGTGTTGCTGACAGAGCAAAAATATTTTCACCATTTTCGGCTTTAAAGGGCTTTGAAGAAGCTATTGAAAAAAAGAATATAATTATTAAGCCGAGAACAGAACTTTCCGAGGAGGAAAAGGAAGAACTGGATGTACGTTTTAAGAAGCTTGAAGAACTGCTTAACAAGGGTGAGCATCCTATTGTTACAGTTATATATTTTATAAAGGCAAGGGACACAGAGGAAGATATATGTTTTCAAAAGACGGGCATTGTTGCAAAGGTCAATATTGAAGCAAGATATATACAGATTGTGGATGAGAAAATAAGCTTTGAGGACTTGTACAGCGTGACAGGTGAGATGTTGTAGAAGGAGGGAAATATGAGCTTAGAAGATATTAGAAAAGAAATAAACGAAATAGATGACAAAATGAGGACTTTATTTGATGCACGTATGGAGTGTGCAACGGAGGTTGCAAAGGTAAAGCTTGAAACAGGTGACAGTATATATAAGCCTGAGCGTGAAAAGGAAATGTATGAAAGATTCATAGATAATCCGGATTATATTTCTTTTTTAAAAAAGGTTGTTCAGCTAAGCAGAAGAAGGCAGTATGAGTTGTTTTTGGATAATGAGGAAGACGGTGAATTGCTTGACAAGTTTTTATCAAAGGATTTAAAGGATGGAAAACTTTCTTTGAAACTTAAGACGGATAAAAGCTGTGAGGAAGGTCTCAATGTAAAAGCTGTTTTATCAATAATAGCAGATTCCACACTTGAAATAGGAAAGCTTGAAGCAGACAATACGAATATGGTATTTATTGTTTTAAATGTACCGGAGAATGAGATATCGCAGAAAGAGGCATATTTGATTAAGTTTATGTTAGAGTCGGAAACCGTATAGCTTTCTTATACAAATGCAATATCGTGTGATTAGAAAGATTTGGGTATAATGAGGAGATAAAAACTTGAAATACATAGAAATAAAGAAAATTCTCTTTACCGGAAAACAGAATATCTCTTGGTGTGACGTAGAAAAGTATCTTAGAAAATATGACGGAATGGAGATTAGAAATAATGAATATGGTGATATAATAAAAATAAATGCCATTTTTTCTGATGAATATGTTCATTCACAGTACACAAGAAGATTAAGAGGTGGATTGGCAAAAGCAAAAGCAAATCTGGTGCAGATTATACCAGAGATTATTGCAGAGGCTACAAATAGAAGGTGGGTAGAAAATAAAGATAAAAAGCACTCGGAGGATGCGATACGGGGATGGTATAGATATGATATTAGATTTTCAATGAATGTATGTAATTCGCAAAACGGTGAGTATAGTACTAATTATTATAATGCAACAGCGGTAGCAAGAATTAATGATATAGGTGTATTTTTATATGACATAGTAAACATAAAAAAAGAAGCGAGTAAGCCGACGGATTGCTAAAAGCTACCTTCGGTAGAAAACCGCTTCTCTTTGGATGATATTCTATAGCATAAATAATAATTTGTCAAGAAAGATTTACACAAGATAAAATAAATCAAATAGGAGGAAGATATGGTAATTTTAAACGGACACGTGGTTGACCCTGAGACAGGGCTTAACGAGGCAGCAGATGTAGAAGTAAGTGGAGACACTATAAAGAAAATATATGTAAGAAGCAAGGGTGAGGCTTACGAGGGTGATGACAGTGAGATTATAGATGCGAAGGGTAAGTATGTTATGCCGGGATTTATAGATTTGCATGTGCATTTCAGGGATCCGGGACAGACTTACAAGGAAGATATAGTTACCGGTGCTAAGGCAGCAGCACACGGCGGGGTGACGACTGTATGTGCGATGCCGAATACAAGCCCTGTTGTTGACAGCGTCGAAACTCTTAGATACATATTGGACAAGGCGGATAAGGAAGCGGTAGTCCATGTAAAGCAGCTTTCCTGTATAACGAAAGGTATGGAAGGCAAAGAGCTTGTGGATATGAAGGCTATGAAAGAAGCCGGTGCGGTAGCATTTTCTGAGGACGGAAAGAGTGTTATGGATGTAAGACTTTATCGTGAGTCGATGAAGGAGGCGGCCTCGCTTGGTGCGGTAGTTATGGCACATTGCGAGGATAAGGATTTAGTAGGCAAGGGTGTACTTAATGAGGGCATTGCATCAGAAAAGTATGGTGTACCCGGTATCCCTAATTCTGTCGAGGATATCATAACTGCAAGAGATATACTCCTTGCTGCAGAGACGGGTGCAAAACTTCATATATGCCACTGCTCAACTAAGGGCACGGTTGAGCTTATGCGTATGGCGAAAAGACTTGGTGCTGATGTTACGGCTGAGGTCTGTCCGCATCATTTTACACTTACGGATGCTGATATAACGGAAGCCAACAGCAACTATAAGATGAATCCGCCGCTTAGGAAAGAGGAGGATGTAAAGGCACTTATAGAGGGCTTGATTGATGGGACTATGCCTTGTATATCTACAGACCATGCACCTCACTCAGACGAGGAAAAGGAAAGATATTTCGACAAGGCACCTTTTGGAATTGTCGGACTTGAGACATCGGCAGCACTTACATATACGGCACTCGTATCTACGGGGCTTATGGATATTATGGAGATGGCAAGAAAGATGAGCTATAATCCGGCACATGTAATAGGTATAGATAAGGACTACGGCAAGCTTACCGAGGGTGCAAAGGCTGATATAGCGATATTTGATCCGAATATAGAGTGGGAGGTTATGGCTTCGGGGTTTTTCTCAAAAGGACACAACACCCCGTATGAAGGTAAGGTGCTTAAGGGTAAGGTTACCAATACAATAGTTGATGGTAGGGTTGTATATAGTGAATAACTGATTTATAATTCACCAAAAGTTGATAAAAAATTAGGTTTTGGCGAATTATAATTATTATTTAACATTGCAATTCTTTTGAAAATAGTATATAATTTTCCAAAAGTAATAAAATTTTTGATATTTGGCGAATTATAAGGTGGTAAAAATGATTATAGGTAGAGATAGGGAATTATCATTATTAAAAAAAATAATTAATGATGATAGTTCACATTTTTTAGCTGTATATGGAAGAAGAAGGATAGGAAAGACGTACCTTATCAGAGAGGCTTATGAAGGAAGATTTACATTTCAACACGCAGGATTGTTTGAAGGAATGTTAAGGGAACAGCTTTTTGCTTTTGAAAACTCAGTCAGGGATGCAGGAGGTGAATCTTCAAAAAATCCTAAAAATTGGTTAGAGGCTTTTGAAGATTTAAAGGAGTTGATAAGAAACTCTACAGAAAAAAAGAAAATAATATTTATTGATGAATTATCATGGATGGATACACCTAAAAGCAATCTGATTACAGCTCTTGAACATTTTTGGAATAGCTGGGCATCGGCGAGGAAGGATATAGTTCTTATAGTATGTGCATCTGCAACATCGTGGATGTTATCTAAAGTAGTTCATAATAAGGGAGGACTTTATAACAGACTTACGGAGCAGATTAATCTACAGCCGTTTTCATTATTTGAATGTGAGGAGTATACGCGTGTAAACGGACTGTCATTTAACAGAGAACAGATTTTACAATATTATATGGTCTTTGGGGGAGTACCGTATTACTGGAGCTTTTTGAAAAAGGGCTTAAGCTTAGCACAAAATATAGATAGAATACTATTTAAAAAAGACGCTCCATTAAGGGAAGAATTTAAATATTTATATGTATCAATATTTAAAAAACCTGATATGCATCTTAAAATAATTAATGTTTTAAGCTTAAAAAAGGTTGGAATGACAAGAGAAGAGATAACTAAAAATGCAAATTTTGATAGTTCAGGCGAATTGACTAAAAAATTAGAAGAGCTTGAAAGCTGTGGATTTATCAGGAAATATTATGCATATGGTATGAAAAAGAAAAATGCTGTTTTTCAGCTGATAGATTGCTTTACCTTGTTTTATTACAGATTTTTAGTGAATGAGCCAACGGATGAGCATTTTTGGAGCAATCAGATAAATACCCCTGCTGTTAATACATGGATGGGATATGCCTTTGAAAGAGTTTGTCTGATGCATATAGAACAAATAAAGCAAAAATTAGGGATATCAGGCGTATATACCGATGTGAATTCGTGGTATTGCAGGGCTGATAGGGATAACGGTATAGCAGGCTCTCAAATTGATTTGCTTATTGTGAGAAAAGATAAAGTGATAAATCTTTGCGAAATGAAATATTCAAATACAGAATATACGATAACACAAAAAGTAGATAAAAATATAAAAAATAAAATAAATGATTTAATTGTTTCAACAGGAACCAAATATGCTATTTATCCTACACTTGTTACAACTTATGGAATGGTTGACAATTCGTATTCAGGTAATATTCAGTCGGTTGTAACTATGGATGATTTATTTAAGTATAAAGATAATTAGAGGTCAGATATGAAATTCGTAATTCAACGTGTAACAAAAGCAAGTGTTACCATAGACGGAAGTGTAAGCGGTAAAATTGATAAAGGATTTATGGTCTTAATCGGCGTCTGTGAGGAAGACACAAAGGAGATAGCGGATAAGCTTGTAAAAAAACTAATAGGATTAAGAATATTTGCAGATTCGGAGGGTAAAACCAATCTATCCATAAAGGATGTGGATGGACAGCTTCTTCTGGTATCACAGTTTACCTTATATGCAGACTGCAAAAAGGGTAACCGCCCATCATTTATAAAAGCCGGAAGCCCTGAACATGCAGAAAAACTTTATGATTATATAGTAGAATTATGTAAAAATGAAATCGAAGTGGTTGAGACTGGAGAATTTGGAGCGGATATGCAGGTCGAGCTTATTAACGACGGACCATTTACCATAATTCTTGATAGCTCGGAGTTGTGTTAGGATGGAAAAAGGAGGTATATATTATGGACAATAAGGCATTATACAAGCTTTCATACGGAGTATTTATGCTTGGTACGAAAAGCGGGGACAGGATGAACGCATGTATAACCAATACGTGTATGCAGGTGGCAAATGATCCTGTGCGTGTGGCAATATCAGTAATTAACAAAAATTACACTTGTGAACTTATTAAGGAAAGCAGGCAGTTTGCGCTTACCATGCTTGACAAGACGGTGAGCTTCGACACTATAAAAAGATTTGGCTTTCAGTCAGGTCGCGATGTAGACAAGTTTGCGGAATTTGTTCCACAGCTTGATGCTCTGGGCAATCCGTATATAGCATGGCAGTCCTGTGCAGTTATATCCTGTAAGGTGCTTTCTGAAACCGACCTCGGCTCACATACATTATTCGTAGCTGAGATAGTGGATGCGAAGGTGCTTAGCGACAATCCTCCGCTTACTTATGCGGATTATCAAAGTGATGTGAAGCCAAAGCCTGAAAAAGTAGATAAGGAAAAGAAGATAGTAGGCTGGAAATGTAAAATATGCGGATATGTATATGATGGCGAGACATTACCTGCGGATTATATATGTCCGTTGTGCGGACATGACGCAAGTGATTTTGAACCTATATATGAGTCATAACGGCTTTGTCAAAACTATTGCTGTGAATAAAACAGGTTGTTTAGCTCAACAAGAGATTTGGCATCGGTTTTTATTCTTATATTGGAAAGATGACGCTGGACGGTACGCAGGGTTATTCCCTGCATATCCGCCAGCTCTTTTTGTGTCTTTTCAGGATTTTCAAGAAAAACTCTTAAGGTCTCGGATTCTTTTTCCGACAGTGTATACTCCTTTGCAAATTGTTTAACTTTATCGGAAAGCGAAGTGCTGTCTGTCTCGGCGGTGGCTTTTTTGCTCTCGACCGTGGCTACAGCTTCTTTAGCGGAAATATCATCCTTTTCAATGGTTATATCAGCATTGTTAGCGGAAATATCAGCCTTTTTAATGGTTATATCAGCATTTTTATCTATAATATCAGTATCATTAACCTCAATATCAGCATCATTTTCAAAAGAGGCATTTGCTGTGTCAGCATCTCCTTCCTCTTCAGGCATCTCATAATAAAGATGCTTAACCGCCTGAAAAGAACTGCAACCGGTTTTATCACAGATATTTCCGAGATTTCGATACAGAACACTTCGTGACATATAAAGACTTTTAGCAAGCTCCGACATAGTACCGTCAAAGGAAAGAGCAGCAGTAAAAACATCCGTTTCCTTATCAGTCATACCAAAACGTCTGGAAAAATCCGAAGGAGATATGCGCCGTGATGAACTTGGCCTGTTATTGCCAAAATCAAACATTCCCATAAATGCAAATAACATCATAATTATAATAATCGCCACAAGCTCAATTCCGATAATAATAATTAAAGAAAAATCTGATATCGCGTGAGAAGTAAATATAAAAGAGAAAATACTGTCTATAATTCGACCGCTTACAGCTATAAAGGGCGCAAAGCGATGTCCGCGTGCCAGCTTGAACATCATTAGTACAAAAAAGCTGTTGATAACACCGGCGACAATGTAGTAAATACAGGTATTTGCATATATTGATGAATCCTCACTCATCAAAACCGGATTCAATATACCAAAAAGAACTATAGCACTTGTAACTACAGGGATATACTTCATATCCTTTATATCAGAGATAATTCCCATGATAATATAAGAAAAAATAATAAAAAGACGAGGGGACTCGTAAACAAGCGCTTCGCCGTTATACATAAGTATAAGAAGCGGATAGGAGAGAAAATTACCTATAAATTCAAATGCAATAATTACGATAAGCATACCTATATATATAAACTTGAAATTCGTGCTTTTAGGCGGCCTGGAATTGATGACTTCTTCAGGCTCCGTATCTGACAGATAATTCACTATGCCTGATAAATTCAAAAAGGCAGCGACAAATGCCATAAGAAGAATACTATACAATATAAGATTATCGTTTTTTATATAAGATTGCAGGTAATATTGCAATAATATTGTGCAAGACATACTGACAATATATACACAGCCTGTATGTGACATATAGGAAAAGGCTCTGTACATAAGCTTATAATAATATACACATAAAGCGCCTATGATAAATAACAGAATATACGAAGATGCAAGGAAAATATGTGCGTTGCCGGTCTTGAATAAAAACAGCATAAATAAAGGCATGATGAGCGTAATTACGCCCATAAGACGGCTTAATCTATAAGGCGAAATATCCATGAGACTTAATAATAAACCAAATATTATAAGAGATGCAGCAAAGAAAAGCAGCAAAAGATTATTATAAAATATACTGTCCTTTTCATTGAAAAATTTGTTTATCAAGAAATAAAAGCTACTGCTTACTGAGGAATAGGTAAAATTATATATGAAAAATAAAACGGCAAGCAAAATATGTCTGCCAAATCTAATATTATTTATGGAAAATCGTTTGTAAGCTTTGTCCATAATACGACACCCTTCCTAATACCGTGCTTTAATCAGATTTTTGCTGACTGATATGGATATTATAAAGCATTTTTTTATATTTGAAAAGATGCATTATAAAACAGATGTCGTAAATACGACAGCCAAATTATTCGAAAGAAACATATGTCAGCTTTAATATATTTCCATAATTTAATAAAATATCATCGTTATATATTGTGTGCGACACGGAATATTAAAGAGGGGGGTGTAGGTATAAATTGATGTCGCTACACAGCAAAAGGTTAAATAATAAGAAGAATAATTAATAGGAAGGGAGACTATTTATGAAGTTAAGAAAAAAGAAATCATTATTAAGCTTCGCATTGGCATTGGTGATGGCTTTAACATTTGTGCCGGGTGGAGCTATAAAGAGTTTGGCGGCGGATGTTATTGAATTAACCCAGGCTGATTTTGAAGAAGCTTATGAGGCAAATGGCACTCAAACATCAAAGTATATATCATATGAGTCAGGTGCAGAATATACAGGCTATATATTGAATGAAGGAAGAACATATAAATTAATGGATGATGTTTTACTTGTAGATGTAGAAGAAGAATATCCTGAAAATGTGCAAATTTCTACGGCTGAGGATGCTACAATTGATTTGAATGGTCATACTTTGGCAGCAGAAATTGATTTTGGAGGTTCATCAAAGTCTGTAATTACAGGAAATGGTAAATTGACAAATGGGGGATTTTACACATCATTAACAATATCTGATAATGCTGATGTAACTGTTGATAATACTACTATTGTATGTGGAATATCGGTTGGAACAGGAGAAGAAGGAAAAAAATCAAAGCTAACCTTTAATGATGTTACATTTAAAGGAAGTATGTCAGTAAGCTCAGGAACTGTAATTATTGATAAAAGTATTCTTGATGGAGAAAATTCAAGAGGATCTGCAAATATATATGTATTCGGAAATTCAAGTATTGAAGTAAATGATGGAACATTTACATCTCCAGACACAGGTATAGAGTCTCTTGGAACAGGCAATACTATAACAATTAATAAAGGAAAGTTTACTGGTTATGATGGAATACGACTTAATAGTGATGACAAAGTTGTAATTGTATCAGGAACATTTATTAGTTCTAATGATAGTGAGACAGAAGGATTTGGAATTTCTATTACTGGAACTGAAGATACTAGTTTATTTGGTGGATTATTGGCAGATGGTTCTTCATATTCTCCTGAGTTAACGGCTTCTGTCCTTCCAAATGAAAATCTACCTTCTGTTCATTCTCAGAAAGAAATATCGGTGGTTAATGCCTCGGATGAACCTGCTGAATATACTGTAACATATGAGACAAATGGCGGTAGTACTGTTAAAGCTGAGACTGTTGAAGAAGGTAAAACAGCTACAAAGCCGGCTGATCCTACAAAAGAAGGCTATAAATTTGATGGTTGGTATGCAGATAAGGATTTAAAGACTGCATTTGATTTTACAACAGCAATAAATGAAGATACTACTGTTTATGCTAAGTGGACAGAAGATAAGAAGGAAGACACCAAGGAAGATGACAAGAAGGAAGACACCAAGGAAGATGACAAGAAGGAAGACACCAAGGAAGATGACAAGAAGGATGATACCAAGGTAGACGACAAGAAGGATGATACCAAGGTAGATGACAAGAAGGATGATACCAAGGTAGATGACAAGAAGGACGATACCAAGGTAGACGACAAGAAGGAAGTTATACCTGATGTACCGGAGGATGCTGAGGAGTTTGCAACCTATGACGGACGTACCTTCTATGAGACAGAAGATGGTGATATAATTGTTACAAAGGCAAACGGCGAACGTGAGCAGGATGAATTTGTATGTGATGGTACTTATACATATTTTGTTCAGTTCGACGGAACTGTTATGAAGGACAGACTTTCATATCATCCGGATGGAGAACACGTAATCTACTTTGATGAAGACGGACATGAGGTATTCAATGACTTTGCACATGTTAAGCGTTCAATAGCAGGAGAAGAGGTTGACGATTACTGCTTCTTCGATGTATTCGGACATATGTATGTCGATGTAATCACATGGGATAAGACCGGTACGGTTCTTTACTATGCTAATCCATATGGAGTTATGGAGATGAATAAATGGTTCCAGTTCTCAGACACAGTAGTTTGGGGCGACGGAACACCTACAGAGGGTATCGCAGGCGGCTACGGATATGCTACGGAGAACGGTACACTTATGAGAGACCAGGCAACCTATGACTGGGAAGGAAAGCCTTGTTATATGCAGGGTAATGGTGTAGCGCTTTACTAAGCTTATATAGTCGGTTATATAGCTGGATATATAATGCCTTAACAGGTAAAAAGTCCAAATTTTCGGACCGCAGTCCGAAAATTTGGACTTTTCTTTTTGTATTTCCATTAATTTTTGCGCAAAGATTACATTGGTTTTTTTGATTTAATTATGAATTGTAATGATGTTTTAATAATGGAGGTGATAAAATTATGCCGGTTTATACCATTGTCATATTTGAAGATAGTCCAAAGGAATTGAAAAATCATAAAGTGCATTATATACATAAATCGAAAACAGTATTTGATACGGGTGTTAAAATCAACCTACTCCAAAAATTTATATTTATATCCCTTGACAATTTCAAGTATATTTTGCAAAATAGGATTGAAACAGGAAAAGAAAATATGTCTGGAGATGATATTTTAAAGAACAGACTTGAAGAGTGGCTGATGTTTTTGAGTGTTGATGAACCGGAACTGATAGAGCTGCTTATAAGTCACAGACCTTATTTTGAAAAATTGTATGCGGATATATATAATATGTGTATAAACACGGAAAGGCTGATGAATATGTATTCAAAGGAATTGGCACAGTTAGATTATAATACGGTTGTATATATGGTAGACGAGTTAAAGGCGGAGATAGATAACCAAAAGGCGGAGATAGATAACCAAAAGGCGGAGATAGAGAAAAAGAATGCCGAGATAGAACGATTAAAAAAGCTTCTTGACGAAAAATAAAAATATGGCTTAGCAATAATTATGTGTTTTTATATTTTTCAAAATGAAAGCAGAAGGTATTTAGAATATATACCTTCTGTTTTTTCTTTTAACATTCCTTTTTTTTATATGGAATTTATATATAAAGTCTGTTAAAATAAGAATATCTGTTGTGAATAGAATTTATGGTCAAGAATTCTTTTGCGGATAGAATTAATAATAAGGAGAATTGTTATGATAAATACACTTATAAAAAATATTCAGAAAAAAAATGCACCCATAGTTGTAGGTCTTGATCCGATGATGAATTATATTCCGGAGTATATTCAAAGGAATGCCTTTGAGGAGTATGGAGAGACTTTAAAGGGAGCAGCTGAAGCTATATGGATTTATAATAAGGGGATAATAGACGCAACCTATGATTTGATTCCGGCGGTTAAGCCGCAGATTGCTATGTATGAGCAGTTTGGTATTGAGGGACTTGTGGCATTTCATAAGACCTGTGCTTATGCGAAGGAAAAGGGCTTGGTTGTAATAGGTGATATAAAGCGTGGTGATATAGGTTCGACTTCGACGGCATATGCAGTTGGTCATCTGGGAAAGGTAAAGGTTGGTTCAAAGGCATATGCGGGCTTTGATGAAGATTTTGTAACGGTAAATCCTTATCTTGGTACGGATGGTGTAAAGCCTTTTGTAGATATATGTAAGGAAGAAAACAAGGGTATATTTGTTCTGGTTAAGACTTCGAACCCTTCGTCGGGAGAGTTTCAGGACAAGCTTGTCGATGGAAGACCTCTTTATGAGCTTGTTGCCGAAAAGGTTGTAGAGTGGGGCAATGAGTGTATGGGTGATAGATACAGCAATGTTGGCTGTGTTGTGGGAGCAACCTATCCGGAAATGGGAAAGGTGCTTCGTAAGCTTATGCCTAAGTCCTATATTCTTGTTCCGGGCTATGGTGCTCAGGGTGGAAAGGCAGAGGATTTGGTTCATTACTTTAATGAAGACGGACTTGGAGCAATCGTTAATTCTTCAAGGGGAATTATAGCTGCCTATAAGCAGGATAAATATTCCTCCTTCGGAGAAGCAAATTATGCGGATGCAAGCCGTCAGGCAGTGGTTGATATGATAGCGGATATAAACGGAGCACTTGGAAGATAGACAGGTAAATGTGGAAGTCATATATTTACAATATGTATATATGAAGCTTTGTGACAAATATATAAAAAAGGAGAAGCGGGGATATGGATAAAATAAAGTTGACTGCAAAGGTTATAAGGCAGGATGAGATTGCTTATGAAATTTATTCGCTTTTGCTTTCGGCAAAGGAAATTGCAGATATAGCGAAGCCGGGACAGTTTGTCAATCTTTATTCGGCGGATAAAAGCAGACTTTTACCAAGACCGATAAGCATATGTGAGATAGACAAAAATGCAGGTACAATAAGACTTGTATATAGAGTTGTAGGAGATGGAACAAAAGAGTTTTCAGGTCTTACCTCAGATCATACTATCGAGGTTCTCGGACCTTTGGGAAATGGGTTTAAGCCGGAAGGAAAAAGAGCAATAATCATAGGAGGCGGTATCGGAATTCCACCTATGCTTGAACTTTCAAAGCAGCTTGAATGTGAGAAGTCCATAGTATTAGGCTTTAGAGATGAGGAATTTTTATCAGAAGAATTTACACCTTACGGAAAGGTTTATAAATCAAGCGATGCAGGAAATATAGGTGTTAAGGGCACTGTTATGGATGCCATAAAAGAATACGGAATAACAGGAGATATCATATATGCCTGTGGACCTATTCCTATGCTTCGTGCGATATCTGATTATGCACTTGCAAATAACATCACGGCACAGATTTCAATGGAAGAAAGGATGGCATGTGGAATAGGTGCATGTCTTGCATGTGTTTGCAAATCAAGTGCTGTAGATGAACATTCAAAGGTTAATAATAAAAGGGTATGTAAGGAAGGTCCTGTATTTTATGCCGGGGAGGTGGAGTTTTAATGAATACTAAGGTAAGTATAGCAGGAGTAGAATTAAAAAATCCGATAACTGTAGCCTCAGGTACCTTTGGCTCCGGTATGGAATACGGAGAATTTATAGATTTATCTAAGCTTGGAGCGGTTACGACAAAGGGCGTGGCAAATATACCTTGGCCGGGTAATCCTACACCACGTATTGCCGAAACCTATGGCGGTATGATGAATGCGATAGGACTTCAAAATCCCGGCATAGATACATTTTGTGAAAGAGATATACCTTTTCTTAAAACAAAGGATACGAAGATTATCGTAAATGTATGTGGAAAAAGTGAAGGAGATTATGTAGAGGTAGTAGAAAGACTTGGTGATGAACCGGTTGATTTACTTGAGATAAATGTTTCCTGTCCCAATGTTAAAGAGGGTGGAATAGCCTTTGGTCAGAATCCTAAGGCACTTTTCGATATAACTAAAGCTGTGAAGGCTAAGGCAAAACAGCCGATAATTATGAAACTCAGTCCGAACGTTACGGATATTACCGAGATGGCGAAAGCGGCTGAGGCTGCAGGCTCGGATGCACTTTCTCTTATCAATACTCTTACAGGTATGAAGATAGATGTTAAAAAGAGGACTTTTGCGGTTGCCAATAAGACAGCAGGTGTTTCGGGACCGGCGATTAAACCGATAGCGGTTCGCATGGTATATCAGGTGGCGAATGCAGTAAAGCTTCCCATCATCGGTATGGGTGGAATTTCCACGGCTGAGGATGCTCTTGAATTTATAATGGCAGGTGCTACGGCGGTAGCTGTTGGAACTGCCAATTTCCGTAATCCTTATGTGACGACGGAAATTATAAAGGGAATAGAAGAGTATATGATAGCAGGTAAGATTGAGGATATCAATGAATTAATCGGATGTGTGAAGTAGGCAGACCACATAACGAAGGGATGTTTAAAAATATATTAATTGCTTAGGGTAGTTAAATTATGTCTATATTTAATAAGAAGAAAAAATATTATTTTTCAGATGACTCCATAGCCTCTGATACCATAATTGCATTTATTCTTGGAGGGGTTTCCTTTATAGCTGAGATTATCGGGATAATATCCTCGATAAGAACCAAAGGAAATGTTTCGGAATTTATCGGAGTTTTATATGCATGTGCGATTTTGCTTTCCGTCTGTGGCGTGGCATTTGCGTGGTTTGGATTTGGTGCAGAGGAAGGCGGAGTTAAGAGTAAGCGATGGTCGATATCTCTCAACATTTTTACATTGCTTGTGCCTTTATTTATGATTGGATTATATTTTTTTGTATAATAAAAGGAAAGATTTTCACATGGATGAACGATTAAAAAAACAACTTGATTTTTTGCTTGAAATCGACAAATCAAAGGAAGTAGGAAGACAGACCTATCTTGCGGACGGAACCAGAAAGGAAAATGATGCTGAACATAGTTGGCATCTTGCGCTTATGGCTATACTTCTTTCAGAGTATGCAAACTCTGATATAGATGTTTTAAAAACGGTTACAATGGTACTTATACATGATTTGGTTGAAATCGATGCAGGTGATACCTATGCTTATGATGTGGAAGGAAATAAGACTAAACGGGAAAGAGAAATAAAGGCTGCGGACAGGATATTTAATCTTTTACCTAAGGATCAGGCAGACAAGATGAGAGCCGTTTGGGAGGAATTTGAAAGAGGTGACACACCTGAATCACAGTTTGCGGCAGCTCTTGATAAGACACAGCCGGTTATATTAACGGACAAGCAAGGCGGAAAATCATGGTTGGAACATGGCGTAAAGAAAAGTCAGATAGCAAAAAGAACGGCGTCGGTCTCCTTAGGTTCGAAAGTGCTTGGAGATTTTGTTGATGATGCTGTGGAAAGAAATGTCAAAAAGGGGTTACTTAAAGACGAATAAAAAAATGCGTTTTTGCGGTGAAAATATATAGTATATTAAAACAATGCAGGGAGATTTTTAATAATGGATGAGGATTTAAAAGAAAGAATTAAACTAAGCATAGGAAGATTGAGATATATAAAAAAGGATGCTTATAGTGCGAGATATAAAGCTTATTTTAAAGAGGTGGCTGATTTTATACTTTATGCCTATGACAATATTCCAAAGGCAAAGCTTACAAACAGACTAAGCTTCAATGAGCTTTATGAGATTAATCAGGAGCTTTATGATGACATTTTACCGGATAATTATACGACAAGCTTTGCCAATCCTGACTATGCGGTAGAGTTTTTAGGAGAAGAGTTTGGAAGTATTCTTTCTTTTTTGTATTATGAGATTCGAGGTATAATTCATTATCTTTATGAGGGAAGATATGAGGAATTTGCTGCTGTTATAGAGCTTTTCCTTGAGGTTTATAATATATTCTTAGATCCGGAAACCGCAAGTCTTATGTATGTTAAGGATGCCGTTTATTATCATATGTACGACTATGCAGATGTCATGGTTGAAAGAAGGACTCTTGAGACTATAAGTCCTGACTTTACATTTGCAACGGACATAATTATGAATAGTGACCTGACAGATTTAAGATATCTTTTTAAGTACGGTGAGTATATAAGTGAAAATGAGACTAAGACAGCGGAATTTTTAAATAAGCTTACGGATAAAGAGGTAAGAGCCATGGCAAAAACCTATGTAGATGGTTTTATCAATGGCTTTAAAACTATGGGTATTGATATAACACCGAAAAGAACGGTCAACATAAGATATTCGATTGGACAGGAGAGAATGGTTAAGTATGCCATAGAGTTATTTAAGGAAAAAAATCTTAAACCTATTATATTCAGATATGCAACGAGCAGAATAAACAGGAAGCTTACCATAAGAACAGGTTATATATCAACCTTTGCCAATCAGCAGTATGAGTATGACCATAGGATGGATGAGGTGTTATTTTCAGATAAGGCATTACTTGAAAGAAAGCTTGAGGTTATAGAGGATACTTATAAGAAAAATAAAAAGCTTGCGTCTGAATATGCCGGTCCTGCGGTTATAGAAACCTTTGGCGAAAATCCTTTTGAGCCGGTTATTTCAAAAAATGCTTTGAGATTTGATGAAAAGCAACAAAAAATAATGCTGGATTATCAATCAAAGGTTGCCAATATAACTAATGCTTTTATACCGAGAGACAGATACAGCTTTACAATAATTGCGTATCCTATACCTGAGATAGGTAATAATTTTGAGGAGATTTTTGCAGAGGTTGTCAAAGTAAATACTCTTGATAATAATGTATATAAGGAAATACAGGAAAATATAATAAATGAGCTTAACAAAGCAACATATGTACATGTATTGGGTGCAAACGGAAATAAAACAGATATAAAAGTAATGCTTCATAAGCTTGATAATCCCGAAAAGGAAACCAACTTCGAAAACTGCCTTGCAGATGTAAATATTCCGCTTGGAGAGGTGTTTACATCTCCGGTGCTTACCGGAACGAATGGTGTGCTCAACGTAAGCGAGGTTTATCTCAATGATTTAAAATATATTAATTTAAATATAGAATTTAAAGACGGAAAAATGTACAAATACACCTGTGATAATTTTGAAAGACAAGAGGACAACAAAGCATTTATCGAGGAAAATCTTATGTTCAATCATGAAACACTTCCGATAGGTGAATTTGCGATTGGAACAAATACGGTTGCTTATGTTATGGCGAGAAAATTTGATATACTCCACAGGCTGCCGATTTTGATAGTAGAAAAAATGGGACCACATTTTGCGGTAGGTGATACCTGCTATAGTTATAGTGAGGATATGAGGCTTTATAATCCTGATGGAAAAGAGATAATAGCTAAGGACAATGAATGCTCGATACTCAGAAATTCAAAGGATAAAACGGAACAAAAGAAAGCATATTTTAACTGCCATACGGATATAACCATACCTTATGAGGAAATTGGAAGTATAACATCTGTTCATTCTGACGGAAGTGAGGTTTTGATTATAGAAAATGGAAGATTTGTTCTTCCGGGTACGGAGAGGCTTAATGAAGCATTTGAATAAATGTATTAGAATTGTGTGAGGAGAATCGGTATGGATAATAATTTTAACAATGGACAGCAAAGCTATAACAATCAGGGCTACGGACAGACGAACTATGGACCACAGGGATATACGCAGCAAAACTATAACGGGCAGCAGGGCTATGAACAGCAAAATTATAATGCAGGGCAGGGCTATGGACAGCAAGATTATAATACAGGGCAGGGCTATGGTCAGCAAGATTATAATGCTGGGCAGGGCTATGGTCAGCAGGGCTATGGACCACAGGGATATACGCAGCAAAACTATAACGGACAGCAGGGCTATGAGCAGCAAAATTATAATGCAGGGCAAGGCTATGAGCAGCAAGGCTATGGTCAGCAAGGATATGGTGTACAGCAGGATTATACACAGCAGGGATACATAGAGCCAAATTATGAACCTTCAAAAAAGAATAAGAAAGAAAAAAATAAAAAATCGGGAAGTAAAACGTCGGTTGGATGGCTTATAGCACTTTGTGTATCAATTATAGTAATTATAGTAGGTGTATCAATTATCGGATTTATACTTGTAGGTAAAAAGAATCAGATTAATAAAGTGAAAAATTCAAGTATAAAGCTGTCAAATGCAGGATATACCGTGACCTATGGAGAATTATTTGATAAGTCAATGGATAATGTCAAGTGGGATTATTTTAGGGAAGATGGTGAAAAGCTGGTACAGGCTAAGGGAGATTATGCTAATCCTGAGTCCTCATCGAAGGAGGAGATTATCATACAGTTCAACGTTGATAACGGAGTTAAAATTTCATGTGTTGCTGTTAATGATAAGCCGTACTCGCTTGCTGATTCCGAAAGATTTATAGAACGTATGTATATCACTAATTTCGGAGGCAATGAAGATTTGATCACGGATGAACTTTTTGGTAAGTCTGAAACGGCAACAGAGGAGGCTGTAAGCGAGTCGGCAACAGAGGAGGCTGCTCAAACAACGGTCGAGACTTCTACGGAAGCAACGGAAGCCTTATCCGAAACGACAACAGAAACAACAGAAACAACAGAAGCTACTACAGAGGCAACAACAGAGGAGCAAAAAAATGAATATATACTGAAAAACAGCAGTTCAGAATATATATCTGAGGCAGATATAAAGGGTTTTACCAAGGAACAGTGCCGGATTGCAAGAAATGAGATATATGCAAGGCATGGAAGACTTTTTGATGATGAATCGCTACAGGAATATTTTAATTCCTGCAGTTGGTACAGCGGGTATATATCCCCGTCGGATTTTTCAGAGAATTCACTCAATGCATATGAGAAGGCAAATCTTCAGACCATCATAGAATACGAGAAAGAGATGGGATACAGATGAAAAACAAACATAGACTTGCAATACTTTTTATGACTTTGATTTTTTTAACCGGCTGTGGAAGTGACAGGAAAAATAAAAAAATAATGCCTGATGAAACGACTGCGGAGCCGGTTGAAACCGAGGAGAATACAGTGACGGAGGAATTGGAGGATATAGCTACGGATTCAGATACGTATTATCTCGGTGAGCTTGAAGAAACGGATATAAGTAAATATGGGGAAGCATCAAAAAGTGATGCAGACAAAGCTGATGAAAACGACAAAGCTGATAACGTTGAAAAAAACGGATACCTTGTTGTGATAGATGCAGGACATCAGGCTCATGGTAACTCTGAAAAAGAACCTATCGGTCCCGGAGCTTCGGAGATGAAGGCTAAGGTTTCAAGCGGTACCAGCGGATGTGTTTCGGGACTTTATGAATACGAGCTTAATCTTATGGTAGCCTTAAAGCTTCGTGATGAGCTTCTTGATAGAGGATATGAGGTTATCATGGTAAGAGAAACCAATGATGTTGATATAAGTAATAGTGAGAGAGCGGCTGTTGCGAACGAAGCAAATGCAGATGCATTTATCAGAATCCATGCAAACGGATCCGAAAATTCTTCTGTAAACGGTGCCATGACAATATGCCAGACTGCATATAATCCGTATAATAGTGAATATTATGAAAAGAGTAAAGCACTTTCGGAAAGTGTTTTGGACAGCCTTGTTGCTTCAACAGGCGCAAGAAAGGAATATGTTTGGGAAACTGATACCATGAGTGGCATAAACTGGTGCATGGTACCTGTAACAATAGTTGAAATGGGGTATATGACAAATCCTGATGAGGATTCTCTTATGGCAACGGATGAGTATCAGAATAAGATAGCCTGCGGAATTGCAAATGGAATAGATGAGTTTTTAGGTATTTATTAAGGGGGCTTAATATGGGAAGACGTGTTATATGGATAGTTCTTGACAGTGCAGGTGCAGGCGAGATGCCTGATGCAGATAATTATGGTGATAAGGGTGCAGATACCTTTGGACACATTTTAAAGACTTATCCTGATTCAGAGTTTGATAATATGGCAAGGCTTGGTCTATTCGATATAGACGAAACAAGCTTTAAAGGTATGAATCATGGCTGCAAAAAAACTGACAGAATAATAGGCTGCTATGGTAAGGCAAGGGAGATTTCAAACGGCAAGGATACCACAACCGGACATTGGGAGATGATAGGTCTATATACTAAGATACCATTTCCTACATATCCAAATGGTTTTCCGAAAGAGATAATAGATGAATTTATAGAAAAAACCGGATGTGGCGGAGTATATGGAAATAAAGTTGCTTCCGGAACAGTGATTATTCAAGAATACGGCGATGCGCATATGGAAACGGGTTATCCGATTGTTTACACTTCAGCGGATTCCGTGTTTCAAATAGCTGCGTCAGAGGAAAAGGTGGGACTTGATAATCTATATGCTATGTGTGAAACCGCAAGGAAGATACTTCAGGGAAAGAACAATGTAGGTCGTGTTATAGCAAGACCGTTTACAGCTACGGAAAACGGCTATGAAAGAACAACAAACAGACATGATTATGCACTTCCTCCAAATAAGGACAATGTATTGGTTCATCTTCAGAAAAAAAATATTAAGACCTGCGGAGTGGGAAAAATAGGAGATATATTTGATAATGTAGGTATATCCGAGGGGATTCATACCAATGGTAATACAGATGGCATGAATAAGACTCTGGAATATATGGAAAGGATTGACGAAGGGCTTATATTTACAAATCTTGTTGATTTCGATTCAAAGTACGGACACAGAAGGGATGTACTTGGATATAAAAATGCTCTGGAGGAATTTGATACATGGCTTGGCGAAAGGCTTATGCCGGCTATGAAGGATGAGGATATAGCTATTATAAATGCAGATCATGGCTGTGACCCGACCTTTAAGGGAACAGACCATACAAGAGAGTATATACCTGTGCTTATTTACGGAAAGAAATTAAAGAAGGGAACCAATCTTGGAGTGATTAATTCCTTTGCCGATATAGGTAAGACCGTAGAAGAGTATTTGCTTGGAAATGTGATTGAGGATACAGCTTCAATCGGAGAAAGCTTCTTGGATAAAATCATATAAGCTGCTAATAGTTATAATTTTGAAAAAATAAATGTATTTTATAATACTATAAAAATACTGCCGTGGGGGTGAAGATATATGAGAATGTACGACCTTATTATGAAAAAGCGTAACGGCTATGAACACAGTAAGGAAGAGATAAGATATATAATTGAAGGATTTACGAAAGGGGAGATACCTGATTACCAGATGTCAGCATGGCTTATGAGTGTTTATTATAAGGGTATGACCGGTGAAGAAACCCTTGAGCTTACCAATGCCATGGCAGACAGCGGTGACAGGCTTGATTTGTCGCGCATAAAAGGAATAAAGGTAGATAAGCACAGTACAGGCGGGGTTGGTGACAAGACAACATTTATTGTTGCACCGATACTCGCTTCTTTAGGTGTACCTATGGCAAAGATGAGCGGAAGAGGACTTGGACATACAGGCGGAACCATAGATAAGCTTGAGGCGATAAAGGGCTTTAATGTAGCCATATCAGAAGATTTATTTATAAATAATGTCAACAATATCAAGCTTTCTTTGGTTGGACAAACGGGAAATCTTGCACCGGCGGATAAAAAGATATATGCACTTAGAGATGTTACTGCAACAGTTGACAGTATACCTCTTATAGCATCAAGCATAATGAGCAAAAAGCTTGCAGCGGGAGCAGATGTAATAGTTTTGGATGTAAAATGCGGTTCCGGTGCATTTATGCAGGATGAAGTATCCGCAAAGGAGCTTGCACGTACCATGGTTGATATAGGCAACGGTGCAGGCAGAAAAACCTATGGAATAATAACTGATATGAATGAACCTCTCGGATGTAAGGTTGGAAATGCACTTGAAGTATATGAGGCTTGTGAGGTTCTTAAATTAAAAAATTTGGAAAAAATTGATTACGGTATAAAAAGGCTGCTTGAGGTTTCGCTTACATTGGCTGCTTATATGCTGATGGGTGCAAAGAATCAAAGCATAAAAACAGATGATTTTAATGATAAAGATAATAAAGCTCTTACCTACGAGGAAGCTCGAAGACTTTGTGAGGAGGCTTTGACAAGCGGAAAGGCGCTTGATAAGTTTGCGGAGTTTGTAGCTGCTCAGGGCGGTGATGCGGATATGATTTACAATCCGGATTTGCTTCCTAAGGCTAAATATATCGTTCCTGTTTATATGGAGAAGGAAGGATATGTAGCTTCCTGTAAAACCAGCGAGGTTGGTATGGTAAATCTTATACTGGGAGGCGGCAGAGAAACCAAGGAAAGTAAGATTGATCTTGCTGTCGGAATTGATATAAGAAAGCATATCGGAGACTTTGTTAAGGGCGACGAGGTTTTCGCTTACATACATGCGGATGATGAAGGTGTGATAGAGGAGGCAAAGAAGAGACTTGTCGCTGCTTATAAGTTAAGTGACGAGAGAACTTTTCCTGAAAAAATTATTAAAGGGATAATTGAATAAAAAATGTTCATTAATGATTGATAAAAAATTAATACATCACAAGAAAAATGATTTAATTATTAATTGTTTTATTGTCTTAATTATTTGACTTAATTATCATAAAGATCTATAATAGCATTTGATATAAAAATACAATTTTACAGTAGAAAGGAGTCTTTAGTTTGAGTAAAAAGAAAAGGACTACTGCCATCATTTTACTCATCATAATCGAGCTTTTACTTGCAGCCGGAATTGCATTTACAAACGGGGCGGCGGAAAAGCACGAAACGATTAAGGAAATGATGAGAGATGCGGTGCTCCACGAGGAAAACAAGATAAGTCTTTTCGGACTTTCGGTTAATCCTTCGCTTATAGCAGGATATACCGTGACCGGAATCATACTTATCTTTGCACTGATTGTGAGGATATTTGTTATACCGAGATTCAAAAATGTGCCGGGTAAATTTCAATTGGTATTGGAAACCTGGGTTGGATTTTTTGATAATCTGGCAAAGACAAACAGTCCGCACAGCAACGGATTTTTGGGAGCATATATATTTGCAACGGGAACCTATGTATTTACGGGTACTTGCTTTGAACTGTTCGGAATTCAGGCAATAACTACCGAGGGACATTCCATTTCACTTCCGGCACCTCTTGCCGATATAAACGGAGCGATTATGATGGGATGCTTATCATATCTTATTATAATGTCCGGCGGTATTATGAATAACAAGCTAAGAGGCGTGGGACTTACATTGAAGGAATTTTCACTTCCTCTATCTATGAGCTTCCGTCTTTTCGGAGCGCTCCTTTCGGGTATGCTTGTTACAGAGCTTATATACTTTACCTTGGGACTTTCGATATTGCTTCCGGTAGTGGTAGGCGTGGTTTTCACATTACTGCATGCACTTATACAGGCATACGTGCTTACACTGCTTACGGCGATATTCTACGGAGAGGTTTCAGAACCGCCGAAGCCTAAGGAAAAGAAGCAAAAGAAAGATAAGAATAAGAATAAAAATGATGCCGAGCCGGATGTGAAGGTTCAGGAAGCATAATAAAGAAGATAAATCGATTAAATATGATTATTAATCCAATAAAAAAGATAATCGGAGGATAAGAAAATGAATATAAGAATATCAAAAAAGGTACCTATAATTTTAGCAATAATAATCGTGCTTATGACAGTTTTTGTTTTTACGGCACCAAAGCTTACTCAGGCTAAGGATGATACAAAAACTCAGACAGTAACCGTTGTTTCAACAGACGGGGTAAATACGGGAAAGACAGTTGTTTCAAACGAGGCTGATACAGTAGAGGGTGCAAATGATGCGGATGTAGAGGATGCAGAGGTTGAAGCGGCAGACTCAACCGGTTCAAAGGCTATGGCTGCTGCTATAGCAATCGGTCTTGCAGCACTTGGTGGAGCCATAGGAATGGGTCTTGCTATTTCAAAGTCGGCAGAGGGTGTTTCACGTCAGCCTGAAGCAAGCGGAAAGATTCAGGGACTTATGATGCTCGGCCTTGTATTTGTAGAGACGGTAGTTATATATGCATTGGTTGTAGCGATACTTATAGTATTTGTAATGTAGCAAAGCGAGGTGTCTAATATGGTACTAACAGGATTACCGCTTAATATTGATTTTCAACAGATATTACTTCATCTTGCTAACTTTGCCATACTTTTCTTTGGTTTATATATTCTTCTTTATAAACCTGTTAAAGATTTTATGGATAAAAGACAGGCACATTATAAGAGTCTTGATGATGAGGCAAATGACAAGCTTGCCGGTGCAAAGGAAAAAGAAGAAGAATATCAAAATAAACTTAACAGTGTTGATGAAGAAATAGATAAAAAGAAGAAGGAAGCTGCGGCAGAGCTTGATACCATGCGTGTTGAAAAAGAAAAGGAAGCTAAGGAAAAGGCAGATAAGATTGTCGAGGATGCACGTAAGGAAGCAGAGAGTGTCCGTGCCAATATCATCAACAGTGCAAGTAAAGATATAACTGATATGGTAAGTCAGGCGGCTGAAAAGATATTTATGAGTGATGACATAGAAAAGGCTTATGATGTTTTCTTGGAGGATGCTGAAAGGAGCGTAAAGGATGGAGAATAAAATGCCCGAAAAGCGTAATGCATATCTCTATGCCAAGGCAGCACCCACACAGGAACAAAAGGCAAGATTTGAGAGCTTTCTTAAGCAGAAATATAATGAGGATATAAGCCTGGAATGGGTAGAAGATAATGAAATAAGAGGCTTTAAACTCATTTATGATACGGAAATATTTAACTGGACTCCGGAGGGAAGATTTGCTCAGTTTAAGGATAAGTTAGATGAAATTTCCATGAGATATGCCAGCAAGTCACAGCCTGATCAGATGATTACCCTGCTTAAAAAGTCCATTGAAGACTTTGAACTTGAAGCGGTTGCCGAGGAAGAGGGTAAGGTCAAAACCGTAGGTGACGGTATCGTCGTTGTGGAAGGCCTTGATTCGGTTAGGTATGGCGAGATAGTAGTCTTTGAATCCGGTGTAAAGGGTATGGTTCAGGATTTAAGACGTGGTGAGATAGGTGTCATTCTCTTTGGTGAGGATGATGAGATAACAGACGGAAGTCTGGTAAGAAGAACTAAAAAGACTGCCGGTATTGCCGTTGGTGAAGGCTTTGTAGGCAGAGTTGTAGATGCACTTGGAAACCCGATTGACAATAAGGGGGACATAGCAGCATCTGATTATCGTGCTTTGGAGACACCGGCGCCAAGTATAATTGACAGACAGCCGGTAAATGAACCG
This sequence comes from uncultured Lachnospiraceae bacterium, assembly GCA_902788555.1. Classification (GTDB taxonomy): domain Bacteria; phylum Bacillota; class Clostridia; order Lachnospirales; family Lachnospiraceae; genus Coprococcus_C. Next base: position 56,688 of record CADAKQ010000007.1, read on the forward strand.
ATGGATACCGGACTTTTATCCATTGATTCCATGTTCCCTATAGGACGAGGACAAAGAGAGTTAATTATAGGTGACAGACAGACGGGAAAAACTACGGTTGCCCTTGATACAATACTTAATCAAAAGGGTAATGGCGTTATATGTATATATGTTGCGATAGGACAAAAGGCGAGCAGTGTTGCACAGCTTGTCGGAACATTAAATAAGCATGATGCTATGAGCTATACAATAGTCGTAAATGCATCTGCTTCCGACACGGCTCCGCTTCAGTATATAGCTCCTTATGCGGGTACCGCTTTGGGAGAATATTTTATGGAGCAGGGCAAGGATGTGCTTATTGTATATGATGATTTATCAAAGCATGCGATAGCCTATAGAGCCTTAAGTCTTTTGCTTGAGCGTTCTCCGGGACGTGAGGCATATCCTGGAGATGTATTTTATCTTCATTCAAGACTTTTGGAGCGTTCTGCACATCTTTCTGCTGAAAAAGGCGGCGGTTCACTTACTGCGCTTCCTATAGTAGAAACTCAGGCAGGAGATGTTTCGGCATATATTCCGACCAATATTATATCCATAACTGATGGTCAGATATTCCTTGAGAGCGAGCTTTTCTTCTCGGGACAAAGACCTGCGGTAAATGTCGGACTTTCCGTATCCCGTGTAGGCGGAGCCGCACAGACCAAGGCTATGAAAAAAGCTGCCGGCGGTGTAAGACTCGACCTTGCACAGTACAGAGAGATGGAGGTTTTTACCCAGTTTTCAAGTGACTTGGATGATGCGACCAAAAGACAACTGGTTTACGGTCAGGGACTTATGAGACTTTTAAGACAGCCGCAGAGTCATCCGATGAAGCTGCATGAGCAGGTTATAACTCTTGTTTCGGCTACTGCTCATGTTATGCAGGATATACCGCTTGAGAGCATGCTGGATTTTAGAAATAAGCTTTTTGATTATTTCCATGCAAATGCCATGACACTTTGTAATACCATAGACGATACAGGTCTGTTATCCGATGACGATAAGCAGACTATTATAGATGAGGCAAAGAAGTTCTGTGACGAATACCTTGAGGGTATGGTAAATGAGGACGGTGAGTAGGGTTGCCAAGCGCAAAGGTAATTAAAAACCGAATTACGAGCGTTAAGAATACAAAGAAGATTACCAATGCCATGTATCTTATAGCTTCGACAAAGATGAGAAAGGCGAAGCTTGAGCTTGATGCGGCAAGGCCTTACTTTGATATTGCCGAACGCGAGATAAAGAGGATATTTGAAACAAAATCCGATGTTAAAAGTATGTATTTTTATCCTGAAACAGGAAGAAAGCCTGCTGAAAATTACGCTTATCTTGTGATTACAGCGGATAAGGGACTGGCAGGTGCATATAATCATAACATTATCCTTGCTGCGGATGAGGAGATGCGCAGACATAAAAATGTAAAGCTTTATGTCGTGGGTGAATACGGAAGACAGCATTTTAAAAGGCATAAGATTCCGATTGAAAAAACCTTTATATATACAGCACAAAATCCTACCTTTAGAAGGGCAAGGGAGATTGCCAATATACTTCTTATGGAGTATAGGCTCGGAAATGTCGATGAGATAAGAATTATATACAGTAATTTAAAAAGCAGTGTTGACTCTGAGGTGGTTGTTGAAAAGCTTCTGCCGTTTGACAGGGCAGACTTCGGCGGAAGACCGAAGGCAGAAAGCCGATTCAATCATGATCCTTTGGATAAGGGAGAGGATTATGAGTTTTATCCGTCGGCGGAAAGCGTGCTTGACAGCATAGTCCCAAGCTATGTGGCAGGGTATTTGTACGGAGCATTGGTTGACAGCTTTTGCAGTGAACAAAATGCCAGAATGGCAGCTATGAGCTCGGCAAATGACAATGCCGAAAACCTGCTCGGAGAGCTTTCGATGGAATACAATCGTGTCAGACAGGCTGCGATAACCCAGGAGATAACTGAGGTTGCGGCAGGTGCGAAGGCACAGAAGAAAAAAAGACAAAGGGAGGCGGAGATTAAATGAATAAAGGAAGAATAGTGCAGGTATCCGGACCTGTTATAGATGTCCGCTTTGATAACGGTAATCCGCCCAAATTAAGAGAGGCGCTTACAGTAGAGGTAGATGGAGAAAGAAAGACCATGGAGGTTGCACAGCTCCTTGGTGATAATGAGGTTAGATGTATAATTCTTTCACAGAGTGAAGGAATAGCAAGAGATATGGAGGTTACCGCAACGGGAACCGGTATATCCGTACCTGTCGGTGCTCCGACTATCGGACGTATGTTTAATGTACTCGGTGATCCGATTGACGGGGGAGATGCCATACCGGAGGATGCCGAAAGATGGAATATACACAGAAAGCCGCCTGCATTTTCAGAGCAGAGCACAAGCATTGAGATTCTTGAAACCGGTATAAAGGTCGTAGATTTGCTTGAGCCATATGCCAAGGGTGGTAAGATAGGTCTTTTCGGAGGTGCCGGTGTAGGTAAGACGGTACTTATTCAGGAGCTTATCCATAACGTTGCCATGGAGCATGGCGGTTACTCAATCTTTACCGGTGTAGGAGAGAGAAGCCGTGAGGGTAATGACCTTTGGAGTGAGATGAAGGAAAGCGGAACCATAGATAAGACGGCGATGGTATTCGGTCAGATGAACGAATCTCCTGGAGTAAGAATGAGAGTTGCTCTTTCGGGACTTACTATGGCAGAATATTTCCGTGACGTGGAAAATAAAGACGTATTGCTTTTCATAGATAATATATTCAGATTTGTACAGGCAGGTTCAGAGGTTTCCACACTTCTCGGACGTATGCCTTCAGCCGTTGGTTATCAGCCGACGCTTGCACAGGAAATGGGTGATTTGCAGGAGAGAATCACTTCTACGGGAAAGGGCTCTGTAACCTCCGTTCAGGCGGTATATGTTCCTGCGGATGATTTGACCGACCCTGCACCTGCCACTACATTTTCTCATCTTGATGCAACTACGGTTCTTAGCAGAAAGATTGCCGAGCAGGGTATATATCCTGCTGTTGATCCTCTTGAATCAACCTCACGTATACTTGAGGCTGATATAGTTGGAGAGGAGCATTACCGCGTGGCACGTACCGTACAGGAATATCTCCAGAAGTATAATGAGCTTCAGGATATAATCGCCATACTCGGTATGGATGAGCTTTCGGATGCCGATAAGCAAATCGTAAACCGTGCCAGAAAGATGATTCGTTTCCTGTCACAGCCTATGTATGTGGCAGAGAAGTTTACCGGTAATCCGGGTGTATACGTACCGCTTGCCGATACCATAAGAGGCTTTAGTGAGATATTGAGCGGTAAATATGATGATTTACCTGAAGCTGCATTTTACAATGTCGGAACCATTGAGGATGCGGTTGAAAAGGCAAAGAAACTTTAGTTGTTAAAAAGGCTGTAAAGAGGTGATGTTTTAGTGGAACATACATTTAAAGCAAGAATATATGAGGCAGACAGTCCGTTTTTTGAAGGGGAGCTTACTTCGGTAGTTGTACCTGCGATAGACGGAGAGTATGGTGTATTGGCTAACCACAGAAATGTCGTTATAGCTATAGTTCCGGGAAATATGCACTTTACTTTGCCGGATGGCACAGTAGAATATGTTATCGTTTCCGAGGGTATGATGAGGGTTGAAAATAACGATGTATTAATCCTCATTAATCATGCCGAAAGACCGGATGAGGTAGAGGCAAACCGTGCCAGGGAAAAGGAAGAGGAGCTTATCGAAGCAAAACTTCAAAAGAAAAGTGTAGAAGAATATCTCGAGGCTGAGCTTATGATGCAAAGAGCCATGGCGGGACTAAGAGATAAGGGACGTAAGATGGATTGATTTAGTTTGTTAATTTAATATTAAATATATTTAAAGATAATCAATGGAGGACAAAATGGACGATTTTAATCAAACAAATGATAGTAGTGAAGAAAGTACCACAGTTTTGACGGCGGATATGTTAGGGGAGTCATTTAGTGACAATACTGAGAAGCTTACTTCAGATATGAAGAAGGATTTTCAGGACTCTAAGGAAAGAGCAACAAAGCAGATTCAGCAAAATAAGGCTCAGCTTATGAATCAGCTTCCGCCACAGGGACAGATGCCGCCTCAGATGTCACCACAGACAAAGGGCATAAAGCCACAGGGACAGATACCACCACAGAATCAGCTTCCGCCACAGATGGCACCGCAGACAAATGGTATGCCACCACAGCAGATGCCACCTTTGCAAAATAATAAGCAAGCCAAAAATCAGAAGGTTAAAAATACTGAAAAAAAATCAGGCGGAGGTTCACATGCATATACTATAATTTCTCTTATTTTGATTGCAGGTCTTATAGGAACCGGAGTTTGGGGATTTTTACATTTTAATGGTAAGATTAACAGCCTTGAGGACGAGAAAAAACAATTATCGGATGAATTGGAAGTATACAGAGGAAATGCTGCTGATTTGGAAGATGAAAAGGCTGATTTTGAAACTCAGTTAGCAGATAAGGATTCTGAGATTGCCGGTCTGGATGAGCAGCTTAGCTATTATCAGACACAGACAGAAGAGTTGACCAATATTTTTAATTATATAAATACATACTGTGCACCTTTGGGATATCAGGATTTTATTGTCAGTGACAATAGCTTTAATCTTAAGGTTGGAGATGAGGTTGAGTTTACAATATATGTTAAAAATCCGGATGACGGTTTATATTTTGAGCAGGATAATTCAGATATTGCATGGGCAGAAGGAATATCGGATGCGTATGACGGAAACAGCAGTATAAAGGCTTATAAGCTTCATGCAGTCCAAGCGGGTTCGACTTCTATGACAATATACACAACTACTTCAAATCAGGCAATAACGATTAATATAAATGTTTCTGAATAAATCTATAATATATAAGGTGAGGAGAAAACAATGATAGATTTGTCAAATTATCCTAATTTAACTAATCTTGCCAACAGTCTTGGTGGAGTAAGAAAAGCTGCACTCAATAAAAAGCTTTTGGAAAGATCTGAGGAAAGCTGGAGAACTATAACTCAGGAGGAGGTTGTAAGTCTCGAGCAGCAGGTACCTTATGCAAGAAAAATTATGAATGCGTATGTTACACCAACCGCAATTCTTTATATGAGCAACCATGCATTATTTGTTATACCTACAAGAAATCTTATCTGGGTATACGGAAGCGTAACAACCATGCGTATGAATTTCATACCATACAGCAAGCAGCATAACCTTTTGGCAGTTACAAGAGATGGCGATTCTCATAATCTGGGTCTGGCAACAACGGGAGGATTTTCAAAAAAACGTCCATGTGATGCCGCTATTATGGAGCTTCAGCAGATACTTGCTCCTTCAAAGCCGGGAATTATTTTTGGTTATTCTGACCAGGTTGCCAATGCGGTTAAAAGTAACTTTGCAGGCGTTGTTCAATCGGTGGATGCAAGAAATAACGGACAGATGATGTAACAATGAACAATATTTGATCATAAGTGAGTGGAGAATTAAGATTACCGAAGCTTTCTTATGTAAAAATGAAGTAGAATAAAAATAAGTTAGGAGTAGTATTATGAGAGTAGCAGTTATTATGGGCTCGACTAGTGATATGGGTAAGATTGAGCCTGCGGTTGATATATTGAAGAAATACGGAGTAACCGTGGATGTAAGATGTCTTTCGGCACACAGGGCGCATGCCGGACTTTCGGCATTTATTGAGGAAGCAAATTCAAACGGAACCGAGGTAATAATAGCTGCAGCAGGTATGGCAGCGGCACTTCCGGGAGTGGTAGCAAGCATGACAGTACTTCCTGTAATCGGAGTACCTCTTTCCGGCTCGGTGCTTGATGGTACAGATGCACTATATTCCATAGTTCAGATGCCTTCGGGAATTCCTGTTGCAACTGTTGCGATTAACGGAGGTAAAAATGCGGCTTATCTTGCACTTGAGATAATGGCTGTTAAGCATGATGAGTTAAAGACAAAGCTTATTGACTATCGCAAGAAGATGGAAGAGGATGCAATGAAATCAAATGAAGAAATAATTGCAAAATATTCATAGAAAAGTTAGTGAATCATAAGTCGGGTTAGTGATTTACCAACCCGATTTTTTCGTTATGAAAACAGGAGGAAAAGGTTGAAGGGATTAAATGACAAGCAGTTGGAAGCCTGCTGCTATACCGATGGTCCGCTTCTTATACTTGCAGGAGCGGGAAGCGGAAAAACACGAGTTATAACACACAGAATAGCTTATCTTATAGATGAGAAGGGAGTAAATCCATATAATATTCTTGCTATAACCTTTACCAATAAGGCAGCCAATGAGATGCGAGAAAGAGTGGATAATCTTGTTGGTTTTGGATCGGAAAGTATATGGGTTAGCACCTTTCATTCAATGTGTGTAAGGATACTGAGAAAGCATATTGATAAAATCGGAGGAACGAGAGATTTTACAATTTATGATACGGATGAACAAAAGGTTGTTATGAAAGAGGTTATAAAACACCTTAATCTTGACCCAAAGCTATATCCTGAAAGAGCCATGCTTGCAGTCGTTTCAAAGGCCAAAGAGGATTACATGTCTCCGGATGATTATGAAAAGGCTCATGCGGCAAGCTTTCGTGACCAGCAGATTGCCGGAATATACAGGGAGTATCAAAAAAGGTTAAAGAGCAATAATGCTCTTGATTTTGATGACCTGATTTATCAGACTATTTTTTTGTTTGAAACTAATCCTGATGCTCTTGCTGAATATCAGGAGAGATTTAAATATATAATGGTGGATGAGTATCAGGATACAAATCATTCCCAGTTTGTTTTGGTTAAACAGCTTGCAGCAAAATACAGAAATCTGTGTGTTGTGGGGGATGATGATCAAAGCATATACAAGTTTAGAGGAGCAAATATATATAATATTCTTAATTTTGAAGATACATATCCTGACGCTAAGGTTGTAAAGCTTGAGCAAAACTATCGTTCAACCTCTAATATTCTTAATGCAGCCAACGGTGTTATATCCAATAATGAAGGAAGAAAGGACAAGACGCTTTGGACTGCAAATGATGAAGGAGAAAAGGTTACATTTACAAGATATAATAATGAGTATGATGAAGCGGAAAAGGTAGCATTGAAAATCCGTTCACTGAACAGACAGGGAGTTTCCTTTGACGATATTGCTATACTTTACAGAACAAATAATCAGTCACGTGTATTTGAAGAAAAGCTTATATATGAAAATATTCCGTATAAACTTTATGGCGGTACAAACTTTTATTCACGTAAAGAAATTCGTGATATGGTAAGCTATCTGAAGCTTCTTGTAAATCCAAGTGATGATACTGCCGTAAAGAGAATTATAAATGTTCCGAAGCGTGGTATAGGTGATACTACCATAAACAAAATAAATGATTTTGCAATAGATAACGGAATTAACTTTTATGATGCTGTGATTGATATAGATGAGGTTCCGGGAATGTCAAGGGCAGCAGATAAAATAAAAAGGTTTGCTTCGCTCATAGAGGAATTAAAAAGTATGCTTGATGAAGAGGGGGTTTTTTTGAGTGAGGTATATGATGCACTTTTAGAAAAAACCGGATATCTTGACGAGCTTGTGTCTGAGGGAACCGATGAGGCAAAGGCAAGAATAGAAAATATTGAGGAATTAAAAAATAAAATTGTAAAATATGAAGAAGAAACAGAATATCCAAATCTTACGGAGCTTTTGGAGGATATATCCTTAGTAGCTGATGTTGATGAGGGTGACGAGGATAGTGAAAAGGTAACACTTATGACACTTCATAGTGCAAAAGGACTGGAATTTCCTTATGTATTTATAGGTGGATTGGAAGAAGGCCTTTTTCCGAGCCAGATGTCGATGGATTCAGATGATCCGGATGCAGTCGAGGAGGAAAGAAGATTATGCTATGTTGGAATAACAAGAGCTAAGGAAAAGCTTTATCTTTCTGCGGCGGCACAAAGAATGATAAGGGGCACTACATGTTACTCAGATATATCAAGATTTATTAAAGAAATACCGGATGATTATATAGAAAAAAACGGTAATATATCAGAAGGTAATAGTGTTTTTAAAGACAATCCTTACAGCATAGGGTTTAATCAAAGCGTTGTTAAAAAGCCTATTTCCAATATAGGCTTTGGAAGACCGAAAACCAATCAGATGGATTATGGTAAAAATAATCCATACGCAAAGAAAAGTTATGGCGCAAATCCCTCTGCAAATCCCGGATTCGGAAAAGCATTTCCTATGGGAAATAATGTATCATCCGAATACTCGGTAGGAGATAAGGTAAGGCATATAAAATTCGGTACCGGAATCGTTACTTCAGTTGTTCCGGCAGGAAGCGACCGGGAGATAACCGTTGATTTTGAACGGGTTGGAGAAAAGAGGATGTTTGCTTCACTTGTCAAGATGAAAAAGCTTTAATAATCAGTTTAATGGTATAGTTTATGCTTTTATTTAAATAATAATAAAAATATTATATTTAAGTGGAAATCAAAAATAAAATATGTTATAATGTGTGCATGGTTCTTTGTTTGGACAAAGATAAAAATTATATGATGAAAGAGAGGTATTATTGTTATGTGCAGAAATTGTGATGAGATTAAGGTTGTGCAGAAGGATGATTGTGTAGAAGAAGCTAAGAATGCGTTTTTGGCAGTTGCAATTATAGTAGGTATTATTACAATTATAGTTGGTATCTGTGTAGCTGTTTACAAGTATCTTACACCGGATTATCTTGATGATTTTGATGATTTTGATGATGATTTTGATGACAGCTTCTTTGATGACGATGAAGAGGATGAGGCTTCTGCTGACGAAGCAAAGGAAGATACTGAAGAGTAGCTTTGGTCGATTATAATTTAATAACAATTATTATTGCAGGGAGATATCAAAAATGTCTTCCTGCTTGTTCTTTTAGTCATTTTGTAATAGTATAATCGCAGGCTTAAAAATATTAAATTATTTTAAAAAAAATGTTGACAATAAAGGATGGTTATAATATAATATGTCTTGCGTCAAGCGATGGGATACATAAAATCGTTTAGCATAAAGATTCCATCGGGGTGTGGCTCAGCTTGGCTAGAGCGCCTGATTTGGGATCAGGAGGTCGCAGGTTCGAATCCTGTCACCCCGACTAAAAACACTTATATGCATATAAAACATGCGGGTGTAGTTCAATGGTAGAACACTAGCCTTCCAAGCTAGATACGTGGGTTCGATTCCCATCACCCGCTCTTTATTTTCGCAAATTACATATTGTGAAAATCAAATGTGTCCGTAGCTCAGCTGGATAGAGCAACGGCCTTCTAAGCCGTGGGTCGGGGGTTCGAATCCCTTCGGGCACATTTTTCTTTTTACATCATTAGGTTATACCTTTTGGGTAATAAAGTTATGGTGGGTATGGCGCAGTTGGCTAGCGCGCCAGATTGTGGCTCTGGAGGCCGAGGGTTCGAGTCCCTCTATCCACCCTATATATAAGTATATTTACTTATATATCCTCTCGGGATATCCCGATTATGCATATTGGGCTATCGCCAAGCGGTAAGGCACAGGACTTTGACTCCTGCATTCGTTGGTTCGAATCCAACTAGCCCAGCTAGTTACAAATATATATGGGCCACTAGCTCAGTCGGTAGAGCACTTGACTTTTAATCAAGTTGTCGGGGGTTCGATTCCCCCGTGGCTCACTAAAAAAATATAAGGGTTTCAGGAATAAATCCTGAAACCTTTTGATTATGCGGATATGGCGGAATTGGCAGACGCGCCAGATTTAGGTTCTGGTGGGAACACCCGTGCAGGTTCAACTCCTGTTATCCGCACTATAAAAGAGGTCAAGGGCAAAAGCCCTTGGCATTTTTAGTTGGTAAAAATATCAAATTATGGTATAATTTTATTTGGTTTAGCGAACAGGATTATATAACATTTTTTGAAAGGCGGATATGTAAAATGGAAGAGTCGAATTCTAAAGAATATGATGATTTTTTAATTCAAAATACAAAAAAAGTCAATAAATATCTGAATATAGCATTATGGTTCTTTATTATAACGGGGCCTGCAATTGCTTTTGGAATAAAAATCGGGTTTTATAAAAATATCAGTTACGGAACCTGCTTTAATATTTCTGTGTTTGTTTTTGCTTTGGCACTGATTCATTTTATTATGTTAAGAAAAAATCCAAAATCGATTTTAACGGGTATGTTTGCCCTTACTGCTCTTGATGCCTTATTGGTATATATGAATTATTCGCATGTTAATATTTATCTTACATGGTTTCTGGTTCCTGTATTAAGCCTTTTGTTTGCCAATAAAGTTATATATATTTATTCGGTAACCTTAAATTATGTTTTGATGTTTGCTTCAGTCTGGATAACAGCACCATATTATGCTTCGATGAGTTCGTATTATGAAGAACCACTGGATTATTTCAAAGATATAATCGGCGGATTTACCATAGAAACTTTTATTTTGATAGCTGCAACATTCGTGATAGTCAGACTTACATCTGATTATTTCAAAGGTCTTTTCAGTCAGTATGATACGATTAAAAAGCATGAAGCGGCAATGAAAGAAAAAATGGACATTTTAGATTCTATGTCAGAAATTTATGATAATGTTAATCTTGTTGATTTTGTTGACAATACCGAAATGTCACTTAGAAATTCAGATCAGAAAAAACAGGGCATTGATATGGAAACTCAATCGCAAACAATTATGAATCAGTCTTTAAGTGAGCATGTTATGCCGGATCAGTTGGAAGATTTTAAGAAGTTTACGAATATTAAAACAGTACGAGCCCGTTTGTCTCAAAAGAAGATAATAAGTGCGGATTTTATTGATGCTGTTGACGGATGGTTTAGAGCTCAATATATAACGGTTGATTCGACAATTGACGGTATACCCAACAGAGTGATTTATACGACAAGAAATGTTGACGAAGAAAAAAGGCGTGAGGAACATCTTATCAGAATATCACTGACTGATGAAATGACGAGATTGTTCAACAGAAGGTGCTATGAAGAGGATTTGGAGAAATTCAGGCAAGGTCCTTTGGCAGATGATTTTGTTATGTTTTCAGTGGATGTAAACGGATTAAAAAAAGTAAATGACACAAAGGGACATGCTGCAGGAGATGAGCTTATTAAGGGGGCTGCCAACTGCCTCACACTTGCAGTCGGTAATAACGGTAAAGTCTACAGAACCGGCGGCGATGAATTCATGGCTGTTTTATTTACGGAAAATCCGGAAAAAATACGTGATGAGATTAAAAACAAGGCAGATAATTGGCACGGAGTTTATACGGATGAGCTTACTTTGTCCGTTGGTTATGCTGCGGTTTCGGATAATAAAAATTCTACAGTGGATGAGCTTGAACATATTGCGGATGCCGATATGTATTTAGAAAAAGATAAATATTATAAAGATAAGGGTATAGAAAGAAGAAAATAAAACAATTTATCAAACTATAAATAATCGGAAACGGAATGACATTATGAAAAAAACTCAGGACAGATTTGAATATTTGACTACAACGCCGGTACCGAAGCTTATAACTACGCTTGCGGTTCCGACTATAATAAGTATGCTTGTAACAGGTATATATAATACCGCTGATACATTTTTTGTGGGTAAGATTTCCACTCAGGCAACGGCTGCGGTTGGACTTGTATTTCCTGTTATGGCTATAATTCAGGCGTCCGGATTTTTCTGCGGACACGGTTCGGGTAATTATCTGTCTCGTATGCTGGGCGCAGGCAAAAAGGACGAGGCAAATAATATGGCTTCCACAGGCTTCGCTCTTTCTCTTATTATCGGAGTGATAGTTGCGGCAGTTGGTATAGCTTTGTCACCATATATAGCAAAGGTTATCGGTGCAACCGATTCAACCATGGAGGACACTTTAAGCTATATGAGAATTATAATGCTTGGTGCACCTTTTATGATGGGACAGTTTGTTATCAATAATCAGTTAAGATTCCAAGGCAGTGCTATGTTTGCTATGATAGGTCTTATGTGTGGTGCTGTTATAAATATCGTACTTGATCCGCTTCTTATCCTTACCCTTGATATGAAGGTAAAGGGTGCAGCCATAGCCACTGTGTCCGGACAGATAGCGAGTTTTATAGTTTTACTTATCGGAAGCAGAAGAGGAGAAAATATAAGACTTGCCATACATAATATTCACATAAACGGGCATTATTTATATGAGATACTAAATGGTGGCATTCCTTCACTTTTCAGACAGGGACTTGCTGCTGTTGCGACCATGCTTTTAAATCATGCAGCCGGTGACTTGGGAAATGATGCTGCGATTGCAGGTATGTCGGTTGTTACAAGAGTTATGATGCTTGTATCCTCGGCACTCATCGGTTTTGGTCAGGGTTATCAGCCGGTTTGCTCCTTTAATTATGGAGCTAATTTAAAAAAACGTGTAAGAGAGGGATATTTCTTTTGTGTAAAGTATGGGACAATATTTTTATTTGCGGTAGGTGCACTTTGCTTCGTGTTTGCCCCTCAGATTGTAGGTTGGTTCAGAGATGATCCCGATGTTATAGCGGTAGGTAAGGTGGCACTTAGATGTCAGGCGGCAGTGCTTTTTTTAAATGCGACAACAATTATAACCAACATGATGCTTCAGTCCATTGGAAAGGGCTTTAAGGCCTCGGTTACCGCTTCGGCACGTAACGGTATATTTTTTATTCCACTGATACTTATACTTCCGAAAGCCTTTGGTCTTCTCGGAGTTGAGATAACACAATCATGTGCGGATGTACTATCTCTTATAATTTCAGTTCCGCTTGCATATTCTGAATTAAAGAAGATGAAGGAGTAATTCATAAATTTGATAGAAAAAGTAAAATTATACTTGACATTTCCGGTAAAGACCTTTATACTAACTAAGGTGTTTGAAAGCACATGGGATCTTAGCTCAGCTGGGAGAGCATCTGCCTTACAAGCAGAGGGTCACAGGTTCGAGCCCTGTAGGTCCCATTTTAATGCATATGTTCGTGTATGGGCTTTTTTGTTTAAGCCGGATGCGAGCGATGCTATGGGTAGGATTAGTCTACTCAACTTAACTTAATATGGCGGGATAGCTCAGTTGGCTAGAGCACATGGTTCATACCCATGGTGTCGAGGGTTCAAATCCCCCTCCCGCTACTGAAAAATCACTTTTTTGAAAGTGATTTTTTTACTTTTGAAAGATTGGAGCTTAAAAATGAGAATAGGTACAGGCTATGATGTTCACAGATTGGTAGAAGGTAGAAAGCTGATAATTGGAGGAGTTGATATACCCTATGAAAAAGGCTTGCTTGGTCATTCCGATGCCGATGTATTGCTTCATGCTATTATGGATGCAATTTTAGGTGCAGCGGCTCTTGGCGATATAGGAAAACATTTTCCTGATACGGATGAAAAATATAAGGGTGCTGACAGCATTATGCTTTTAAAAGAAGTAGCACGCATGATAGATAAGGAAAATATGCTAATTGGCAATATTGATGCGACTATAATAGCACAGGCACCAAAGCTTAGACCGTATATTGATGATATGAGAAAAAATATAGCAGATGCACTTTCTGTTGATATTAGTCAGGTTAATATTAAGGCAACAACAGAAGAAAAACTCGGTTTTACGGGAGAAGGACTTGGCATAAGTGCACAGGCTGTATGCCTTCTTGAAACAGTTAATAATTTTGATTATAGAATTAGTAGTGAAGTAAATGCTTTTGCAGACTTTCGGTGTGGCGGATGCGGTGGATGTCCGATAAGAAATAAAAATAATTAAGAGGTTTAACGCAAGAATTGATGAAATCTGATAATAAAAGTAAAGTTAAAAAATTTATTGTTACTGCTTTGCTTTTGGTTGTTATAATACCATTGGCAGTTTTTATCGGATTAAGCTTAAAAAAGAATAATAATAAAGATATTCAATATAAAGGTGATATTGTTTCGGATGAATTCGTAAAAGAGACAACTTCATTGACGAGTCAGGATACTTCTGATTTGACGGAACAAACGCAAAATATGTCTGATTCGGAGGAAGAGGCAGAAACAGTTTTGGAATCTGATATTGATCCGGCAATTACTTATGCTGACGAAATGCTTGCAGGTATGAGCCTGCATGAAAAAATATGTCAGATGTTTATTGTTACACCTGAAGCTGCAAGCGGATATAATGTTGTAACGTATATTGATGAAAAGCAAAAGAAAGCTTTGTCGGATTATCCGGTTTGCGGATATATATTTTTTGCACAGAATTTAAATAATAAAGAGCAGACATATGATATGCTTGCAACAGTTAAACAATATGCAGAAGAATATAATGATATACCTTTTTTTACATGTGTTGATGAGGAAGGCGGAAAGGTTTCAAGATGTGCAAAAATGCTGGGAACAACGAGCTTTAGTCCTATGTATGATTATCGTGAGGATGGAGAAGGTAAGGCTTATTATAATGCTTATGTAATTGCCGAGGATATATCAGAGCTCGGATTTAATCTTGATTTTGCCCCTGTTGCGGACATTTGGTCAAACACCTCAAATTCCGTGATAGGAAAAAGAGCTTACAGCGATAATTACGAAGAAGGGGCAAGACTTATCGCTTCGGCTGTAAAGGGGTTTAATGACGGTGGTGTGATATGCTGCCTGAAGCATTTTCCGGGTCATGGTGATACTGCCGGAGATAGTCATAATAAAGCTGTATATCTGAATAAATCATTATCGGAACTTGCCAATCAGGAATATCTCCCTTTTTTGTCGGGAATAGATGCAGGTGCAGGGATGGTTATGATAGGACATCTTTATTTATCTGATGAAGATATTACATCTGAAGCGGATGAGCTCCCTGCTTCACTAAATTATAAAGTCATTACGGGAGAATTAAGGAACAAGCTGGGATATAACGGCGTTGTTATAACGGATTCACTTAGTATGGGAGCGATAACCGGATATTTTACAAGTGATGAAGCGGCTAAGCTCTCGGTTTTGGCGGGAGCGGATATTTTACTTATGCCTGAGGATTTTTCTCTCGCTGTTACAACACTTGAAGAAGCAGTAGAAAAAAATGAGATATCCGAAAAGAGAATAGATGAAAGTGTAAGAAGAATTCTTATATTAAAGTATAATTATTTACAAAGAAAGTAAAAACCTTGAAGTAGGGAAAATTATTAAATGATAATTTATTTCAATTTAAGGTTTTTATTTTTGTTTACTTATGATATAATGCCAAATAGTGAGTCTGCATATGGGTTTATGCAGATAATAGATATTAATTAAGGCAATATTTTTGAATGGAGGATGCTTTTGTGTATAAGATTGTAAAAAAAGAAGTATTGAACCGTGATGTTATTCTGTTAGAGGTTGAAGCACCTTATGTATCTGCAAGATGTGAGGCGGGTCAGTTTGTAATTGTAAGAATGGGAGAGGATGGAGAAAGAATTCCGCTTACCATAGCTGATTTTGACAGAGAAAAAAATACGGTTACAGTCGTTATTCAGATGATAGGTTATTCTACAAAGCTTATGGGTAAACTTGAAGAAGGAGATTACTTTGATGATTTTGTAGGTCCTTTAGGCCAGCCGGCTCCGCTTGATGAAAAGTGGGAAAGAGTAGTGGGTGTGGCCGGAGGATTGGGAGCAGCTCCATTGTATCCACAGCTCAGAAAGCTTGCCGAGATGGGTGTTAAGGTCGATGTTATAATAGGAGGACGTTCTGCCGAATATGTAATATTTGCCGATAAATTCAGAGAATTTTGCGACAATGTCTACATAATGACAGATGACGGCTCACTTGGTGATAAAGGCTTTGGAGTTGATAAATTAAAGGAACTTGTTGCGAATGGAGAAAAATATGACCACGCTATAGCGATAGGTCCTCTTATTATGATGAAGTTTGTTGTTCTTGCAACAAAGGAGATGAATCTTCCGACAGCAGTTTCGTTAAATCCTATCATGATTGACGGAACAGGTATGTGTGGCGGATGCAGAGTGACAGTTGGTGGAGAAACAAAATTTGCTTGTGTCGATGGACCGGATTTTGACGGCTTTTTAGTGGATTTCGATGAATGTATAAAAAGACAAGCTTTCTTTAAAGAAGAAGAACACGAATGTATGATGAAGATAGGAGAATAGGAATATGCCAAATATGAGTATGACCAAGGTTCCAATGCCTGAGCAGGAGCCTGATGTAAGAAATAAAAACTTTGAAGAGGTTGCAACAGGCTATACAAAAGAGATGGCTATAGAGGAAGCAACCAGATGTCTTAATTGTAAGCATAAGCCGTGTGTAAGTGGCTGCCCTGTAAATGTTCCTATTCCGGAATTTATAGAAGCTGTTGTTGCAGGAGATTTTGACAAGGCTTATGAAGTAATAACCAGTGAAAATGCACTTCCTGCAATTTGTGGACGTGTATGTCCTCAGGAAAATCAGTGTGAAGGAAAGTGTGTAAGAGGAATAAAGGGCGAATCTGTATCTATCGGTCGTTTAGAGAGGTTTGTTGCTGATTACCATATGGCACAGGGAATTAAGTCAAATCCGGATATAAAGAAAAACGGAATAAGGGTTGCAGTGGTAGGTTCAGGTCCTGCCGGAATTACCTGTGCAGGTGAGCTTGCAAAAAAAGGCTATGATGTAACCATATTTGAGGCTTTGCATAAGGCAGGTGGAGTTTTAAGCTATGGTATTCCGGAATTCAGACTTCCGAAGTCGCTTGTGGCAAAGGAGCTTGAAAATGTTACAGACCTTGGTGTAACCATAGAAACGAATGTGGTTGTCGGACGTTCGATTACGGTTGACGAGTTATTTGAAAAGGGCTTTAAGGCAGTATTCCTCGGAACAGGTGCAGGACTTCCGAATTTCTTAAGGATACCGGGAGAAAATCTTCTCGGGGTTTACTCTGCAAATGAATTTCTTACAAGAGTTAATCTTATGAAGGGCTATAAGAAGGGTGAGGTACCGACTCCTGTTAAGGTTGGTAAGAACGTTGCTGTTGTTGGAGCAGGTAATGTGGCTATGGATGCTGCAAGAACTGCAAAGAGACTCGGGGCTGAAAATGTTTACATAATTTATAGAAGAAGCGAAGAGGAGATCCCTGCAAGAGCTGAAGAGGTTGAGCATGCTAAGGAAGAGGGAGTTATCTTTAAGCTTTTGAATAATCCTGCAAAGATAATAGGTGAAGATGGATGGGTTAAGGGCATTGAGGTAATTAAGCAGCAGCTTGGTGAACCGGATGCATCCGGAAGAAGAAGACCTGAGCCTATTGAAGGTTCTAATTATGTTATAGATGTTGAAACAGTTGTTATTGCTATAGGTCAGTCACCTAATCCGCTTATAAGACAGACTACTGAAGGACTTGAGACCGAGAAGTGGGGCGGAATTATTGTAAATGAAGAAACTAATGAGAGCACAAGAAAGAATGTCTATGCCGGAGGAGATGCCGTTACGGGTGCAGCAACGGTTATTCTTGCGATGGGTGCAGGAAAGAAGGCTGCAAAGGCTATAGATGAGTCCTTTCAAAATGATTAAGGTCAGGTTATAAAATGGATAATTATACAGAGCAGATAGTTAATTCAAAACCGGGAGCAAAGCAGCTTTTGCTTTTTACGGGAGCGATTATTTTTACTGCATTTGGTGTTTTTACCTTATTATTTATAAGCTTTAGTACAGGTGCTATGCTGATTATTTTGGGTGGAATAGGCATTTATTTTGCAAAGCTTGGTATGTCATTTGAATATGAATATATTTTTACAAATGGAGATTTTGAGGTTGCAAAGATAATAGCAAAATCATCCAGAAAAAATGTATGTGAAATTCATGAGGGAGATATAAAAAGAATTCTTCCGTATAATTCGGAAAAATTTCAAAATGAGCTGGATATAAATGACAAAATGACAGTAAAGGATTTTTCCTCAAAAGAAGAACAAGGGAGAGCAGATTGCTTTGCTTTTATAAAAAACGATAATGGCAGGGACTTGGCAGTAATACTTGAATTAAATGATAAAAATAAGGATTATATAAAATCGACTTATAAAAATAAGCTTGAATATTAAAAAATACCTCATATCAGAAAAAGCTGATATGAGGTATTTTTTTTGAGTGAATAAAAATAGAAAACGGCAATAAAATAATAGTATAAATGGAGTTGGATATATAATATGAACATAATTAAAAAATCAAATATAAGATTAGCGGTTGTAAAATATATAAATATGCTTGTTTTATGGATAACAGGAGGTTTGTTTTATTTTTATCTGGAGATAGCATTTAGAAATTATTCGCATTATTCAATGATATTATGTGGCGGAACATGCTTTTTGATTGTCGGGATGATAGGAGATTATATTCTTGAAAAAGAAAAAAATATAATTAAGGCTTTAATACTTATTATGTTTTTCGGAGCACTGACTATAACGACACTTGAATTGTTTACAGGTATAATAGTAAACATAATTTTTGATATGAGAGTATGGAATTATTCAGATATGAAATATAATGTATACGGACAAATATGTTTTTATTATACAATGCTTTGGGCACTGTTAAGTCTGCTATGCGTATATGTCACAAGGCTGATGGAAGAATGTATATTTGAGATAAATAAACCGGACCTGAGATGACAGGTCCGGTCTAAGATAAACTATGTAATTTTACGGCTCTAACGGAGTCATTTTAAGACCTTTATACATCTTAGTATATAAGCTTTTCTCATCCTGATATAACATATAACCACGCGGACCGTCTTTAACAACATATGCATACTTATTTTTCTGCACATTCATATATAAAACCTCGTCTACATTAAGCTCCTTAGCCTTCGCTTTAGCAGTGTACACGTTAAGCGGCTCTAACTTGAATTTTTTTACAGCCTGATCAACTGTCATGATTATTACCTCCCTGAAAGTAACTGATTTAATACTTGATAATAATTATACAAATGAATATAATTATTATTAAATATTATAATGCATTCTATTCTAAAGATAGTATATGGTATATTATTTACAAAGTCAATTGCAAAATGAAAAATAAAACAAATTTTTTTAATAAATAAGGAAAAAAATATGGAAAAGAAGAAGCTTTTACTGCATGCATGTTGCGCACCCTGTAGCTCATATGTATTGGAATATTTGGAAGAACAATATGATATAACGGTTTTTTATTACAATCCCAATATAACAGAGAAGGAAGAATACATAAAAAGAGTGAATGAGATTAACCGATTTGTAAGTGAAGCTCCGTTTGCGGCTAATGTAAAAATAATTGAAGGTGAATATGAGCCTTATATGTTTTTTGAAATTTCAAAGGGGCTGGAGAATGAGCCTGAAAGAGGAAAAAGATGCTATAAATGCTATGAACTTCGTATGGACAAGACTGCACGTTTTGCAAAGGAAAAATGCTATGATGTATTTACAACAACACTTTCCATAAGTCCTCATAAAAATGCCAAATGGTTAAATGAAATAGGTATGAGATTGTCTGAAAAATATCAAGTACCATATCTTTACAGTGATTTTAAGAAAAAGAATGGTTATACCAGGTCAATTCAGCTTTCAAAGGAATATAATCTGTACAGGCAGGATTATTGCGGATGTGTCTTTAGTAAGGAGGAAAGCCTAAAAAGGAAAAATGCATCGGAAACTAAAAACTTAAAATAAGAAAATTAACTTGTTAAGTTTATAATTCTATAGTAAAATTATAAAAATGTATTGATTAAAGAATTAACTATTTCTTTTTGACGAATATTAAGTTTATTATAATTTGATAAAAGCTGTATATTTTCTGCAGACAGTTTTTCGGGGGTAACCTTGTTGAGTCTTATGAATTCGGCAGACATGCTTTCTTTTTGAGGCGTAAGCAAAGTGCCTATAAGGTCTAAAGGCTTTAATTGGTAAAAGTCTGATATTTCAATCAAAGTTTCTAAACGAGGAATTCTTTGACCGCTTTCATAACTTTTATATGAAGAAGGAGCGATATTGAGTAAGTCGGCAGCTTCTTTTTGACTAATTCCTTTTTTTTGTCGCTCTAAGCGTAGTGTTGCTGAAAACTCATCAGTTTGCATGTTTGTCCTCGCTTTCTTCATGAAATACATAAAAAGATTTGTGTCAAGAATAACTGACAACTCGGCTAAGGTATCAGCATCGGGTATCCTTAGTCCTTGTTCGTAGTTACTATATGCCTGTCTGGAAATGCCGAGTTTCTTTGAAACATCAAGCTGGGTAAGATGTAGGTCGTTACGAATTTCCTTAAGGTGTAAACCGAAATTGTTATTTAACATGGTTGATTCACCTCCGTATAGTGTAAATGTTAGCATATTTAGGAAAATTTGCAAAGGTTAATTTAATTGTACTGATAGTATAAAATAAGAAAGGAATAAGATATGAGTAAGGCGGATGATTTATTTATTAAAATGTGCACGGACATTATTGAAAATGGTTTCAGTACTGAAGGAGAAAAGGTCAGACCTAAATGGGAGGACGGAACATATGCATATACGATTAAAAGATTTGGAGTGGTCAACAGATATGATCTTTCAGAGGAATTTCCTGCCATAACATTAAGAAAGACCTATATAAAGTCTGCTGTAGATGAGATGCTATGGATATGGCAGAAAAAATCAAATAATGTAAATGACTTGAAAAGCCATATTTGGGATGCATGGGCAGATCCTGACGGTTCAATAGGAAAAGCTTACGGATATCAGATGGGAGTTAAGCATATGTATAAAGAAGGCATGATGGATCAGGTTGACAGAGTTATTTACGATCTCAAGAATAATCCGTATAGCAGAAGAATAATGACGAATCTGTATGTTCATCAGGATTTACACGAGATGAATCTTTATCCTTGTGCATACAGTGTAACATTTAATGTTACCGGCAATAAGCTTAATGCTATTTTGAATCAACGGTCTCAGGATGTTCTTGCTGCAAATAACTGGAATGTTGTGCAGTATGCGGTTTTGGTATATATGCTTGCTCAGGTAACAGGCTTTGAACCGGGAGAGTTAGTACACGTTATAGCGGATGCGCATATATATGACAGACATATAGATATAGTTAAGGAATTGATAAAAAGACCGACGTATCCGGCACCTAAATTCACATTGAACCCTGATATAAAGGACTTTTACGATTTCACAACGGAAGATATAATTATAGAAGACTATGTTACGGGACCGCAGATTAAAGATATACCGATAGCGGTTTGATAAAATAAAAAGTGTGGAGGAAAAAATGGATTTAATTGTAGCTGTTGATAATAATTGGGCGATAGGCAATAAAGGAGAATTGCTTGTATCCATACCTGAAGACCATAAATTTTTCAGAAATATTACTATGGGTGGGGTTGTCATCCTGGGAAGAAAGACACTGTCAACTTTTCCCAATGGTCTGCCTTTGAAAGGAAGAGACAATATAATTCTTTCAAAAAATAAAAGCTATAAGGTTGATGGAGCAAAGGTAGTAAATTCAAAGGACGAATTACTCACGGTATTAAAAGATTATAAGGAGCGCGAAATATTTGTAATAGGTGGTGGAAGTATCTACGAAATGCTTCTTCCATACTGTCGATATGCATATGTGACAAAGATAAATTATAGCTATGAGGCTGACACATATTTTCCGAATCTTGATAAGCTTGAAAACTGGAAGCTGATTGAGGAAAGTGAGGAACATACATATTTCAGTATAGAGTATTTTTATTATAAATACGAGAATGAAAAACCATTAGAAATTTAATTGTATAAAATAAACAAAAATACTTTAAAAAAGCATTTATATGTGTTATAATTTTACGAGGATTTTTAAATTACATATTTTGTGGGAGGTTTACATATGGGTAATATATTGGTTACAACAGGCTCGAATATCGAGGGATACGACATTGTTGAATATTTGGGATTTGTTAGTGGTGAAACAGTTTTAGGTTCAAACTTCTTAAAAGGCTTTGTGGCAGGTGTTACAGAGGCTTCTGATTCGGAAAGTGAAAAGCTCACAGCTAATTTGGAACAGGTTAATGGAATTGCTTTGGAAAAATTAAAAAGAGTTGCTGAAAAGCAGGGGGCAGATGCTATAATCGGTCTTCAGCTTAATTATACTCAGTTCGCAAACTATTCAGTAGGAACAATAGCTTCCGGAACGGCAGTTAAGCTCCATAAAAAGGATATTGCCGAGCAGGTTATTTCAAAGGATTTATATGTTACTAATTATTATAACAGACTTGTACCGAGACCTGTAAAGGTTATATTGAGCGGAACTAATAAGGCGGTTAAGATATCAGCTTGGTTCTACAATTATAATATGGACGATATAAAGGCGATAAGAGCTGATGTGGAATTGACTAATCTCTATGAGGAGAAACTTTTACTTAAGGATTTGGATTTCGTTTTTGAAAAGGGAAATATAACACAGATAGAGTCAAATGAGATTGATTGTAAATTGCCTGCAAAGGATATACTTTTAATAAAGGATTCTAAGGTTACAATCTCAAAATATGTAACCAGCAGAGGAGTATTTGCATGTAATGATCTTCCTATAAATGTTACAATGCCGATGCATAGACTTATTGCTCTTAAGGATAAAAGAGGAATTGATGCGGTTGAAAAATACAGGACAGACGGAATGGTTTGGACCTGTAACTGCGGATATGTTAATGAGGCAGGCGCAGATGAGTGCGTAATCTGTTCACGTAAGCAGGAGGATATGAAGAGTACATCTAAATTTAATCCTGATGAAATGATTGCAAAGATGCAGACTAAGGAGTATGTAATTGAGATAAAGGATGTACTTATGGAATACATCAAGGATATAGACAGTGAATACAGAATGGAGCTTCTTGAAATTATGGAATCCGGTTTACAGTACGAGAAAACAAGAGGCAATATGAAGGATACTGTTATAGAAAAAGTTGAGAAGGTCTTTGAAGGACATTAATAAAATTTAAAGGTTTATGTAACGAGGTGGCACTTATGGGTTCCGGTCTTAGCATGGCTAGTGTAAACAAAATTAAAGAGTTAGCTAATCAAAGAGAGTATAGCCTTGCATTGGATATAATTGATAGTCAGGATTTATCAAAATCGCTTAATCCGCAGTTTTTAAGATTATGTGGTGAGATATTTATCAGGTCAAAAAGGTATGTTGATGCAAGAAAAACTCTTGTTATGGCGCACCGACTTGCACCTGAAGCTAAAAGAATAATATATGATTTAGTGGATTTATATTCTAAGATGGGATATAAGGAGCTTGTAGAAAAGTATTATACTATTTATATGCATGATTCTGATGAGGAAAGTATAGATACAAAACAGCTTCTTTATCTCTATGATAAATATTCAGGAAAAGATATTGAGGATATAAGAAAGTACATTATTCCTTATTATATTGATAATTTGGATTATGATTGGAGCTTTCAGGCTTATCTTTTGCTTAAGCTTTTAGATGATGAGGATGATGAGGAATTATTAAAAGGACTTGTGGAGGAATATTTTGCAACATTTAAAAATAGTGATAATTGCAAGATAATAGAATCCATAAAGGACGATAAATCCATAGCAGTAAGCAAGTTCTATGATTTCAAGAAAGAAACGGTTGAAGATGATGATGCTTCTCAAAAAGAAATCAGAAGAGAAGAAAAAAAGATTCTTGCCGTGGATGAGGAAAGAATAAATCCTAATGATGATTTTGAAATAATAGACGAAGAAGAAATAACCTCTAAAAAGTTCTTTAAAAGAAGGAATAGAAATAATGATTTCGTCGATGATGAAGCAGAAGAATCAAAGTCTGAAGAAATAACACAGGAAGCTTCAAATGAGGAAAAAAACCGGGATGAAGAAATAAATAACACTTTGGATGAGAAAAAAGAATCTTATTCGGAAGAAGATAAAAAACCGGAAGGTGATTTCGAAGAAGAAAAAAAATCGAATTTCTTTAAAAGAATTTTTTCAAGAAATAAAAAAGAAGATTCTGATAAGATATTGGAGAGTAAGGAATCTGATGACAGTAATAAAACTGTAAAAGATGAAAAAACAGAAGCTGTAAAAGCAGAAGAAGCTACCGAGAAAGCGGAAGCTGTAAATGCAGAAGAAGCTACCGAGAAAGCGGAAGCTGTAAAAACAGAAGAAGCTACCGAGAAAGTGGAAGCTGTAAAAACAGAAGAAGCTACCGAGAAAGCGGAAGATAAAAAAACAGAAGAAATTGTTGAAGTTCCGACAGATATAATCAAAGACGAGGCTATTAATAATAAAATTGATGAAACGGTCGAAACTGAGGATAGTGCAGATAATATCAGGGACGAGGAAGAAAATATGCATGAACCTTTTAAACCGATGGAATTAAATGAAGATTTTGATGATGAAGAATTTGATGATTTTTCATCGGAATCAGATATTGATGATTTTGCGGCTGAGTCAGAGACTATTGACGAACTTCATTTAAAAGAGCTTGAAAAAGAAAAAGTTGAAAATAATGAATATCATGAAGAAAAAACGGAACATAAGAATTCGGGCGTATTGTTTGAAGAGGTAGATATTTCCTTTGATAATGACGAGGAAGATTCGGAGATTGATGATTTTTCAGCAAAGCCTGTAGATGAGTTCGGTTATATGGAAGAGACCGAGGAAGAAGCAACGTATGAGCCTGAGGATATAAAAGAGCCTGAGGTCGAGGAAGAGACCGAGGCAGAAGCAACATATGAACCTGAGGATATAGAAGTGCCTGAGGTCGAGGAAGAGTCTGAGGCGGAAGTATCATATGAACCTGAGGTTATAGAAGAAGCTGAGGCAGAGGAAGAGACCGAGGAAGAAGCAACATATGAACCTGAGGTTATAGAAGAGCCAGAGGTTGAGGAAGAAACTGAGGCAGAGGATGAGACCGAGGCAGAAGCAACATATGAACCTGAACTGAGGCAGAGGATGAGACCGAGGCAGAAGCAACATATGAACCTGAGGTTATAGAAGAACCTAAGGTCGAGGAAGAAGCTGAGGCAGAGGAAGAGACCGAGGAAGAAGCAACGTATGAAGCTGAGGTTATAGAAGAGCCAGAGGTTGAGGAAGAGTCTGAGGCAGAAGCAACATATGAACCTGAGTTTATAGAAGAGCCAGAGGTTGAGGAAGAAGCCGAGGCAGAGGAAGAGACCGAGGCAGAAGCAACGTATGAAGCTGAGGTTATAGAAGAGCCAGAGGTTGAGGAAGAAGCCGAGGCTGAGGAAGAGACTGAGACAGAAGCAACATATGAACCTGAGGTTATAAAAGAGCCAGAGGTTGAGGAAGAAGTCGCAGACGAAAGCACAACTAAGACATTTGAGGAAACATACGAAGAAGAATCTCCGGAGGAAATAAAAGAACTTTTTAGGAGGGAAAAAGATAAGATAAAGAATGAAAACAAGGAAAAGAAGCTTGATTTCCCTGTATTCAGGTCCTCGCTTTTCCCTAACTATCATAATGATACTCCTGAGGTTGAAAATAATTTTGATGAAATATTAAGTGGCAGCAGAAGTAAGATAAACGAAAATCTTGAAAAAGAAGAACAGCTTCAAAGAGAGACAGAACAACTACTTGCTTCATTGGGAATTAATTTAGGCAGCGTATCAGTTTCTGCCGGTAATGTTCCTGAGAAAACCATAAAAAAAGATATTGTAGAAAAAAAAGCACCATCAATTTCAAGAGATGAATTAAAAAATTCATTAAGGATAAGTGCTGATAAAAAAAATATCTTAAAAAAAATGAAGGAATATAGATAAATGGCAGAAGATGTTGCCGAAAGGGGGAAAATATAGTGGCTATTGATCAAAGAGAAGCGTTGATTGCTGCTGTAAGAGCACAAGTCGAAAAGGAAAAAGCTGCTAAGGCTGCTAAACTAAAAAAAGAGCAGGAAGCTGCCAAGCTAGCAGGTGTAGATATACCTGATGGAGATAAGGCAGATGATAATAAGCCTAAATATAAGGCACTATCAGCAGAAGACTTGGCAAAGATTGAAGAGAAAAAGAGACGTAAATATGCTGCTGAACATGGTATTGATTTAGAAGCGGAGGAAGCAAAGGCTGCCGAAGAGGCAAAGAAGGCGGAGGAAGCAAAGGCTGCCGAAGAGGCAAAGAAGGCAGAGGAAGCAAAGGCAAAGAAGGCAAAGGCTGCTGAGGAAGCTAAAAAGAATAAGGCTGCACATGAGGAAGGCGAAAGCCTTGGAATGAGTGTTGGAATACAGCATGATAAGTCGGGTATGTCTTTGGCTGGTTCTACAGCAAAGAAAGAAGATAAAGATAAGGAAGGCGGAGGTCTTGGATTAAAACTCAAACTTTCCGGTGATAATTCTAAAAAAGCAGAAGAAAATCATAAGCCTAAGGTGGACGAAAAAGCAAAATTACGCCCTGAAAAGCTTGTTGGTGGCAGTGATACCGTAAAGATAATTAGTGATGGAGCAGTTGATGAAAATGATGAATCAATAGTTAAAGATGGAGATACAACTGTAATATTAGAGGGAGGCGGCTGGCAGGCATCGAAGGATGATAAGCAACAGTCTAATCCTGATGACATTATAAATATTGTACCTAACAGAGCAGCTCCTTCAGGTGATGTTAAGAGTATGTATGATCTGGATGATGATGGAGAAGACTCTTTAGGAGCTGAAATATCAAAGCTTGCTGATTATAATGATGGTAAAAAGACTGCTGATAATGTATCCGCTGATGAAGGAACTGAAAAGAAGCAGGATAAGACAGATATTGCCAATAAGAAGCTTGCTGAGGAAGAGGCAAGAAAGAGAGCTGCCGCCGAAGCAGCTAAAAAGAAGGCTGATGGTTCTTCCGAAAAGAAGGTTTCGGCTGCTGAAGAGGCTTTAAAGAAAGCAGAGGCTCAGAGAAATAAATTAAGAGAAGCCGAAAGAAGTGCTGATGAGAGAGAAAGACGTATAGCTGAAGCGCAGGCAAAGAGAAGAGCAGAGGAAGCAGCAAAGAAGAAGGCAGAAGAAGCAGCAAAGAAGAAGGCGGAAGAGGAAGCTAAGAGAAAAGCCCTTGAGGAAGAACGTAAAAAGGCTGCTGAGGAAGCAAGACGCAAAGCTGAAGAGGAAGCAAGACGTAAGGCTAAGGAAGAAGCACAAAAGGCTGTTGATGAAGCAAAGAAGGAAGCAGCGGAAATTGAAAATAAGCTCAATGAAGCAAAGAAGGCAGAGGAAGCAGCAGCTAAGAATACTGCTGATTTAAATAAAAAGCTTGAAGACAATTTAAAGAAGCATGCTGATGAAGAAGCAAAGGCAAAGGAGCAGGAAGAAAGCTTAAATAAGGCTAAGGAAGAAGCCAGAGCAAAAGCAGAGGAAGCTGCAAAGAAAAAGGCGGATGAGCGTGCTAAAAAGAGAGCTGATTTTGAAGCTAAAGCAAAAGCAGAAAAGGAAAATAGAGATAAGCGCCTTGAAGCAGCAAAGAAAGCTGAAGAAGAAGCCAAGAAGGGTGTTGATACAGCCAAGGCCGGTGTAGAAGCAGCGAAGAAAGCTGTCGCTGATGCTAAGAAAAAGGTTGAAGAGGCAGCTAAACAGTTAGAAGCAGCTAAGGCTGCACAGGCTGATGTTGAAAAGAATGTAGCTGAGGCTGATAAGAAGGTTGAGGAAGCTAACAATAAGGTTGCTGAGGAAGCTAAGAAGGTTGAAGAGACAGCTAAGAAGATAGAAGAAGAAGCAAAGGCTGCTGAAGAAGCTGAAAAGAAGCTTAAGTCAGAAGAAGAGGCTGCTGCAAAGGTAGATGCAGACAGTATTAAGAAGGCTGAGTTTGCTGCTGTTGTTAAGCTTGATGAGTTTATCAAGGAGAAGGCGGAGGCAGAGAAAACAAGAAAGGCTGAGGAAGAGGCAGATAAGAAAGCTGTAGATGAAGCTAAGAAGAAGGAAGAGGAAGCAAAGAAAAAGGTTGCAGATATATCTAAGGAAGCTGAAGCAGTAAATAAGAAAATTGCTGAAGCTGAGAAAGCTGTAAGTGCTGCAGATACACTTAAGCTTGATATCAAGACCTTTAATGCAGGCAGACTTCCTATCGCAGCATCATATCTTGTTAAGTATACAAAGGCTGAGGTACTCGGAGATAAGATTGTATCAGTATTTGAAGAGGTATCAAAGTCACAGGGCGCATCAAGAAATATGCTTCTTTTAGGTGAACACGGATTCGGTCTTACAAGTGTAGGTGAGGATTTTGCAAGAAGCTTTTACGATATGGGGGTTTGTAAGGCAAAAACAATCGCTAAGATTAAGGCTTCTGCTTTAAATAAGGTTAAGCTTGCAGATGCAATGACAAAGCTTAAAGGCGGATGCCTTGTAGTTGAAAGCTCAGGTCTTATAGCGGCAGACAGATTGAGAGAGCTCCTTACACTGACCGCACCTGAAAATAATGATATTATTATGATACTTACCGGCGAGCAGGATTCGATTAAGAGACTTCTTAAGGATGTAAAGGAATCAAACGGTAAATTTGAACATCAGATTAAGATAAACAGTATCAAGAATGATGACATGGTCAATATTGCGAAGGGCTATATTGAACAAAGAGACTTCAAAGCTGATTCTGATATTGATGGAACAATCAAGAATTTACTTATGTCTATGGAATCCGGAAATATTGACAGAATGTTAAAGGCTATAGACGATGCGATGCTTAAGTGTGAAGAAAGAGAAAAAGCAAAAGGAAGTAATGACAAAAAATTACTTGCTGCGGATTTTAAATAATAATTGAAAAAAACAGTGCCTATGTTTATAATAAATATATTATAAAAAAGGCACTGTTTTTTACTTTATAGAAAAGATATCTTGTAAAGTAAAAAAGCTTTACTAAAGAAGTATAAATAATATTTTAAGGATGAGTAAATATGGTCAATATCGATATAGGAATAGATTTGGGAACCTGTAATACGGTTATTTACATAAAGGACAAAGGAATCGTAGTAAATCAGCCTTCAGTAGTAGCTTATGAGGTTAAGACAAAGAAAATTATTGCCGTGGGTTCAAAAGCAAAGAAGATGATAGGAAAAACACCAGAGGAAATAGATGTTGTAAGACCTATAGTTAAGGGTGTTATATCTGATTACACGCTTACAGAAAGAATGATTAAGGCGTATGTAAGAAATGCTATAGAACAGAGAAAAATATGGGGTAAGCCTACAATCTGTGTATGCGTTCCAAGCGGTGTGACACAGGTTGAAAAAAAAGCTGCCTGCGATGCTGTTTACCGAACAGGAGCAAAGAAGGTATATGTTCTTGAAGAGCCGTTTGCGGCAGCCATCGGAACAAATGTGGATATAGATGGACCTAATGGACATATGTTTGTAGATATAGGCGGCGGTACAACTGATATTGCGGTTGTTTCAAAGGGAGCAATCAATACGAGCAAATCCATAAAGGTTGCAAGTGGGGATTTTGATGATGCCATAATTAAATATTTAAGAAAAAAATATGGAGTTTTGCTTGGTGACATGTCAGCAGAACAATTAAAGATTGAGATAGGAGCAGTTTATCCCAGAGAGCAGGATGCTGTTGGATATGCTAAGGGGAAAGAACTTATGAAAGGTCTTCCGACCAAGCTTCCCGTACATTCCTCAGAAATTGAAGAAGCTACAGGAGAAGTAGCCAATACGATAGTTGAAGCTGTTAGACAGGTACTTGAAAATACACCTCCTGAGTTGGTAAATGATATTGCCGAATTTGGAATCGTCTTATCCGGGGGTGGAAGTAAAATTTACGGAATGGATAAACTTATAGAAGAAAAGACGGGTGTAAGAGTAAGAAAAATGGAGAATCCTGAGCTTGTCGTGGCAACGGGTGCCGGTACAGCAAGAAAATATGTGGCAGAAGAGGTAGTCATAACCTCAGATGTGTAAATTATTTGAATGAAAGTATTTAAAATTAATAGAAGCTTGTAGATGGTGACATTAAGATCAAGATTAAACTGATGAAGTAATGATGAAGGGGTGAGAGTGTGTCGGATAATAAAGATTTTTTAAGGTTTATCGGACAAGAGTGTCTGTTCTTACTAAAGGCTGTATTTATCTCTGTTGTTACAAATCTTATTCAATTTATCGGTAGAAAATACGAAGGAGATTATTCGAGCTTTATGTTTGCAGGCTCGAATTATCATTATAATCTCTTGTTTTACATACTTGGGCTTCTTTTGTTTTTTGCTTTTTTGATTGCAACATACGTTCGTTTTTGGAAAAGCAGGCAGGAGGAGATTAAGATTTTTGCAAAATCAAAGATAGTAGGAATAGGTGTAATCGCTCTTGTTTTCGCATTTGGAATGCTTGTTGCTCTTGTAATTTGTAATCTTGCTCTTCTTGGTCTGGGAGATAATATGAAGCCGAAATTCTTATTTGACTTTACGGTATTAGGATGGCCGATAATTACATTTATTTATGTAATGATAATTGTAATTCTTTCTAAAAAAGGATAATAAATTCAAGGTTTATGGTGTTGCTTTAAAGCTTCAAATATGGTATTATCTATGTATCACTGTCGAGTGGTATGCACACTTGACAAAAAATAAAACAACGGAGGTTTTCAAAATGGCAAAAAAAGTAGTTTTAGCAGGCGCATGTCGTACAGCAATAGGTACTATGGGTGGTTCATTAAGTACTACACCGGCAGCAGAGCTTGGTGCAATAGTAATTAAGGAAGCACTTAACAGAGCAGGCGTTGCACCTGAGAAGGTAGACCAGGTTTACATGGGCTGTGTAATCCAGGCAGGTTTGGGACAGAACGTAGCACGTCAGGCATCAATTAAGGCAGGTCTTCCTATTGAGGTTCCTGCAGTAACCATCAACGTAGTTTGCGGTTCGGGACTTAATTGTGTAAATATGGCTGCACAGATGATTCAGGCAGGAGATGCTGATATCGTTGTTGCAGGTGGTATGGAGAATATGTCAATGGCTCCATTTGCACTTCCACAGGGACGTTACGGATACAGAATGACTTGGCCAAGCCAGAGTCAGGGTGCTCTTGTTGATACTATGGTAAAGGATGCTCTTTGGGATGCATTTAACGATTATCATATGATTAAGACTGCTGACAACGTAGCTGAGCAGTGGGGACTTACAAGAGAAGAACTTGATGAGTTTGCAGCAAACAGCCAGCAGAAGGCAAGCAGAGCTATCAAAGAGGGAGCATTCAAGAAGGAAATCGTTCCTGTAGAGATTAAGAAGAAGAAAGAGACAGTTGTATTTGACACTGATGAAGGAGTTCGTGACGGTGTTACACCTGAGTCACTTGCAAAGCTTCGTGCTCTTTATCCGAACGGATATGTTACTGCAGGTAATGCATCAGGTATCAATGATGGTGCAGCAGCAGTTGTTGTAATGTCAGAAGAGAAAGCTAAAGAGCTTGGCGTTAAGCCTATGGCTACATTTGTAGCAGGTGCTCTTGCAGGTGTTGCTCCTGAGATTATGGGTGTTGGCCCTGTAGCAGCTACTAAGAAGGCTATGGCTAAGGCAGATATGAAGATTGAAGACTTTGATATCATCGAAGCAAACGAGGCTTTTGCTGCACAGTCAGTTGCAGTAGGAAAGGACCTTGGTATAGATGTAGAAAAGCAGCTTAATCCAAACGGTGGTGCTATCGCACTCGGACATCCTGTTGGAGCTTCAGGCTGTCGTATCCTTGTTACACTTCTTCATGAGATGGAAGCTAAAGATGCTAAGACAGGTCTTGCTACACTCTGTATCGGTGGTGGTATGGGTTGTGCAACCATCGTAAAGAGGGAGGACTAATATGGAATTCATAACATACGAGCAGGATGGATTTGTTGGTGTTGTTACTATTAACAGACCACAGGCACTTAACGCTTTAAACAGTCAGGTGCTTGAAGAGATAGAAGCTACTTTCGATGCCATTGATTTAGATAATACAAGAGCAGTTGTTCTTACAGGTGCCGGAGAGAAGTCATTTGTTGCAGGAGCAGATATAGGAGAGATGTCAACTCTTACAAAAGCTGAGGGTGAAGCCTTCGGTAAGAAGGGTAATGATGTATTCAGAAAGATTGAAACCTTCCCTATCCCTGTTATTGCAGCTGTAAACGGCTTTGCTTTGGGCGGCGGATGTGAGATTTCTATGAGCTGCGATATCAGAATTTGTTCTGACAATGCTGTATTTGGACAGCCTGAGGTTGGACTCGGAATTACACCAGGCTTTGGTGGAACCCAGAGACTTGCCCGTCTTGTTGGCGCCGGTATGGCAAAGCAGATGATTTACTCTGCAAGAAATATCAAGGCTGATGAAGCATATAGAATCGGTCTTGTAAATGCAGTTTATACTCAGGAAGAGCTTCTTCCTGCTGCTAAGAAGCTTGCAGCAACTATTGCGGCAAATGCTCCGATAGCAGTACGTAACTGCAAGAAGGCAATTAATGAAGGTCTTGAGGTCGATATGGACAAGGCTATCGTTATTGAAGAAAAATTATTCGGTGACTGCTTCGAGACTGAAGATCAGAAGGCAGGCATGGGTAATTTCTTAGAAAAGGATAAGGAAAAGAAGCTTAAGGTTGTTCCTTTCCAGAATAAGTAATTAATGCGTTGGGTGAGCCAGGCGAATATAGGTATATATTCGGTTGGCTCTCGGCGCGACTTTGAGCATTATTATAATGTGCTCGAGATATAAATATAATATAGGAGGACTAAAAATGATAGTAGGAGTTATTGGTGCCGGAACTATGGGTTCAGGTATTGCACAGGCTTTCGCAATGACTGACGGTTATGAGGTTAGACTTTGTGACATTAAGGAAGAATACGCAGAGGGTGGAAAGGCTAAGATTCAGAAGAATATAGATTTCCTCGTTGGTAAAGAGAAGATTACAGCAGATAAGGGTGCAGAGATTATGAGCAAGATTACAACAGGTCTTAACAATATCTGTGCTGAT
This sequence comes from uncultured Lachnospiraceae bacterium, assembly GCA_902788555.1. Lineage (GTDB taxonomy): Bacteria > Bacillota > Clostridia > Lachnospirales > Lachnospiraceae > Coprococcus_C. The sequence goes on from CADAKQ010000007.1 coordinate 89,583, forward strand.
TGTGATCTTATAATCGAGGTTGCACTTGAGAAGCTTGAGATTAAGCAGAATATATTCAAAGAGCTTTCAGCTATGGTAAGCAAGGATTGTATCTTTGCTTCAAATACTTCATCACTTTCTATCACTAAGATTGGTGAGGGCTTAGACAGACCGCTTATCGGTATGCACTTTTTCAATCCTGCTGACAGAATGAAGCTTGTTGAGGTTATTAAGGCTGAGAATACTCCACAGGAAATGGTTGATAAGATTAAGGCTATCGCTGTTGAGATCGGCAAGACTCCTGTTGAGGTTAAGGAAGCTCCGGGATTTGTAGTAAACAGAATTTTAATCCCTATGATTAATGAAGCAATTGGTGTTCTTGATGCAGGTACTGCTTCAGCAGAGGATATCGATATTGCTATGCAGCTTGGTGCATCACATCCAATGGGACCTCTTCATCTTGGAGATCTTATCGGACTTGATATCTGTCTTGCAATTATGGAGGTTCTTTATACTGAGACTAAGGACGAGAAGTATGCTCCACAGCCACTTCTTAAGAAGATGGTTGCAGACGGTAAGCTCGGCAGAAAGACCGGCGAAGGTTTCTTTAACTACGCAAAATAGTATATTAACTATAAAAACATATAAAATGGAGGAACAAAAATCATGGATTTTACATTGAGCAAAGAACATGAGATGGCAAGAACTCTTTTCAAGGACTTCGCTGAAAATGAGGTTAAGCCGCTTGCTCAGGAAATCGACGAGCAGCACAGATTTCCAAGAGAAACAGTAGAAAAGATGGCTAAGTACGGATTCTTAGGAATTCCTGTACCAAAGGAAATGGGCGGACAGGGATGCGATCCTTTGACATATGTTATGTGTGTTGAGGAGCTTTCTAAGGTTTGCGGTACTACAGGCGTTATCGTATCAGCACATACTTCACTTTGTGTTGACCCTATCCAGACCTATGGTACACCTGCGCAGAAGGAGAAATATCTTCCTGATCTTGCTTCAGGTAAGAAGCTCGGTGCATTTGGTCTTACTGAGCCGGGTGCAGGTACTGATGCTCAGGGACAGCAGACTAAGGCTGTACTTGACGGAGATGAGTGGGTACTTAATGGTTCAAAGTGCTTCATTACCAATGGTAAGGAAGCTGATGTTTATATCGTTATCGCAGTTACAGGTACTGTTGAGAAGCGTGGCAAGAAGATGAAGGAAATATCAGCATTTATAGTTGATAAGGGAACTCCTGGATTCACATTCGGTACTAAGGAAAACAAGATGGGTATCTGTGGTTCATCAACTTATGAGCTTATATTTACTGATTGCCGTATCCCTAAGGATGCACTTCTTGGACAGAAGGGTAAGGGCTTCAATATTGCGATGCATACACTTGACGGTGGACGTATCGGTATCGCTGCTCAGGCACTTGGTATTGCAGAGGGCGCTCTTGAAACTACAATTAACTATGTTAAGGAAAGAAAGCAGTTTGGCAGAAGCATAGCTCAGTTCCAGAATACACAGTTTGTTTTGGCTGACCTTGCTACTAAGGTTGAGGCTGCTAAGCTCCTTGTATATAAGGCTGCTATGAAGAAGGCTGAGTTTGCTGCTAATCCAAAGACTTCATACTCAGTTGAGGCTGCTATGGCTAAGCTTTGTGCAGCAGAGGTTGCTATGGAAGTAACTACTAAGTGTGTTCAGTTACATGGTGGTTACGGTTACATCAAGGAGTACGATGTAGAGCGTATGATGCGTGATGCTAAGATTACTGAAATCTACGAAGGAACTTCTGAAGTTCAGCGTATGGTTATCAGCGCAAACTTATTAAAGTAGGAGGAAGAGAACGTGAAGATTATCGTTTGTATAAAGCAGGTACCTGATACAAAGGGCGGCGTTCAGTTCAACCCTGATGGTACATTAAACAGAGCTGCAATGCTTACAATCATGAATCCTGATGATAAGGCTGGTCTTGAGGCAGCGCTTAGATTAAAGGATGAGTACGGTGCAGAGGTTACTGTACTTACAATGGGATTACCAAAGGCTGAGGATGTTCTTCGTGAAGCTATGGCTATGGGAGCTGATAAGGGAATCCTTGTAACAGACAGAGTTTTAGGTGGTGCTGATACTTGGGCTACATCTACTACAATCGCAGGTGCAATCAGAAATCTTGAGTATGACCTTATTATCACAGGTCGTCAGGCTATCGATGGTGATACTGCTCAGGTTGGACCACAGATTGCTGAGCATCTCGGACTTCCTGTTATCTCTTATGCACAGGATATAAAGATTGATGGAGACAGCGTTATCGTTAAGCGTCAGTATGATGACGGTTATCATATGTTAAAGGCAAAGATGCCATGTCTTATTACAGCACTTTCAGAATTAAATGATCCAAGATATATGACTCCTGGTGGAATCTTTGATGCAGTTAAGGCTGAGATTACTACTTGGGGAAGAGCAAATCTTGTAGATGTTGATGATGCAAACCTTGGACTTAAGGGTTCACCGACTAAGATTGCAAGAGCTTCCGATAAGGTAAGAAAGGGTAGCGGAGAAAAGGTTAACCTTGATGCCGAAGAGTCAGTTAAGTATATCGTAGATAAGTTAAAAGATAAGCACGTAATATAATATAAAGGAAAAGTGGTGAATAAAATGGGATTAGAAGAATATAAGGGCGTATATGTCTTTGCACAGCAGGTTGATAACGTTTTAAGTAACATTTCCTTCGAATTAATCGGTGAAGGTAAGAGACTTGCTAAGGATTTAGATACAGATGTAACAGCAGTTTTAGTAGGTTCAGGTGTTAAGGCACTTGCAGATGAGCTTGCTGCTTATGGTGCAGACAAGGTTATCGTTGTAGATGATCCTGAGCTTAAGAATTACAGAACTGAGCCATATGCTCATGCGCTTGCTTCAGTTATTAATGAGTACAAGCCTGAGATTTTCTTGGTTGGTGCAACAGCTATCGGTAGAGATTTAGGTCCTACTGTATCAGCAAGAGTAGCAACCGGTCTTACTGCAGACTGTACTTCACTTGAGATAGGTGATTTCCCTATCAATGCTATACCGGGACAGGAGCAGAAGCACAATCAGCTTCTTATGACTCGTCCTGCATTTGGTGGTAACACTATAGCAACTATCGCTTGTCCTGATAATCGTCCACAGATGGCTACAGTTCGTCCGGGCGTTATGCAGAAGCTTGACAAGGTTGAAGGAGCTAAGGCAGAGGTTATCGAGTTCAATCCTGGATTTACTCCAAATAACAGATATGTAGAGATTCTTGAGGTTTCTAAGGCAGTTTCGGATATCAAGGATATCATGGATGCTAAGATTCTTGTATCAGGCGGACGTGGTGTTGGTTCACCTGAGAACTTCAAGCTTCTTGAGGATTTGGCAGAGGCTATCGGCGGACAGGTTTCATGTTCACGTGCCGTTGTTGATTCAGGCTGGAAGCCAAAGGAACTTCAGGTTGGTCAGACAGGTAAGACTGTTCGTCCAAATGTTTATTTTGCAATCGGTATCTCAGGTGCTATTCAGCACGTTGCAGGTATGGAGGAGTCTGATATCATCATCGCTATCAACAAGGATGAGGATGCTCCGATCTTTGATGTAGCTGACTACGGTGTAGTTGGTGACCTCAACAAGATTGTACCGGCACTTACTGAGGCAATCAAAGCAGAAATAGCTAATAAGTAGGAGCTATGTTCATTTGGTTACACCAAGTGTGTGAGATATGCAACCGCAGTACAGGGATGTGTTAATCAAAACACGTTCTCACTCGGTTGAAAGACGTAGCGGTACTAATAAAATTCTCAAATATAAATAGCGGGCAGGTATTAGAATATATATATTCATACCTGCCCGCTATTATATTTTCGACTTTTAAAGTACCGACGTTTTCAAACGGTTTTGATTTAACACACCCTGTACTGTGGCTGCATATTCCGCACTTCGTGCGGATGAACATAGCTGATTTTTGTACTATATTTTATTATATTATTAAAATCAGATTATTTTTAAACGATAATTGACAAAAAATATTGATGATGATATATTGTTAGTAAGGTGTTACCTCGAAAGCGGTTCGCCTTAGTTTATTGCGACATAAAGAAGCAACCTACTTGGCTGGGCGGTTGCTTCTTTTATTTATTTTCTTCAATATATTTCCTTACCTCATCAGGGTTGTTTTCGATTACAAGTGGCTCGGCATTTCCGTTTAAGGAGTATAGTGTAAATGTGCCGGAAGTTTTGTATTCAAGGAAGAAGCCGTCTGCTACAGGATAGTAATTTATAACCATTCCTGAGCCGGTTGTTTGATATAAGTAGTAGGAAAAATCAATCTTTGCCGTTACAGTGTCGTATATTTCTTCCGGAAGACTGTCTTTTACAGCTTTGGCGCTTGTAGCAGTTTCGGAACTCCAGGCATTTCTTATAACTTCGTTTATTGCTTCCTTATCTTCGCCTGCATAGGTTATGATGTCATCGGTTGTAAGAGTATGGACAGTTATATATTCCCTTAGTTCATCAAGCCCTTCGGTTTTGTATTCATCACCATCGATTATTATGTTGTCACCATGAAATTGAAACATAATTCTTGTATCAGGATAGGTTGGGACGTAGGCAATATCAAATCGTTTTTCACTTTCGGAGGCTTTTTTTGTCTTTGATTTGATTTTTATATTACCAAGAATTCTGTATATATCCTCGTTAATATCAAAAAAAAGATACATACTGTGTAAGTTGTCCTGATTATAGTCAAAATAATTGTTCAGTGTACCGTAATAACCTATTCCGTCATCTAAATCAACATTTATTTTTTTGTAGGAATCCAAATCACGTATATGGTAGTTTTTATATTTATTTTGTGTTGTAAAATATATGGCACCAAATATTATCAATATAAGTATTACAGCCAAAGTTGATAATAGTTTTATCTTTTGTTTTTTCATTTTTATGCCCCTTGTCTTTATACAATTTAAATCACATATCCTTTAATATACTAAATTATTATATATCAAAAATCGGAATTGAACAATCGAAACAACTGATTGATTTAGGATAGCCGCCTTGCTATAATGATTATTGTAATACTTTGAAATAAGTTCTCGCTTGATTTTTTAGGTGGCAGATATAATAATATATATAAGAGGTGTAGTTGTTATGTTACAAAGGAGGTTTTTTATGTTAAATAATATTAAAATAAAAAAATTAATAGCTGCGGTATTGTGCGGCGGTATCCTT
>CADAKQ010000008.1 GCA_902788555.1 uncultured Lachnospiraceae bacterium
AAAATCAAGAAAGTACGAGTGCGCTGATTTAACAAATTGCTGGTTAGTTGTAGCAGCCACCTGTTTTCTTTATCTGTCATATATAAGAATTTAAATTGCGTTCCATGTGTCAGGAGCTTTTATACCTGTCTTTCTGCGACAAACCGAAATTTAGTTATCCTTGATAAGATAAGGCAGCTGCCCGATCATATTGTTGAAGTCCTCGAAAAGCGTACCCTTTTCGGTATCGGACATCTTGATATCGTTGATTTGCTGTATGGATGTATCGAAGCTTCTGGCTGTTTTGTCAACATACATAGTGATGTTATCGACACTTTGCTTACTTTGGTCAACAGCCTCCGTGATGGAAGAGCTTACAGCTTCAATGTTTTCAACGTTCTTACTTACATTATTGAAGATTTCGTGAGTACCTGCCACGTTTTCAATACTTGTATTAAGCGCTGATTTGGATTCCTCAAGAGATTTATTTAGGTTGGCGGTTGTGCTTCCAACGTCCTCGATACTCTTATTGACATCACTGATAAGGAGCTTAATTTCATCTGCAAGCTTACGTACCTCGTCGGCAACGATTGCAAATCCACGACCTTGTTCACCGGCTCTGGCTGCTTCGATAGATGCGTTTAAGGCAAGAAGATTGGTTTGGTTTGCTATAGCTGTGATTCCTTCCGTCGAATCCTTGATATGTTCAACTGCAGCAAGGAGCTGCTGGAATATAGAATCCATATCACTAAAACGCTCTGTAACTACATTTGAACTGTCACGAAGAATCTCAACCTGCTCCTGTGCGGTTGCGACAGAGGATTCAATGCTGTTTTTAACATCACTGAAATTATTCGTAACTGATATAATATTGTCAAAATTGTTTTGCATATCGTTACATTCTGAAAGAAGAGTCTGATTTTCATCAGCCATCTTTTCCATAGTCTGATATATACCGTCTATACCTTTGACAGTTTTAAGATTTTGCTTAACAAGCTCATCATTTGTATCCTTAAGATATTTAACTGTTGTAAGCATAACATCTGAATTGTCAACAGCCTTACTCGCGGCGGGTGCAAATTGCTGAGTGTAAGCCGGCTGTTCGGAATTCTTTTTACTGAATAAACCCATTTTGTCTACCTCCTAATCAAATGCTATACAGCACATTGTCTGGTTGATATGCTGCTTACAGTAGTGTTCTCCGACACCTACCAAACCTGCATGACTGTTAAATCTATTCATTTCTCTAAAGTAATCATTAAGATAACCTTCCTGTTGGAATAAGAGATATCTGAAAAGACAGTTGACCGATATGATTCCGGATACACTGCCCAAATCCTTCTGCATCTTTTCGAGAGTATCCTTAACTATCTGCTTGTAGTCTTTAAGCTCCATGAGGGTAAGTATATCCATATCATTTACCTGCTTGTAGCAGTTAAGAGCTGTGCCGTTTATCTCCTTTATGGAAATGAGGTATGTCTCATTTCCGTAAACACGTCCAAAAGGATTTTTGAAGGTCTGTGTTGCAACCTCTTCATCGGATATTCCGAGTACATCCTGATAGAATTTTGCTGCCGGATGTCCGTCAACCTCGGCTAAGGTCATATTTTCAGGAACTGTTTTGGTAGCTACAAAACGTTGACCGGTTGGAAGATAAATGTTTTCCTTATATGCACATATCTTGCCGGTTTTATTACGCAGCATAAGAAATGCACAGGAATCCTTGTAGATAACTCCGTTTACGGATACGGTTGGACCATCAACCGTACCTCCGATAAGAGGAATATTACGCTTGTTAAGCTCAACATTTAAGGTTGTAACGAGTTTACCGTCGCAACCGGTAGTAAAATCAAAGCAGGCAGAATTTCCTGAACCTGCACCGACTGCAGAGATAGCATCGGTTAAATTTTTAATGTATTTTATAGGCATGGTGGAAAGCTCCTCCAATACGCCTGCACAGGCTGCTACACCATATAAACCAATCAGTGTAACACCGCCCTCGGTTGCTGACGTTCCTGCATAGCTTATGCCTATACCTCCTATACTTGGAACTCCTTTATAGATTTCAGAGAGCTCATGTACATGCTTGTCAAAGTTATCAGCGCTTGTCATAAGAATTAAAGCTTCCGGATTAGATATGCTTGCGGCAGCTTCTCTTAAATTGCCACTTTGACTTTGCCCGTAGATTTGTTTCATATTAGTCGTACCTCCTATATTTCTAATCCGTTATAAAATATAATGAAATTATATCATTTATGAGATGAAAAATCCATACAATTTTTTAAAGGTATTTAGTGACTTTTATAAAAAAGTCTGTTATAATGAAAAAAGCGTGTTAAAGTAGTTTTGGGGAGGATTTTTACTTGCAGTCAGAATGCAAAATATTAGGAGAAGGGCTCTGTTGATAAAATCATAAATTGGAGTTTGGGTAGTTTAAATGATAAAAAATAAAGTGATTGACAATGTTGTTAATATGATAAAGGATCATCCTGAGTCGGTTGAAGCCAATAAGAAAGCAGTTGCTTATATTGCGGAATATTATCCTATAGGAAGAATAATTGTTGAGATACATGTCAACGTGTCACTGCTTCCTTTTGACTCGGATGCAAGCTATTATAATCTCCTTGATTCGGATAATGTTTCCGAGGCCGGGGAGTATATTGTGGATATGCCGCTTCAGGATTGCGGAAGGATTGTCTCAAGAATTTTTCCGACTAAAGATGCAGGCGAATTTACTGAGGAACAAAAAAGTGATATACATATAATTGCTACAATGTTTCATTTCTATACAGGGCAGTATAAGATTATGTCTTCACTTAAGAGAGCCACTATGAGTAATTATATGAGCGGACTTTATAATCCAAAGGGATATATCATAAAATGTATTGAGATTTCCCACAGGTATAATATACATGATTATGACAGTTGCTATTTCAATATAAAGGGCTTTGGACTTGCCAATAATATTTTTGGTTCGCATGAGGGCGACAATATTATAAAAAGATATGCAAAGGATTTGAACAATTTCATAAATGATGATGAAGTAGTAGGTCATCTTGGCGGAGATAATTTCGTTGCACTCATAAGAAGGACAAGAATGGATGATTTTCTGGATTATCTTCTTAACTACACCGGATATGGTATAAAAAACGGCAAGCAAAAGGAAGTTAAGCTTAGCGTTGCCATAGGTATTTCGCCGCTTAGCAGGGAGGATGTAAAGCCGAACGATATTATTTCGGAGGCTTCACTTGCACTTAGCTATGCACGTCAGACCAAGCAGGATATAGTTGTATTAAATGATGAATTAAAGAATAAGCTTTATCATAGAAAGCAGATAGAGGAAACCTTTGATAAGGCTATGGAACACGGAGAGTTTGTTCCGTTTTATCAGCCGAAGGTTGATATAAGGTCAGGAAAGCTGGTTGGTGCGGAAGCACTTTCAAGATGGATTAGAAACGGTAATCTTATAAGTCCTGCCGAGTTTATTCCTGTACTTGAACAGAATGGAAGTATTACAGATCTTGATTTTTACATATTTGAAGAAACCTGTAAGAACCTTGCCCGGTGGGAAAAGGATGGTATAGAGCTCGTTCCTATTTCGGTGAATTTTTCAAGAAAGCATCTTGACGATGATAATCTTGCAGACAGAATCAATCAGATTATCACAAGGCATGGAATTGATAAGAAGTATATAGTTGCAGAGATAACCGAGACGGTGGATTATGATGAAAAAGAGCTTATGACCAAGTTCCTTGAAAAAATGCAGCTTTACAAGATAAAAACCTCCATAGATGATTTTGGAACCGGTTATTCTTCGCTTGGTGTACTCAGAGATTTTGAAATAAACGAGATAAAGGTTGACCGTTCCTTTATTAACAGACCTAAGTTTCTTGACAGTGACAGGATTATAGTAGGAAGTATTGTCAATATGGCGAAGCAGCTTAATCTTGATATAATTACAGAGGGTGTCGAAAATAAGGAACAGGTAGATTTCCTTAACAGTCTTGAGTGTTATTATGTTCAGGGCTTCCTGTTTGATAAACCGCTTCCTAAGGATGAGTTTGAAAAAAGACTTAAAATTGGCGGATATGATTTGGCAATTAAGGAGTTATAGATTTATGCAGAGTTTAGTAGACTGGTACAATAATTCACTCGGCAATTTTTTGCCGAAGGAAGTATTTGTTTTTTTGGTTTCCATGCTTCCGATTATTGAATTGAGAGGCGGACTTGTTGTTGCATCATTATTAAAAATTCCGCTGTTAAAGGCCAATATATTATGTATAATAGGCAACATTATACCTATTCCGTTTATCCTTCTTTTTATTAAGAAGCTCTTTGAGTTTATGAAAAAACACAATATATTTAAAGGCTTTGTAGAGAAGCTTGAGAAAAGAGCCGTGAAAAAGTCTGACGGAGTTGAAAAGGGAGAGTTTATCTTTCTTTTGCTGTTTGTCGGAATCCCTATTCCGGGAACCGGAGGCTGGACGGGTTCGCTTATAGCATCGTTATTGGAAAAAGATATTAAAAAGGCTTCAATTGCCATATTTTTAGGAATACTTATGGCGGCTATTATAATGGATATTGTTTCTTATGGAGTGCTCGGTAATATTTTAAGTTGATAAGGTGTTTATTTATCGTTATCTTTTAAGATATATTTAAGTTATAAATATTTAATTGATATGAATGGATTTTTGTGATAGTATTACAAAGACATTAGTAAGAGGAGATTTTTAACGTGCTTGATGAAAACAAGGTCAGACTCATGACCAGACTTTCAATATTTGAAAAAAATGAAAAAGCTAACGGGCTTGTTATGAGTAAGTTCTTTGAACAGGATTATGTAAGATTCAATGCTTTGAAAACTCTTGTTGCAGCAACAGTGGTTTATTGGATTATTGTCGGCTCGTATGTTTTCATAAGCTTTGAAACTATATTGTCAGAGATTAACAACCTGGATTATTTTGGCGTCATGTACAGAATACTCGGCTGGTACGTGATGTTTTGTTTTGTTTACTTTGTATTCGCATATCTTTTATATTCCTACAGATATAGAAAAAACAGACATGGTCTTACACAGTATAACAGTGATTTAAGGGATTTGATTGAGCTTTCGGGTGGTCCTATGCATCATGGAAAGCTTGTAAAAAATTCCAATATAAATGTTGTTAAGGAAAATGAAACGAAGAAAAATACGGATCCTTCGAAGAAAAGAACGGTAGTAAACAAATCCGAGATGCTTAATAACAGGCTTAAGCAGGAGGAAGAAGCAAAGAGCAAACAGATTATAGAAAATGCAAGAAGACTTGAAGAAAGAAATGCAAAAAAGAAAGCGATGGAAGAACAAAAACAAAAGGATATAGAAGAAGCAAAAAGACAGATTCGGGAGCGACGTATGGCTCTTGAAGAAGAGCAAAAGAAAATGAGAATGCAGGAATATGCTGAGAACTATAAGAAAGGAGATAACAGATAATGTCAGGTTTAATAGAAGTCAGAGACGCAATAAGAAATTTCTTGCGAAAGTATGACGAAGTTATATCTCCGCTTTTTAGATTTATTGCAGCATGGTTTATGTTTTGGTCTATCAATAAGTTATATGGTTATTCAGAGCTTTTTGAAAGAGGAATTGTAGTATTTCTTCTTTCTGTTATATGTGCTCTTGTTTCAGAGCCTATGGCTGTGCTTATAGGAAGTATAGTGGTTATATTTAATTGCTTTTTTGTTTCAAAGGAGATAGGTATAATTGCATTACTTTTATTTATTATTATTTATTGCATGTACATGAGAATGTTTCCGAATTGCGCATGGATAATGTTCTTTGTTCCGATTATGTACATATTTAAGCTTACATATGCAATACCGCTTATAGTTGCTATTTTTGCAGGAGCTGCCGGTATGGTACCTGCCGCAATAGGAGTATTTTTATATAAATTTTCGTTGGGTGTTAAGGATGTCAACGAGATGCTTGTTACGGCAGTCAAGAAAGAGGATGTTGATATATATCAGTATCTTATAGATAATGTCCTTAAGAACAAAGAAATGATAATGGTTATGATTGTATTTGCAATAGTAATCTTACTTACTTATTTTGTATATCTGCTTCCGTTTGATTATTCATGGTATGTTGCTATCGGCACAGGAGGACTGCTTAATGTTCTTTCCTTCATGATATGCGGAGTAATGTTTGAAGTAGAGGCTGAATTTGGCCCGCTTATATTTGGCTCCTTTGTGGGAATACTTGTGACGGTTGTCGTTATGATGTGTAAAAGACTTGTTGATTATTCGCGTAAAGAGGTTGTACAGTTTGAGGATGATGATTATTACTACTATGTAAAAGCTATTCCAAAATACGGAGTTTCCGAAAAGAAAAAAACAGTTAAGAAAATGACAAATACAAATACCAATGCAAATAATAAGCAAGGTACAAACAGAAATAGCAATATAAAAAATAACGCTTCCGGAGCCGTTAAAAATCAAAATGCGGCAAGAAGTGCAGGTGCAAACAGAAATGTCAATAGAAATGTAAACAGAACCGGTAACGGTACAAAAAATGTAAAAACGGATAATAAATGATATTTTATCAATAATGGGGTGTTGGTGTGGAAAGATTCTGGGCAGTAATAAGTTCATATTTTGATTGGTTTTACGTGCCTCGTATAACCATATCCGATATATTGGAGATAATAATCTTATCATATCTTATTTATACGCTTATTTTATGGATAAAAAAGACCAGAGCATGGACGGTTTTTAAAGGTATTATAGTAATAGCTGTATTTATGGGCTTTGCTGCTATCTTTAAGCTTAATACCATACTGTGGCTTTTTCGTAATATGATAAATGTAGGCATTCTTGCCGTCATTATTTTGTTCCAGCCTGAGCTTAGACGTGCACTCGAGGAGCTTGGAAAAAGAAATATTATTTCTGATGTTCTTATAAGAAATGACAGCACAAAAAGTGAACGTGTAAATAACAATACCATACAGGAATTAATAAGTGCAGCTACTTTTATGAGTAAAAATAAAACAGGTGCACTTATTGTGATTGAGCAAAATGTTCCGTTGGGCGAATACGAGGCTACCGGTATAAATATAGATGCTGCAGTATCAAGTCAGCTTATTGAAAATATATTCGAACACAATACACCGCTTCATGATGGTGCAGTTATAATCAGAAATAACAGGGTGGTTGCGGCAACCTGTTATCTTCCTCTTACGGGAAGAAGTGACTTGAATAAGGACCTTGGAACAAGACATAGAGCAGCGGTAGGTATAAGTGAGGTTTCTGATAGTATGACTCTGGTTGTATCAGAGGAAAACGGACAGATATCCATAGCTCAGGGAGGAACTCTTTACAGTAATCTTGATGTAGAGAGTCTGCGTGGACATCTTACATCCTTACAGACCTATAAAAATTCTCAAAGTAAAAAGGGAAGACGTGCCAAAAGACTTAAAGGGGGCAAGAAGAAATGAAAAATTTTATTTTTAAAAATTTTGGTTACAAAATTCTTGCCATAATATTTGCAATTCTTCTTTGGCTTGTTGTGATCAATATAACGGATTATACGATAACGGTTAAGATAGAGGACATACCTGTTGAGCAGTTAAATACCGATGTACTCGATGAGCTTGACCAGGTTTATGATGTTGTGAAGGGTGACACGGTTGATATATATATAAAAGGAAGACGTTCTGTCGTCGGAAATCTTTCCTCCAAGAACTTTTATGCCTATGCCGATGTATCACAGATGTCTATAACCAATTCTGTTCAGATATATGTTACACCGCGAAATAAAAACATTGAAGATGAGATAAGTATAGAATATGTAGACAATATAATGCAACTAAGCCTTGAGGATAAGGTAAGCGAGCAGTTTCCTGTCAAGGTTGTAACAAAGGGTGATCCTGATAGTGATTATGCAGTCGGAGAGGCCTATGCTATGCCGAATATAGTTACAATAGAAGGACCGAAAAGCGCAGTTGATAAGATTACGGATGTAGTAGTAAGTATCAATATAAACGGAGCAAAGGATAATATCTCGACAGTAGGTGATATTGAAATCCTTGATGCATATGGCGAGCAAATAAAAAATGATAAGGTTACAATAAGCCAGTCATCTGCGGATATCAATGTCAATATTTACCCGATAAAGACGGTAGGCGTATTTGTAAATGTAAAGGGAACACCTGCTGACGGATATGGCATTTCAGAGGTGGTTTATCAGCCTCAGACCGTAGATATTGCGGGAGAAGAGGAGGTCCTTGAAAGTATTGAAAGTATCGAAGTAAATGATATATCGGTAAGCGGACTTAATGAAAGTCTTCAGACAACAGTCAATCTTGCTGATTATATACCGGAAAATGCTATTGTGGCACAGGCTAATTCTGAGATAGCAATTACTGTAGATATTGAAAAGCTTACATCCAAAACGGTCAATCTTACAAGCTCGGATATCAGCTTTACCGGAAAAGACAGCGGGTATGAATATGATATAGAAACAACGGATAATATTATAGTTGAGATATCCGGTCTGGAAAATATCATAAGTGAGCTTGAGGTTAAGGACATCAAGCCTACTGTTGACTGCTCGGAGCTTAATATAGGTTCACATACGGTAGAGATTAAGTTTGAGGATATAGAGGGCGTTAAGTATTCCGTGACTGGTGTTATAACAGTTACGGTACATATTAAGGATAGTGAAACAGATTAAAAATAAGGGTGTCGGGGCAGTAGTCTTGGCATCCTTATTATTATAAAATAATTAATACGAGGAGGTAAGGTTATGGACAATGAAGTAATAGAAAAATTTAAAAGCGCTGTTGAAAATAGTAATTATATAGTGTTTTTTGGCGGTGCCGGAGTATCTACCGAAAGTGGAATACCTGATTTCAGAAGTACGGATGGATTATATAATCAAAAATATAAATATCCTCCTGAAACCATGGTAAGTCATACCTTTTATATGCAAAGAACAGAAGAATTTTTTGAATTTTATAAGGATAAGATGTTATTCCCTGATGCAGAGCCGAATGCTGCGCACAGAAAATTAGCAGAGCTTGAAAGACAGGGAAAGCTTAAGGCTATAGTTACACAGAATATAGACGGACTTCATCAGAAGGCAGGAAGCAAAGAAGTATTGGAGCTACATGGCTCGGTACACAGAAATTATTGTACGAGATGCGGGAAATTTTTTGATCTTGATTATATAATAAAATCGGACGGTGTTCCTAAGTGCGATGAGTGTGAAGGAATTATAAAGCCTGATGTTGTATTATATGAGGAGGGACTTGACAGTCAGGTGATTGCAAGAACAATAGATCACATCTCACATGCTGACATGCTGATAATAGGAGGTACATCACTGGTTGTATATCCTGCTGCAGGACTTATAGATTATTTCAAGGGAAAGTATCTTGTTGTAATAAATATGGCGCCTACTCCACGTGATAAAAATGCGGATATATTGATTAACGGTAAAATCGGCGAGGTATTTTCACAGTTATAAATAATCAAACTAAAAAGCACTTTATATATCATTTTGAAATGATATATAAAGTGCTTTTCTTTTAATATTTAATACTTACTCGGCATCTGTTCCTGTTGCTTCGCCCGGTACTGCGTTTTCCACTACAAATGCGGCAACCTTATCAGCCAATGTATAATATAATACATCCTCTTCTGAATAAATTTCTGCGAAGGCATCCTCATCAGTCATATTGTAGCTGTCCATCATCTTTTTCTTATATTCCTTGATTTCATCATCCGTAACTCTTATATTTTCAGCCTTTGCTATGGCACAGACAACACATTTCTCTTTCATAAAGTCCTCAGTTATCTGGCTTACATAGTTTCTGAATTCATCCTCGGAGGAAAATCCATAATAAACGGTTACATAGGTTGCAAGGTCATAGCCGTAGTTACTTGCCTGAGATTCTACATTTTTCACAGTTTCATCAATAAGCTCTTCCATTTCCTTTGTAGGATATTCGCTGATTGTGGCATTATCAACTACAGTTTGCATAACATTTGATTTATTGGTATTGTCATCGTTTGCTAAATAGTTTTCTTCCATTCTGTCTCTTAGAGACTGTTCATATTCAGCTATGCTTGAAGCATCAGTATATGAAGCAACAAACTCATCGGTATATTCAGGATATACAGTTTCCTTTATAGAATTAAGTGTTACTGCAAATACGGCTTCCTTTCCTGCCAAATCAGGATTGAGACTGTAATCATCAGGAAATGTGGCTGTTACATCAAATTGGTCGCCGACCTTGTGGCCGACAATCTGTTCCTCAAAGCCTGCGATAAAAGTTCCGGAACCGAGAGTTAAGTCATAGCCTGCTCCGCCGGAATTACCGCCTTCAAATTCTTCACCATCAACACTACCCACAAAGTCTATATTTACTGTATCACCATCCTTGGCAGTTCCTGAAGTCACATAGTTTGTTGTTGAATAAGTTGAAAGAAGACTGTCAACCTGTGACTGTATCATTTCATCCGTTACCGTTGTCTTTGTAGCCTCATAGGTAACTCCCTTATATTGATTTAAGGTACAGTATGAAGAATACTTATCAATCATTTTATCAAGCTTTTTATCATTATTCTCCTTGCCACAGCCGCCAAGTAAAGCAAGTCCCATGGCGAGGACAAGTACTCCGCTTATTTTTTTCATCTTTTTCATAATTAATCTTCCCTTCCATATTATTATGTGATAAATTATACTTTAAATTTATAACACATTTTGAAATAAAAATAAAGTAGCTTTTGGGTTAAATTCATACTAAATTCATACTTTTACACATTTTCTTGAGTCAAAAAACAAAAAATAACAATATCTTGTAAAAAATTCAGAAAAAAGCACAATATTTAGTAGACAAAGTAAAATCATGGTGCTATAATAAATTCTTGCAGGGGGATGAGCTTCCCTAAAAATATTTAGGAGATGTACTATGAAGGTTATTAAAAGAGATGGTCATACCGTAACCTATGATCGTTCAAAAATTGTTACCGCCATTCAGAAGGCAAACGCTGAGGTTGAAACATGTGAGAAAATCTCAGATGAGAAAATTGAAGAAATCGTACAGGGGATTGAAGCAAAAAATCGTAAGAGAATGTTGGTTGAGGACATTCAGGACATAATCGAGCAGAAGCTTATGGATGATCGTAAGTTTGTGCTTGCAAAGACCTACATTATATATAGATATACAAGAGAGCTTGTCCGTAAGGCCAATACTACAGATGATTCCATATTGAGTCTTATTCAGAATCGAAATAAGGACGTTATGGAAGAAAATTCCAATAAAAATGCAACGGTTGCTTCAACTCAGAGGGATCTTATAGCAGGTGAGGTTTCAAAGGATCTTACAAGAAGAGTTCTTTTACCGGAGAAAATTTCAAAGGCACATGATGAGGGAGCGATTCATTTCCATGATGCAGATTATTTTCTTCAACCGATATTTAACTGCTGTCTTATCAATATAAGTGATATGCTTGACAATGGTACGGTTATGAACGGCAAGCTTATCGAAAGTCCTAAGAGCTTTCAGGTTGCATGTACTGTCATGACTCAGATTATTTCATCGGTTGCAAGCTCACAGTATGGTGGACAATCTGTTGATATAAAATGTCTTGGCAAGTATCTCCGCAAGAGCTACAACAAGTATAAAGGAAGGCTTGTTGAGGAGTATGGTGATAAGATTGACGATGAAATACTTGAGCAGATGGCACAGGAGAGATTAAACGATGAGCTTCGTTCCGGTGTACAGACTATTCAGTATCAGATTAACACTTTAATGACTACAAACGGGCAGTCACCATTTGTTACGCTTTTTCTTAACCTCGACCCACAGGATGAGTATATTGAGGAAAATGCAACTATTATAGAGGAAATTCTTCGTCAAAGACTTGAAGGAATTAAAAATGAAAAGGGTGTATATGTAACTCCTGCATTCCCTAAGCTTGTTTATGTTCTTGATGAGCATAACTGCTTAAAGGGAGGAAAGTATGATTATATAACCAAGATGGCTGTTAAGTGTTCTGCCAAGAGACTTTATCCGGATTATATCTCTGCAAAGAAGATGCGTGAGAATTATGAGGGAAATGTATTTTCACCTATGGGCTGTCGTTCCTTCCTCTCACCTTGGAAGGATGAGAACGGTAATTATAAGTGGGAAGGACGTTTCAATCAGGGCGTTGTAAGTCTTAATCTTCCTCAGATTGGTATTCTTGCTAAGGGTGATGAGGAGAAATTCTGGAAGATACTTGATGAAAGACTCGAGCTTTGCTACGAGGCACTTATGTGCAGACATAATGCATTGATGGGTATTACATCGGATGTAAGCCCGGTGCATTGGCAGTATGGTGCTATAGCAAGACTTAAAAAAGGTGAAAAGATTGATCCGCTGCTTTTGAATGGATACTCGACTATTTCACTCGGATATATCGGTGTGTATGAGGCAACAAAGCTTATAACGGGTGTCAGCCATACTGAGCCTGAGGGTGAAGCCTTTGCTATTAAGCTTATGAAGAGACTTCGCGAGGCTTGTGAAAAGTGGAAGGCAGAAACAGGACTTGGATTTGGACTTTACGGTACACCTGCTGAAAGTCTTTGTTATAGATTTGCAAGAATCGACCAAGAGAGATTCGGCACGATACCGGATGTTACCGACAAGGGCTATTATACAAATTCTTATCACGTAGATGTACGTGAGAAGATAGATGCCTTCAGTAAGTTTAGATTTGAAAGTCAGTTCCAGAAGATTTCTTCCGGCGGTGCAATCTCTTATGTGGAGATTCCAAACATGAGAAACAATCTCGAGGCACTTGAAGAGGTTGTCAGATTTATATATGATAACATCCAGTATGCAGAGTTTAATACTAAGTCCGATTATTGTCATGTATGCGGATTCGATGGTGAGATTATCATCAATGATGATAATGAATGGGAATGCCCACAGTGTGGTAATAAGGATCATTCCAAGATGAATGTAACAAGACGTACCTGCGGATATCTCGGTGAGAATTTCTGGAATGTAGGTAAGACTAAGGAGATAAAGGCAAGAGTTCTTCATCTTTAAGAAAAACGGGGAATGTCTAAATTAAGAAGCAATTTAATACCTAAGTCTTGAGTAGCTCAGGACTTAGGTATTTTAGACTTATGGCATGATTGGGAGGAAACATAAGATGAATTATGCGGATATAAAGAGGATAGATGTTGCAAATGGGCCGGGTATAAGAGTTTCACTTTTTGTATCAGGCTGTACACATCATTGTAAGGGCTGTTTCAATCCGGAAACGTGGGATTTTGCATATGGCAGACTTTTTACCGAAAAAGAAATGGATGAGATAATAGAAGAATTAAGGCCTTCTCATATAAAGGGCTTTACCTTACTTGGAGGAGAACCCTTTGAATATGTAAATCAACAGGGAGTTTTACCCTTATTAAGAAGGATAAAGGAGGAGCTTTCGGATAAGGATATCTGGTGTTACACAGGATATCTTTTTGACAAGGATATAAAGGAAAAAATGATGATTAAATGGCCGGAGACAAGAGAGCTTATAAAATATATAGATATACTTGTTGATGGTGAGTTTGTGGAGGATTTAAAGGATCTTAAGCTCCGCTTCAGAGGCTCATCCAATCAGAGAATTATAGATGTACAAAAATCCCTTGAAGCGAATGAGGTCATTTTGTGGGATCAGCCGCTTTCGATAGATTAAAAAAATATATTCGAAAAATTGATTGAATTTAATATATAGGAAAAGAAAGGATAGAGGAAGTAAAGAGGTATGGAAAAGGAAGTTATAAAGATAACATATTTATCGGACAAGATAGACAGGCTTGAATATATAGAAGGAAAATCAGATTGGATAGATCTTCGTTCTGCCGAGGAGGTAATACTTAAGAAGGGAGATTTCAAGCTTATAAATCTTGGAGTTTCCATGTGCCTTCCGGACGGATATGAGCTTATAATTGCACCGAGAAGCTCCACCTTCAAAAACTTTGGAATCATACAGACTAATTCAATAGGTGTAGTAGATGAATCCTATGGAAAAAATTCATCAGAGGATGTGCTTATGATGCCGGTGCTTGCCATGAGAGATACCGAGATACATATAAATGACAGAATATGTCAGTTTCGTATACAGAAACATCAGCCTCAGATAGTATTTGAAGCGATAGAAGCAAGAGGTGGACAGGCAAGAGGTGGATTTGGTTCGACAGGAAAAAATTAGACTATAATAGTTAAAATAGTATTAGTGACAAGTGAGCGTGAAAATAAGGAGATAACAAATGGGGAAAAATTGCATCGTTGCACAATCAGGAGGACCGACAGCCGCGATAAATGCTTCGCTTGCCGGAGTTATATCGGCGGTAAAGGCAAGTGGAAATTATGATAAGCTTTACGGAGCGATTCATGGTATACAGGGAGTATTGAGAAAAAACTTTATGGATTTATCTGTATTCGATGAGGATTTTATTGAAAGACTTTCTGCTACACCGGCTATGTATCTTGGCTCCTGTAGATTTAAACTGCCGGATTATAAAGAAGATGAGCAGCCTTATAAAGATATATTTGGAGTATTTGAAGAGTATGATATAGCTGCTTTTTTCTATATAGGTGGCAATGATTCCATGGATACGGTAGCAAAACTTTCAGCATATGCCAAAAAAATCGGAAGTAACGTAAAAATAGCCGGAATACCTAAAACCATAGATAATGATTTACTTGTAACAGACCATACACCGGGCTTTGGATCGGCTGCAAAATATGTCGCTTCAAGCATAAGAGAGATAGCATATGACACATATATTTATGATGTGAAAAGTGTGACAATTGTCGAAATAATGGGACGTGACGCAGGGTGGCTTACCGCATCAGCAGCTCTTTCCCGAAATGAATTTTCAATGGCACCGCATCTCATATATCTACCTGAGGTGAATTTTGATAAGGAACAGTTTATCGTTGATCTAAAGAAAGAATTAGAAGAGCATAAAAATATAATAGTTGCCGTATCGGAAGGAATACATGATAAGGATGGAAATTATATAGCTGCTTCTACTGCGAAAGAGGATAAATTCGGACATGCCCAATTAAGCGGCGCAGGAAAGGCGCTTGAATACCTCGTAAAAGAAAAGATAGGCGTTAAAGTACGTTCCGTTGAGATAAATGTCTTACAAAGAGCCGCAGGACACATGGCTTCAAAAACTGATTTGGAAGAATCCATAAACCTTGGCAGCTCGGCAGTCTCTTACACAGAGGCTGGTGAAACAGGATTTATGACTGTTATCAGACGTTTATCTGATGAACCATATAGTTATGAAATAGGAAAAGCTGATGTATCCAAAATAGCCAATGAAGCAAAAAGTGTTCCTGTTTCATGGATAAACGAAGCAGGCAATGATGTAACTGATGAGCTTATCACATATGTAAAGCCACTGGTTGAGGGTGAAGTTGACGGTTATTATAAGGATGGTATAGTCGAATATGTACCGATTCCTCATTTGGTAAAATAAAGTTTATAATTATATAAAATGGTATAAACTGCACGTGAATTGAATATTTGTTTTGATTGACAATTATTTGCATAAATGATATTATTTCTTTTGTGTTTTGCAGTTGTGGCGGAATTGGCATACGCGCATGATTCAGGTTCATGTCCACTTACGTGGGTGTGGGTTCAAGTCCCATCAACTGCATGCTCCAAAACCGCATAAATACGTGGCTTTTGACCGGATATTTGTGCGGTTTTGAATACTATTTTGAATACTTTTGAATACACTAAAAATAATGAACAAGGAGGAAGCTGGATCGTGGCATTTTTCCTTTAATTGTTTTTAAAAAGAAGTATTATTATATTGACATAAAATAAAATTTGGGTTATCTTAAAATTGCATAAGGAATTATGTACTATGGTTGCCGCCATGCGAAATGGGAACTTTATCAGATGGGAGCCCTACCATATAAAACAAATGGGAACTTTATCAGATGGGAGCCCTACCATATAAAACAAATGGGAACTTTATCAGGCGGGAGCCCTACCGCGCAAAAGGCTTATAAGGAGCTGTGGGATTCCACAGTTCCTTTTTTACTTATTATAAGGATTGATGAAAATGCAAAAATTAGACTTATATTACATAGATTTAAAATATATACGAGACTTATCAAAGACTGATGATAATGTTATGTCCATATCTCCACAACGGTCAAAGGAAAACCGCCCATTTTTAGGTGTAATAACGGTTATCGGTGAACAACAATATTGTATTCCTTTGACCTCTCCAAAAGATAAGTTCAAAAATAAGAAAAGTCAGGTCGATTTTATCAAAATATATGATGAATCAAAAAAAGAAGCTGACGGTCAACATAAACTAATTGGTATACTCAATATAAATAATATGATTCCTATTAACAATAATGTTATATACAAAGTAGACCTTAAAATACATACGAATGATTCGGCGGATATAAAGCATCACAAAGCACTTATGCAGAAACAACTTGCTTGGTGTCGTAATCACGTTGATACAATTGTAAATCGTGCAAATAAAGTCTATAAGTTAGTCGTTAATGAGCCGGATAAAAATAAGAATCTTATAAAGAGAAGTTCAAACTTTAAAGCACTTGAACGTATATTATCTAAACGCTTTGAATGATTAAAAAAACTCAATAGTCGTTACAATACCATTAAAAATGCTCAAGTGACATAAAGTAACACAAGAATAAAATAGAAAACCAGAACCTTTATTCTGGAAAAATGACAGACTTAGAAAGCATTAAAAAACTAACATAAAGAGGAGGATGCCATATGAAAGAAACTGATTATAGAAAAGTAAATGATAGAATAACAGAGATATTTTCGGTAAATGAGGAAGATGGTTTAGAAAGAAAATGTTATCAAATAGATAAGCAAAAAAAGGAGATTATTTGTTTTATCGAGGATAGTGATTATTTCGTTGATGCTTTTTATCTAGAAGGATTTACTTCTGTTCCAAAAGAGTTTTCTGAAAAAGGCTATATACCATCAGGAGTGCAGTATTATCTTAATGTGGCATTTAAGGATAAGAAAATTAATAAGTTTACAATATCGAAAGAGGATAAAAAAGATTACAGAAAGGTAAGACAAGGATATAATGTTACGATTCCATATACCGAGTTTTCCAAGTATAAAAAAGAAATGATGCGTATCGACTCAGAAAGAAAGGCTAATCGAAAAAATGCAACAGAGCATTTTTTGGCAACATTATTTCCAAAATATTTTCAGGTAGGGGAAGAATCAATAAATAGAAAGAAAAATCAATTTTTATCTGGTTTGGATATTAACATTATTCCAAAATTGTCAAAAGAAGAATTAGCACAACTACAAGATTTTGTGTTTTGTATTTTGGATAATAAATATGTAGATGTAAGTAAAAAAATTAGTTTGATTTCACAATATAAGGAAAATGTTGATACATGGTATAATTGATTGTGCCACGATCCAACAGCAGATAGAATTGAAACAAAGAGAAGAATATTTAAATAAACATAATAATTCTATATGGCAGGATAAAAATGGGTATTGGAAAACGTATATTAATGATGTGGAGGATGGTAGGAAAAAAAGAAGACTTATAAAAAGAAAAAATAAATCCGACTTGGAGGATATGATTGTTGAATTGTATCAGGCGGAGGATTTAAACACATTTAAAAACAGATACAATAAATGGATAGAAAGACAGCGTATATGTGGAAGAGCAAGTGAAACCATATATAAGTATAAGGCAGATTACAAGAGGTTTTTTAAGGGTTATCCCATAGAAACAATGGATATAGCAGATATAAATGATGAAGTTCTTTCTATGCACATAACTGCTGTTCTTGAAGAAAAGCCTATCAGATGGCGTGCGTTAAAAGGTATATTTGGATATATCAACGGAGTGTTTAAAAAATCCATAATGGACAGGGTGCTTCCTAAAGATTCAAACCCTTGTGATTATATTGATTTGCCTATGTTTAGGCATTTATGTGCCGAGGAAGAGGGTAAAACGGCAGAAGAAAGGACACTGTCTGTCAAGGAACGAAAGGTTTTGCTTGATAAACTTCATAATCCTAAAGCAAAAAATGTAAATATGGTTGCTAGCTTTGCGATTGAGCTTGCACTTTATACGGGAATGAGAGTAGGTGAGTTAGCAGCATTAAGGTGGGAAGATATAAATACAAAGCAGGAGTATATAAGGATATGTCACTCTGAAAAACGTGACAGGGAAAATAACACGACATTTATATCAACCACTAAAAATGATAAGGTGAGAATACTTCCTTTGACGGATGAGATAAAGGATGTATTAAAAAGGACAAAAGAATATGAGTTGTCCAAAGGATATCTGGGTGAGTTTGTATTTCAAAATGAAACCGGAAGAATACATGCAACGATTATCTCAAAATGCGCAAGAGCAAAGACAAGGTCGGATGATTTTACTAATCAAAAGTCTATCCATGCAATAAGACGAACACTTAATTCTAATATGAGATGTGCCGGAGTATCAGCTACGGCTGCATCATCATTGCTTGGACATACCGTAAGAGTTAATGAGTATAACTATACTTATGACACGATAGATATGTCCACAAAGAAAATGTATATCGAAAAAGCAGGCAAGATTATTTAGACGTATAGAGAAATTGTGAATACTCAAATCCTAAATTTGAATACTCAGTTTTGTAAGACCGCATAAACAAAGGGCTTACAAGGTGTGTAGGTGGGTTCAAGTCCCATCAACTGCACTAAAAAAGGTATATCCGAAAGGATATACCTTTTTTGGTGCAGTTAGACCTTGAATCCGTGGATTCAAGGTCTCCGCTTCGCTTCGGTCGGTGCTTAACGCTTGCCACAGGCAAGCAGCACCCCATCAACTGCATGCTTCAAAACCGCATAAATACGTGGTTTTTAACCAAATATTTGTGCGGCTTTGAATACTATTTTGAATACTTTTGAATACACTAAAAATAATGAACAAGGAGAAAGCTGGATCGTGGCATTTTTCCTTTTATTTGTTCGTCTGAAAAAATCGCTGTAAGGCGATTTTTTTCTTTCGTTCTAACATTACTATAACATTGTAAAAACCGAAATGTTAGAATGATAATGCAGATATAACAAGTATATTTTGAATTTAATAAGGGAATTATAATGTTAGTATTTATGCGGGTTTGCAATGTAATCGAAATGTTGTTGCAATGTAATCGAAATGTTGTTGCAATGTTCAATAATGTTTGATATATTAGATTCAGAAGACTATAGGGGGTGTTAAAATGCATATAAAAGAACTATATCCGGATGTAATAACAGAAGATTTGGACTATGAATTTAAGGCTGTTCTTAATCCTGATAATCCGGTTAAGTGGGCAAAAACAATTGTTGGTTATGCAAATGGAAATGGCGGAGTAATGTTTGTTGGGGTTTCAAATGATGGAGAAGCATTTGGTATAGAGCTTGATGAATTAGATAAGACGAAAAATCTTATAGCAAAAATAAATGACAGACATATTTTTCCTCATGCTAGATTTCAGTATATGATGAGAAGTGTAGATGCAAATGCGGAACGCTTTGTTTTAGCTGTAAAGGTTATTCAGGCTGATTCTATATTAAGATATCGTGAGGGGGATTTTAATGAGACTGTATATATAAAAGGAGATGGTAATACACCTCCTGCTACACCGGAAGAAATAATAGCTTTATATAAAAGAAAATATGGTGTGGATAATGAAACTACTGAAATAGTATATGATGAAAAAAACTGGACGGAATATATCAGTTTATGCAAAGAATATAGGGACGACTCTTCGATTCCAACATTAAAAGATTTACAAAATGAAGAAATAGTTTCTAAAGATGGATTTGCAAAATCTGGCTTTGTTATGTTTAGTGATGATTATAATAGAGAGGATTCATTGATTTGTTGTCGGCTTTGGAAAGGAAAGCAAAAGACTGTAACAGTGCTTGACAGTGAAAGGTTCAGAGGATCTTTGTCAAAGGTATTTCAAGAAACATTTAATTTTATAGAGAGAAATACAAAAACAGGATGGAAAAAAACTGAAAATGGTGGGCGAGAGGAAGTGAGAGCCTATCCAAAAGAAGCTGTACGTGAAGCATTGGTAAATGCAATTGCACATAGAGATTATTCTATAGCGGGCACTCAAATAGATGTGGATATATATAGTGACAGAATAGAAATTGTATCTCCGGGTTCATGGCTATTGCCTAAAAATTATGAAGAATATCCTATTGGTTCGATACCTTCTATCCGAAGAAATACTATTATTGCTGCATGTTTGGATATGGCAAATCTTATGGAACGTGGCGGAACAGGATTTCAGACTATGATTGAAAGTTATAAAGATTGTGAAGAACATCTGCAACCGGTTGTATCTATTTATCCAGGATTTTTAAATTTACGTTTATATGACAGACTATATACAGAAAATGTACTTAATGGTGATAAAACGGATACTGATTTAATAATAGAAATACTTAAAATTGAAGGTGCAAAATCGGTAAGAGAACTTCAGGCATTAACAAAATATAATAGTAGAAGTCAGTTCTTGTCAGAGGTAATTAATCCTTTGATTGCGTCCGGGGTTATATATAGGGATGGAAATATAAAGTCACCGAAAGCACGTATAAAGTTAAAAAATAAGTAACTGTTTTTTTGTAGGATAGCTATATTTCATAATAAAAAAGAAAGCGTGCTTTCTTTAGTGTGGCTAACACTTAAATCTGATGTGTTTATTGAATGATACATTCGGTCGTTGGCAGGCAACACTAAAACCTGTGCTTTGTCTGTTTAGGACCGTTGGCAGACAACACTAAAATTAGCCGTTAAAGGAGAGTGAGTTATACATTGGTATAGCCACTCTATTTTTAATTGCTTTATTTAAGAAAGAGCACCGTTGTTTTTCTCATGTTCTCTAATAGCTTGTCTTATAAGATAAATAACTTCTCCGTTAATAGAACGTCCATCGTATTCTGAAAGAGCTTTGAGCTTTTCGTGGGTTTCCTTCTCGAGAATTACTTTGGAAGATAAACTTGGACAGGAGTATGAATATAAAAGTCGAGAAACCTAGAAGGTGAGCGGAGAAAACACGCGTCTTAAAGTATAATTTTAGTTGGCAATACGAGAAAAAATAAAAGAAGAGGCACGAAGCCTCTTCCATATCTCATAAATAAATCTTATTATTAAGTTTGACAAGAACAAATGATAAGGAGATATCTATGAGATGAATACTATGCTATACGAAAAATGATGTAGTTGATTGGTCTGCAATAACTGTTGATGGAGTAAACGAGGAACTTTTTGCTGAAAAAATGAATATAGAGAATCTGGAATATGTTGCATATGAACTTCAAACATTGGTTGAAGAAGAATATGAAGATGAGATAGAAAATCCGGAAATACTTTTAACGCAAGGATGGACAAGAGTCTTTAATAATCAGCATTATAAAAATGTTATTGCTATGGGTGATTCTGCAATGATGCCACTTTACTGGATAATTTATAAAAGTTCTAATTCAGGGGAATATGAATACATCTGTGCTAATGCACTATATGAACTTTACGGATATGATTTTTCAAATGCAGATGGAACGTTAAAGTGGACAACTTCCAAGGAATTGCTTGAACTGTTTAATGCAGAGCTTTTAAATAAGTAGCAAATGTATGCAAAATAAAGTTGCTGCGCCAACTCTATATCTGTTATCCGATTTCCAGACAGTGTCTTGAAAATTGTCATGGTCGATGGAGCGTGACATTTTTGCGTTCATTCGTTTTTTTGATTTTTACTTGAAAAATTGAATAAATATGTTATAATAAAACCATATTAATAACGTATGAATTGCATATATCTGGAGTGTGCGAAAACTCCTGTTAATTTTGAACCTACATTTACTTTTAACGGGATTCCTAATTCGTAGATGGATGTCAGGCCTCGTATCGGTGGAAGGCAGAAGTCTATGTGCGGTTGCCCACCTAGCTTTGCTAGGAGTCAAAAGGCAGGAAACGGCACTCCGGATATATTAATGTATAGGTATAATATATGAAGTCTAAGCTAAAGAGAATATTGTTGGTTATGCTGGTGCTCGGAGTGGCATCGGTTGTCGTGGCAGAGATAAAATCCCATATAAATTCAAAAAAAGAAAATATTGATGTTGTAACAATGGCAGATGATAATGAACCGGATATGAGTCTTTATTATTCTTATGCTGAGGTGAAAAATGATGTTGCGTATTTTGCGGGAAGCAGTGAAGAAGCAGAGTCGCTTTCAAGACTTGTCGATGCTTTAAATGAGAGTAAGCCTATAGATGTTTCTTACATTAAGTCAGTATGTCAGATTGTTGGAATAAGCAGTGATGTTTTTTCAGATGTTATAGGCGGTATGCAGGATGAAGATTATATAACAAAAGAGCAATTTGATGAAATATATGCCAATATTCAGGCAACCGGTGAGATAAATAATCTGGAAAGGTTCAATGTTTTTGTATTGGAAGTCAGTAAGTCATCGGAAGAAGATAATTTAAATATAGTATATGATGGTTATGAAACCTATAGCTTTTTGGTTGATATTCCGGATGAATATAGGGATAAAATAATTGATGTTTATGCTAAGGATGGTACAATCTATAAAATCATAGGTTATAGTGATGGTATAGTTGCTTTGGAAAGTGCATGGATAGAAGATATAAAGGATGGTATCTGTACTTTTATTTATAATGGAGAAGAAAAAAACTACGATATTACAGGAAACCAGGAACAATTAAGTGACTGCGTTGCCGATATCACTATAAGTAATGATGGTATAATAGATATTTATAGGATAGAAAATATAACAGATACAAGGGTAACAAAAGTAGATGACGATTATCTTTATCTTGATATATCGAAGGGAAGCCGTATTAAGACCTCTGAGAATTTTATGATTTATAATATAAGCGATGGTGTTTCCTGTGAAAAGCACAAGATTATACTTACGGGATATAGAAATATAGATATTGTAAAAAGAGATAATATAGCGGTAGCTGCCATTATAAGGGATGAATTAATATGTGATGATATTAGAGTTATTCTTTCAAACGACAGCTATACCTCTTATGATATGGATAGTGTGATTTTTACAAGTGATGCATCATATATTGTAACATATCCCGACGGTACAAAGACCACATATGAGGCTGGGGCAGAGGTTACTGTTAATTATGCAGATTATGAGGATGGAGACATTATAACTGCTGTTCCTTTGGAAAAAAACGGCATTACTGTTTTAAGTCTTAACAGGGAATATGGCAATCCCGTATATCAGGGAAGTATTGAGATAGATATACATGAAGAAGCATTAAATGTCATAAATATTGTTCCGCTTGAAACCTACCTTTACAGTGTAGTTTCATGTGAAATGCCCTCCGGCGGTTATCAGGAGGCGCTTAAGGCTGTAGCTGTTTGCAGCAGGGCTTATGCATATACGAAGCTTAGTGACGGAAGCTTTGAAAACTACAATGCAAATCTGGACGATTCAAGCTTATGTCAGCCGTATAATACAAATGAGCTCAGAGAGGACTGTATAGATGCAGTCAAAGATACATACGGTATTGTTCCGGCATATAAGGAGCAGGTTATAACTCCGCTTACATATTCAACCTCATATGGGGTTGCTTCAACCAACGATGAGATATGGGGCGGTAATTCGTATGAGTATTTCTTTTCGAGGGTGGATGACTTAGACAGAACTAAGATAGATTTATCAAATGAAGAGGATTTTATAAAATTTATTGACAACAGCATGGGATATGATACTGTAGATAAGGATATGCCTTATTACAGATGGACGATAGATTTTTCTTTTGAGGATATGAGTAAGGCAGTTGATTCCATGCTGGCTAAAAGAGCAAGTATTTCATCGGATAATATCAGGATTAAAGCGGAAGATGGTTCGTATACTGACGGAGAGACAGATAGTATAGGTGATGTTCTCTCCATAAATGTAACAGAAAGAACAAAGAGCGGAGTTGTAAGTGCTATTGAGTTAGAAGGAAGCGAAGCTACAATTTTAGTAACCGGTTCATCCAATATTAGAAATCTTATTAATCCGGCTTTTGAACAGATTGTAAGACAGGATGGTTCCGTGGTAACAGGCTGGACATCACTGCCAAGTCCGTATTATTATGTTGAAAATACGAAGACAGGTTTCACGGTTCATGGAGGAGGATTCGGATACGGAGTAGGGCTTAGCAGAAACGGAGCTTTAAATCTTGCCAATCAGGGATATAATTATAAATATATAATTCATCATTATTATGCATATGTAAAGTTTATTTCTATATATGATAACAATGACAAAGAGCCGGAAGATGAAGCGGATGAGGATTTTTAAATATGTTAAAAAAGCTTTTTAAATTTTTAGGTGAGTTTTTTAAAAAGGCATCAGATGATGGTCTGGCAGCGTATGCGGCACAGACTGCTTTCTATGTGATTCTTTCTTTTTTTCCGGTTATTCTTTTAATAGTTATTATAGCCTCAAAGGTTTCTTTTGTAACTACGGATATAATTACATATGTGCTTGATATAGCACCTGATGAATTTCGGGATTATATAATGTATATTGTAGATGATATAGTTTATTCAAACAGTAGCTCATTTACAATTATTACAGTCGTTGTAACTATGTGGTCAGCAGGAAAAGGTATTCAGGCACTTACAAACGGACTTGATAAAATTTATGCTGTTGAAAAAAGAAAAAATTTTATATTTGTAAGGCTTTGGAGCGTATTATACACACTTGCTTTTATGATACTTATGGGTGCACTTATGTTTCTTCATATATTTGGTGCAGACCTTGCTAAAAGGGTTATAAGCAAGTGGCCGTCGTTGTTCAATGCGACACTTTTAATATTAAGCTTAAAGAGCGTATTTACCTTTGTCGTTGTTTTGGTTTTTATGTGGCTTATATATTATCAGCTTCCTAACAGAAAAAGCAGATTTGTACGTGAGCTTCCGGGTGCGGCTATTGCGGCTCTTTTGTGGATGCTTATGACAAGCGGTTTTTCCTTTTACATAAAGCATCTTTCCAGTGCTTCATATATGTATGGAAGCCTTACATCTATAATCCTTATCATGATGTGGCTGTATATATGTATGCAGATTGTGTTTTACGGAGCTGAGTTTGATTATTTTATCGGAAGGCTTATGGACAAGTCTGAGGAGAGAATAAAAGAAAGAAAGATTAAAAGACAGAGTAAAAAAAATAGCTTTGAAAGCATTAAAGAAGAATAGTTTTATTGACACTAAAAAATACTTGTGAGATAATTAAAAACGATATTTTATGAATTGTTAAGAATTACATAAATATATGCAGTGAAAAATCATAAAATAATTAATGGAGGTTTAAAAAAATGTACGATTTTGACGAGATTGTTAAGGTAGACCCGGAAATCGCTGATGCAATGAATGCTGAGATTAAGAGGCAAAATGATAATATCGAGCTTATTGCTTCAGAAAATATTGTTTCTAAAGCAGTTATGGCTGCTATGGGAAGTCCACTTACCAATAAGTATGCTGAGGGATATCCGGGAAAAAGATATTATGGCGGATGTGAGCATGTGGATGTAGTTGAGGAGCTTGCAAGAGAAAGAGCAAAGGAATTATTTGGATGTGAATATGCCAATGTTCAGCCGCATTCAGGCGCACAGGCAAATATGGCTGCTTTCTTTGCAATCATGGAGCCGGGGGATACATTTATGGGTATGAACCTTGCACATGGAGGACATCTTACTCACGGTTCACCTGTTAATATGTCAGGTAAGTATTTTAATGTAGTACCGTACGGAGTAAATGATGACGGCTTTATAGATTATGATGAGGTTTTAAGAATTGCAAAGGAGTGCAAACCAAAGCTTATTGTGGCAGGTGCATCTGCTTATGCAAGAGCAATTGATTTTAAGCGCTTCAGAGAGATTGCTGATGAGGTTGGAGCAGTTCTTATGGTAGATATGGCACACATAGCAGGTCTTGTTGCAGCAGGACTTCATGAGAGCCCTATTCCGTATGCTCATGTTACAACAACCACTACTCATAAGACCTTAAGAGGACCACGTGGAGGACTTATCCTTTCAAGCAATGAGGTAAATGAAAAATATAATTTCAATAAGGCGGTATTCCCTGGTATCCAGGGCGGACCTTTAATGCATGTTATCGCAGGAAAGGCTGTCTGCTTTAAAGAAGCTTTATCGGATGAGTATAAGGCATATATGACTCAGGTTAAGAAGAATGCTGAGGTGCTTGCAAAGGCACTTATGGAAAGAGGCTTCAATATAGTATCAGGCGGTACTGACAACCATCTTATGTTGGTTGATTTACAGAACCTTGATATGACAGGCAAGGAGGTTGAAAAGCTTCTTGACTCAGTACATATAACTGCAAATAAGAACACTGTACCTAATGATCCTAAGTCACCATTTGTAACAAGCGGTATCAGACTTGGTACACCTGCTATTACAACAAGAGGTGCAAATGAGGAGGATATGATTGTAATTGCTGATGCAATTAAGGCTGCAGTTATTGATAAGGATAATGACAAAGCCATGAGCCTTGTAAAGAGTATTACAGATAAATACCCTCTTTATAAGTAAACTTTATCAGATGATTATTAAGGGCTTGTGCATTGTTCTTTTTGTACATAGCCCTTAATGTTTTACGAGATACTGTTTGGGCTAGATACTATAGGTTATGGAGAATAACTATGGATAATAATAATCAAAGTAACAACGAAAATAATCGAAATAATGAAAATAATAATTCAGGTAATAACAATAATAACAACAAAAAGAAACCATCTATGACGGTTATACTGCTTGTTGCATCTGTACTTTTAACCTTCTTATTTTGGCAGGTTTACAGTAAATTCAAAGACATGGGAAAGGAAGAGATAACCTATGATGAGTTTCTTGTTATGCTGGAGGAGGATAAGGTTGAGAGCGTAAAGATATACAATAATGAGATAACTATAACCCCAAAGGAAAATGAGGACTCGGTTAATGAGACAACTTATTATGTAATCAGAACAGATGATTTCAACCTTGTTGAAAGACTTGCAAAGGCAAAGGTAAAATTTGAGGAAATTGATGAGGGTAAAAATGCAATCATATCAAGTATAGTATCCTACGGAATAATGATTGCAGCCTTTTATATTCTTATGATGCTCATTATGCGTTCTGCTTCTAAAAGCGGAGGCTTTATGGGAGTCAACAGAAATAATGCCAAGATGTATGTAGAAAAGGAAACCGGAGTTACCTTTGCGGATGTTGCCGGGCAGGAGGAGGCTAAGGAGTCTCTTACTGAAATTGTTGACTTTTTGGAGAAACCGGAAAGGTATCTTGAAATTGGTGCTAAGCTTCCGAGAGGTGCCCTTCTTGTTGGCCCTCCGGGAACGGGTAAGACACTTCTTGCAAAGGCAATAGCAGGAGAAGCAAAGGTTCCGTTCTTTTCGATTTCCGGTTCTGAATTTGTGGAGATGTATGTTGGACTTGGTGCTTCAAGAGTGAGAGAATTATTTAAGAAAGCCAATACCATGGCACCTTGTATAATTTTTATAGACGAGATAGATGCTATAGGAAGAAGTCGTGATACAAGATATTCCGGAGGAGATTCCGAAAGGGAACAGACGTTGAATCAGCTCCTTTCCGAGATGGATGGTTTTGATACCTCTAAGGGTATTATAATTCTTGCTGCTACTAACAGACCTGAGGTTTTGGATAAGGCACTTCTCCGTCCGGGAAGATTTGACAGAAGAATTATAGTTTCCAAGCCTGATATGAAGGGTAGAATAGACACCTTAAAGGTTCATACCAAAAATGTTAAGCTGGATGAAACTGTTGATTTCAAGGAGCTTGCTCTTGCAACTTCAGGTGCGGTGGGAGCAGATCTTGCCAATATTATAAATGAAGGTGCTTTACTTGCTGTTAGAAACGGAAGAGAGTATGTATCCCAAAAGGATCTTATCGCAGCTATAGAGATAGTATTTGCAGGTAAGGAAAAGAAAGAAAAGCTTCTTAGCAAGAAGGAAAAGGAAATTGTTGCGTATCATGAAACAGGTCATGCTCTGGCAGCAGCACTTCAAAAAAACACTCTTCCAGTTCAGCGTATAACCATAGTTCCGAGAACCAACGGAGCACTTGGCTATGTATGGCAGGTTCCTGAAGAGGAAAAGCAGCTTGAAACCAAGAAGGAGCTTGAGGAAGAAATCATAATTACTCTCGCCGGACGTGCAGCCGAGGAGCTTAAGTTTGATTCGATAACAACAGGTGCTTCAAATGATATTGAAAAGGCTACCAACATTGCCAGAACTATGATAACCATGTATGGTATGTCGGATAAATTCGGTATGGTTCAGCTTGAGGGCATAACCGGTGAGTATCTTGACAGAAGGAGAGTGCTTAACTGTTCTGCCGAAACAGAGACCAAGGTTGACAATGAGGTCAAGAATATGATTAAGGCTTCTTACGAAAAGGCACTTAAGCTTCTAAAAAAGAATATGAATACTCTTGATGCTATAGCGAAGGTTCTTATGGAAAAGGAAAATCTTTCCGGTAAAGAGTTTGTGGAACTTTTTGAAAAACATCAGGGAACAAAGCTTAAGACAAAGAATGAAGACGGTGAAGACTTACTTGTAAATGAATAATGTGACATATAATTTTATGGAGAAAAGATATGGAATACAATTTTTTTGCAACGATAGCCAGAATGAAATATATAAACCGTTGGGCACTTATGCGCAACACAAGAGAGGAAAATCTTTCAGAACATTCACTTGATGTAAGTATGATTGCGCATGCTTTATGTGTTATAGGAAATGTAAGATATGATAAAAAACTTGATGCAGACTACGCAGCGGTAACCGGGCTTTATCATGATGCTTCCGAGATTATAACGGGAGATATGCCTACACCTATTAAATATTATAATCAGGATATAAAAGAGGCATACAAAACAATAGAGGAAAGAGCAAATAAAAAGCTTTTAGGACAGCTTCCGGAGGATATAAGAGATGCTTATGTGGATATATTCTTTAAGACAAAGGATAAGGAATATGAGTGGAAGTTGGTTAAGGCAGCAGATAAGCTTTCCGCATTGATTAAATGTATGGAAGAAGAAAAAACCGGTAACAGAGAGTTTTTAAAGGCTAAGGAAACAATTGGAAGTGCAGTTGAAAGGCTTAGCAACGAACTTCCTGAGGTTAAAGATTTTGTGGTTGAATTTATTCCGGCGTTTGCAAAGACCTTGGATGAACTTAATTAAAGAAGGATACAATAAGGGGAATAGGCAAATATATCAGGTCCTATCCCCCTTGTTATATTCTGAATCTATAAGCAATGGATTCCGTAAGCAGGTACGTTAAGTACCTTGTCGGTAAGCCCTACCTGTTCAAGCGAAACCTTAAGCGAAAATTCGGTATTTTTATTTTTTTCCCTGAATGATTTTATATTCTGTGCTTTATTATTAACCGTAAAACGTATATCAACCGGTACAGGTGCATCCTCACTTTCATATACGAAAGGAACTCTTGCTGTAGCACCGGATATCCAATAGTACAAAAAGTCAACCTTATGGCTTAATTCCTGGAATAGATACTGTTCTGCTACAGCGCCGTTTGCTTCGGTAAACATATCAAGAAGAGTAATGTCTTCATTTACATCGAGATTAAGAGCGGTTCGAAGCAAACCGTGGTCAATCATAAATAATTCAAAGGATTTATCATCTATATGTTCCTCAAGCGGAAGCGTACAGTCCTTTACACGAGGAAGCTTTCTTGCAAAGCCAAGGTCAAGAAGACACTGGGTTGCAACGTAATACTCCCTTGCACGTGCATTCTCATCGACGAAGCGGTACATGAATTTTTTATTGTCATGTGTAAGCTGTGTCGGCATACTTGTCCAGATTCTTATAGCTCTTTGAGACAGAGCAAAGGAAAATGATTTTCTTATACGCTTTTCATATTCATCAAGAAGCCTTTGCTGTTCATTCTTTATAACGGAATAATCGTGATTTTTTAAGAAAGCCTTTACAACTCCCGGCATTCCTCCTGTGAGCATATAGTCACGCAAAAGTGATTGAACCTTTTCCTCATCATCCTTTTTTAGCTTCTTGTTTTTATCATTTTCAATGAGTGCAAGTAAATCATTGGCCTTATTGGCTATCATAAATTCCTCAAAGGTCATAGGACGCATACGTATAATGTTAAATATATCCATGTGCGTATATTCAAATTCCGTCACATTCATGGATGATGAAATAAGACAAAGCTTATAATCAGGATGAACTTTTGAATATTCAAGGAAAAATTCAGCTCCATCAGGAATATTTTGTATTTCGTCAAATATTAAAAGACAGTCTGAAAAATCATTAGTTCCAAAATGCTGCTCAAGGATAAAATCAACATCTGAAATTTTTGTCTCGATAGATACATCATCCTCATCATTATCCTTATCTATTTTTCGTGTTATGATATCTTTAAATGCAGCATTTTTATAACAATCCACAGATTTTAAATCATTATAATAGGCCTTGGCAAAGTCCTTTACAGTCCATGTTTTTCCTACTCCGTAGGCACCCTTTACATATAAAATTCCTTTGTGACCTTCCTCGTACCATGCTAAAAGATTGTTTATGACATCTCTGTACATATAATTCTCCTTATCCGGCAGCTTAAGTAAATATGAATTGATAAATGTGTAAGTGAAAATATATTACTATTTTAGACAATATTTTTTGTTGTGTCAATGATAAAGAAAATTTATTGTGAAAATCTTGTAAAGCTTGTTCACATTTTCTTTAATTGTGTTATAATAACGAATATAGGCGAGCATCGAAGATGCGTGCTTGCGAGATAAAAAATATAAGCAAAAATATAGTTTTAAATATTTAAAGAGGTAACAAATGGGAAATAAATGGAATAAAAATTATCTTAGATTAGGTGTTATTCTTACATTGTCTTTGTGTACTGCTATATTGTTCAGTCAGATTATCAAAGGGTGGAGAAGTATATTTGGGGTATTTAGTGCAATTTTCTCTGCGCTTACACCATTTATTATAGGTATTGTAATTGCATTTCTGCTTAGTCCCATTATGAATTATATAAGAAAAGGGCTTGCAATTATAGTTAGTAAGATTTCACAAAAAATTGAATATGATAAAGCATATAAAAAGGTAAAGTCATTATCCGTAGTACTTACCATAGCGATTTTTATAGGACTTATTACTATATTCCTTTGGCTGGTTATTCCACGTATATATGAAAGCCTTAAGGATCTGGTGGATTCTATGCCGGGTTATCTTGACAGTCTTCAAAACTGGGTGGACAAGGTCTTTGCCAAGAACGAGTTTTTGGAGAATAAGTTTACAGATGCTGTAAATTATCTGGAGAAAAACATACTTACTATTTTCCGGGAAAAGGTTATGCCTAATATGGATACTATAGTTGTTAATATTTCATCAGGTATAGTCGTAGGTGTGAAGGCAATATTTAACTTTTTAGTTGGAATCATAGTTGCGGTTTATCTTCTTAATAGCAAGGAAACACTTGTTGCCCAATTTAAAAAATTTGTTTATTTGTTCTTCTCTAAGAAGACAGGAAATAAAATACTCGAGGGTCTTTCATATGCAAATCTTGTATTTGGCGGATTTATAAACGGTAAGATTCTTGATTCAATCATTATAGGAATTTTGTGCTTTATCTTTACCGCTGCAATCGGAATGAAGTATGCAGTGCTTATAAGTGTTATTGTCGGCGTGACCAATATCATACCGTTCTTTGGTCCGTTTATCGGAGCAATTCCGGGTGCGCTTTTGGCACTTATGGACGATCCGATGTACTTCATAATTTTTGTGATTTTTGTATTGATACTTCAGCAGTTCGATGGAAACATCCTTGGACCGCTTATCCTTGGAGATTCAACAGGTCTTTCTGGTATGTGGGTTCTTGTTGCAATCCTTGTAGGAGGCGATTTGTTCGGTGTTGCCGGAATGGTACTCGGTGTACCTGTATTTGCATGTATATACGCTCTTATTGCAGTACTTCTTCGTGATGGATTAAGAAGTAAAAATCTTTCTTCCGAAACAGAGGATTATCATCTTTTGAAGGGTTTTGATTTAGAAACCGGAGAGGCTGTTTATAAGGATAAAAATGATACAAGAAGAACCATTAAGCATAGAAATAAGGGACCTATAACTAAGAGATGGTTTGTTAAGGAAGAAAAGATTTCTGATATAGAGGCTGAGAAGAAGGAAAAAGAGGAAAAGAAGATAGAAGAGAAGGAAGAAAAAGAGGCTGAAAAAAGGGAAAAAGAAGAAAAGAAGAGGGAAGAAAAAAAGGAAGAGGATAACAAAGACGAATAAATAATAGAATAAATAGAATTTATAATTATAATAATTTGAAATTGTAAAAAAGATATAAAGTTAAAATGAAAAGGACTCATAGATAGGGAGGTAGAGTTATGGCAAAGGGATGTTACAGCACCAATCAAATTTTAGAGTGGATGGGTTATTTTGCACAGAAGATGGAGGTAAGACCGGAAAAGATAAAGCTTCTTGATATCTGTGGTAAGATGAAAAATGTTGTTCCGGTAGTTGAAACCAATAAAAGAGTATTGATTTTTGCGGATGAAACTCATGAGGATTTGTTTTATGAATTGTGGGAGATAGGCTTCGGAGAGCTTGATATGTGGTATTCAACCGGCATTGAGGTAAATGCGCTTGTTAAAAAGTGTAAGGTTAAGGAAGCCATCAATCATAAGATTACAGAGCCGACTGTTATATTTGTACTCAACGAAAAGACGCGTGAGTCCTATCGTATCGGAATGAAAAATGAGATGTTTTCCAAGGGCACAATTAAGTATGTGGGAAATGAAATAAGAGCCGTTATCATGAGTATGCTGGACGTTGATGCGCAGGATACCATATGCCTTGTAGATGCGGAAAGTATAGCTATAGAGGCTGCATTTGTAGCAGGCGACGGTACTATAATCTGTGTGGAAAATGACCGGGGTGCCAAGGAAACCATGGAGGATAATGTCAAGAAATTCGGTGTTCACAATGTTCAGATTATCTCTGATTTAGGACCTGAGAATATGGCCAAGATACCGGTTCCGAGACTTTCCTTTATAGTGGCAAATAAGCATCTTGAGGAGGATATAGTCAGACTTCTTGAGAAGAATCCAAATATGAAATTTGTAATATATACCTTGGAGTTTAACGTGCTTTCGGGCATCAAGGCTTTATTTGAAAAGTATAACATAAGTAATCTTGAGGTTACTCAGATTACCGTTTCAAAGACTGACAGAAAGAGCATGTTGGTAACACAGCCATCACCTTGGCTTATAACCGGCGAGGTACTCTGATATGGCACTTGAAAGCTTACCGAAGGATGCGATTATGCTGCTTAGCTTTGTCAATACCAGACTTAGGGATGACGGGATTGATTTGGACAGCTTATGCAGTCAGTTTGATGTATCAAAAGATGAGATTGTAAAAAAGCTTGACAGCGTGGGTTATACTTATAATGTTGAGTTAAATAAGTTTATATAATATATAAAATTATTGATACAAGGCATATTTGCCTTGTATCATGTTTTGATATAATTACTAAATATTTAAAAGTTTTGGAGGAAATGAAGTTATGGCTGGAAGCTACAACCACAAGCTGATTGAAGGAAAATGGAATAAGAAATGGGAGGAAAAGCCGGTAAATGTGGATGACGGCAAGAAGGAAAAGTATTACTGTCTTGATATGTTCCCTTATCCGTCAGGTAACGGTCTTCATGTAGGACACTGGAGAGGCTATGTTATCTCTGATGTCTGGAGCAGATATAAGATGATGCATAATTACTATCTTATTCATCCGATGGGATGGGATGCATTTGGTCTTCCTGCAGAGAACTATGCGATAGAGCATGGTATCCATCCGTCTATCTCAACAGCCGAAAATATAAAGAATATCAAAAGACAGATAAATCAGATAGCTGCGATATATGATTGGGACAGAGAGGTTAATACCACCGATCCTGATTATTATAAATGGACTCAGTGGATTTTCGTTCAAATGTTCAAGAAGGGACTTGCTTATGAAAAGGAGATGCCGATTAACTGGTGTCCTTCCTGTAAGACAGGTCTTGCAAATGAAGAGGTTGTAAACGGTAAGTGTGAGAGATGTCATTCTGAGGTTACAAAGAAAAACATCCGTCAGTGGATGCTTAAGATAACTGCTTACGCTGAAAGATTATTAGCAGACCTTGACAAGCTTGACTGGCCTGAGAAGGTTAAGAAGATGCAGACCGACTGGATAGGAAAGTCCTATGGTGCAGAGGTTGACTTTAAGGTAGACGGTAAGGATGATGTGATTACTGTCTATACTACACGTCCGGATACTCTCTGGGGTGCTACATTTATGGTACTTGCACCTGAGCATGAGCTTGCAGCTTCACTTTCAACTCCGGAGACTAAGGAAGCGGTCGACAAGTACATTTACGAGGCATCGATGAAGTCAAATGTAGACAGACTTCAGGATAAGGACAAGACCGGTGTATTTACCGGAAGCTATGCAATTAATCCTTTAAACGGTAAGAAGACTCCTATATGGTTATCGGATTACGTACTTGCTGATTATGGTACCGGAGCAATCATGTGTGTTCCTGCTCATGATGACAGAGACTTTGAGTTTGCCAAGAAATTTGATTTACCTATAATTCAGGTAATTGCAAAGGATGGCAAGGAGATAGAAAATATGACTGAAGCTTATACAGAGGCTTCAGGTACAATGATTAATTCGGGTGACTGGAACGGTATGGAATCCTCAGTACTTAAGAAGGAAGCCCCGGAGATGATAGAAAAGTTAGGATATGGAAAGAAGACCGTTAATTACAAGCTTCGTGACTGGGTATTCTCACGTCAGAGATACTGGGGCGAGCCGATTCCGATTATTCACTGTCCTGACTGCGGTGCAGTGGCAGTACCTGAAGAGCAGCTTCCTGTACTTTTACCTGATGTGGAAAAGTATGAGCCGACCGGTACAGGTGAGTCACCGCTTGCAGCAATCGATTCATGGGTAAATACAACTTGCCCTTGCTGTGGTAAGCCTGCAAAGCGTGAGACCAATACAATGCCTCAGTGGGCAGGATCATCCTGGTATTTCTTACGTTATGTAGATAATAAGAATGATAAAGAGCTTGTAAACAGAGAAAAGGCTGATAAGTATCTTCCTGTAGATATGTATATCGGTGGTGTAGAGCATGCGGTTCTTCACTTGCTTTACTCAAGATTTTACACCAAGTTCTTAAATGATATCGGAGTCGTTGATTTTGATGAGCCATTTAAGAAGCTCTTCAATCAGGGTATGGTCTGCGGTAGAGATAAGGAAACAGGCGCAGCAACCAAGATGAGTAAGTCTCTCGGAAATATCGTATCACCTGATGATATGGTAAATGATTACGGCTGTGATTCACTCAGACTCTATGAACTCTTCATAGGACCTCCTGAGCTTGATTCTATCTGGGATGACAGCGGTATGGAAGGTATATATCGTTTCATTAACAGATTCTACAATATGGTTATGGCTAACAAGGATAAGGATGTTGCAGAGACCAAGGAACTTGTAAAGCTTCGTAACAAGCTGGTATATGACGTTACAACTCGTCTTGAACAATTCAGCTTAAACACAGTAATTTCCGCATTTATGGAAGCAAATAACAAGTGTGTTGAGCTTACCAAGACAACAGGCGTTGATAAGGAAACTCTTAAGACTATGGCACTTCTTATAGCACCTTTTGCACCACATATCGGTGAGGAACTCTGGGAGGAGCTTGGCGGAACAGATTCGGTATTCCACCAGAGCTGGCCAACTTATTCCGAGGATGCCATGAAGGATGACGAAAAGGAAATCGCTGTTCAGATTAACGGCAAGACCAGAGTTACTGTTATGATTGGCGTAGATGATGCGAAGGATGTTGTAATCGATAAGGCAAAGGCTGCCCTTGGCGACAGACTCGCCGGCCTTAATGTAATCAAGGAAATCTACGTACCTAACAAGATAGTTAATATAGTGGCAAAGTAGTTTTGTGGAGAAAATAGTTTTGTGGCGAAATAACGAGGAAAGGTGGTATTGTGCTTGCACAAATACCACTTTGACGAGAAAACGCATCGAGCTGAAAAGCGAGATGGCGAAATAACGAGGAAAGGTGGTATTGTGCTTGCACAAATACCACTTTGACGAGAAAACGCATCGAGCTGAAAAGCGAGATGGCGAAATAGTATTATGTAAACCTAATACGGACTAAATCTGATAAAGAACTGATTTAGTCCGTATTTTTTATTGGAGTATACAGACTAAAAATGATAAAGAGTAGATTTAGTCCGTATACTTTATGGATTAATACAGACTAATTTTGATGAAGTGTTAATTTAGTCCGTATGATTTAAGAAAGGAGTACAGACTAAATTGAAGAAAGGGTTATTTTAGTCTGTATGTTTGGAAAAATGGTACGGACTAAATTAGGTTGAGTGGAGATTTAGTCTGAAGACTTAAAAAAGGGATAAGTGAGAATTGGCTAACAGAAACATAAAAAGACTCCGATTTATAGCCAAAATAGAAAGATAGATAGCGGAAACAGTAGGAATCGGCTAACAGAAACATAAAAAAGGCTCCGATTTATAGCCAAAATAGAAAGATAGATAGAGGAACAGTAGAAATTGGCTAACAGAAACATAAAAAAGACTCCGATTTATAGCCAAACGGACGTGTCATTGTTTCTTTCAAAAACAGTGCTTTTATGGTATGGTAGATGAGAAATTGAATGTAAATTGAGCTATTAGATGGAGGAGCATATGATTTTTGTAGGAATAAGCAGGGTGTTCTCAACTAAAAACAATCAGCAATATGAAGCAATCGGTGCGTTCTGGGATGAATTGTCTGAGAAATACGGAAGAGAGAACTTAAGAGGCCTTGGTTATAATTGGAGTTTGGATACGATTGAATATGTAATAGGATTAAAAGATGGTGAAATTGAAAGTGCGAATTGTAGTGTTGATTTACCTGATGCCGGGTGGAACTCTGTCGCGGGTAAGACGGCAGATTTGGATTTGATTTATATGAAAATATATGCCGATGGTAATCTTAAATATGAAATTGAATCTTTTAATGATGATGGAGAATGTGAAATATTATATTACAGGTAAGTGATAGTTTTAAAAGGTGTCACGTGGACAGGCATCTTGTTACACTTTTAAGTTAAAGAAGCTGTCGCAATGATGAATTAATCATCTGTTGCGACAGCTTCTTTTTTAATAGCTTCAACAGCTTCGTTTCCGGCTCTTTTTCTATAATCATCTTTTATAAGCTTATATACGGTTGCTGTTACAGGTACGCTGCACATGATACCAACGATGCCAAATAAACCGCCAAATACTGT
This sequence comes from uncultured Lachnospiraceae bacterium, assembly GCA_902788555.1. GTDB lineage: Bacteria > Bacillota > Clostridia > Lachnospirales > Lachnospiraceae > Coprococcus_C. Next base: position 37,459 of record CADAKQ010000008.1, read on the forward strand.
GACTGCGGCTAGTACCCACATTCCCGGAAGATCAACTCTGTTTCCGACAACACGCGGATAGATGATGTTATTGTCAATCTGTTGCAGAGCGATGATGAAAATAAGGAAAATAAGTGCTTTTATCGGTGATACCATGAGTATGAAAAATGCAGAGATCCCCATACCAAGAAAGGCACCTATGACAGGAATCAAAGCAAAAAATGCAATGATTACACCGGATGTTACGGCATAAGGAAGCTGTAAAAGGAGCATTCCAATAATACACAATCCGCCTAAAATACACGCATCGGTTGCCTGTGCAACTATAAAGTTACGGAAGTTGGTTCCAAGCAAGCTAATCAGTGAAAGGACTTTTTCACTGGCAGGAACATAGGTCTTAATTAGACCGGTACATTGTCTTGAAAGCTTTTCTTTATCAACCAGAATATATATCGAAAAGAAAATTCCTATACCGAGATTGGCGATAACCGAAATGATTGCTCCGGCTGAATTAACCAAAAGGCTCATGGCACCGCTTGCACCATTTATCACAAAGCTTCCCAGTCCCTGAACTGTGCTTTCAATGTTTTCCGAGGATGGCATGGAATTAAGAAGAGTACCGGCATATTTACCGATATATTTGTTACTCTTTAATTCATTAAGCATCTTAGGAAGATTATCGCTCAATGATTTAATCATAAGAGAAATGCTGTTTATAAGCTCAGGTATAATAAAATTAATTATACCGACTAAAATCAGAATTAGTGTAAGCAGGGAGGTAGTAAGCCCTATTGCTCTTAGTACACCATGCTTTATCCTGCCTTTAAAGAGTTTGGAAAGTCCCTTTTCATATGAGGTCATAATAATATTTACCAGAAAAGCTATAATCATACCGATAATAAGTCCTGATGATGCGCTTAAGAAAAGACCTATAAAGTGAACGGCATTATCCCAGTATTTGAAGATTATAAACATAACAAGGACACAAATACAAATAGGAATGTATCGTTTCACCTTGTGGGTGTTACCTTTTAATGTACTTTCTATATTGTTGTCTGTTGAGGTATTTTTTTCATTAATAGTATCTTCTGAATTATTGTTTTCTAAATTGTTATTATGAGTATTATCTTTTTGAGCATTACTGTTTTTGGTATTACTATTTTTATTATTTGAATTAGCTGGCATAACTAAGCTCCTTATATATTCTCTTGTTTACTGTTTCTATTGTATCTTATAAGCTCGTACAGGAAAAATATAGATTTTTTAATAATACTTATCCTTTTATATTATTGAACAGTACATTAAATATTATAGCCGATTATTTTGCTTGTCAAGAAAAATGCATTGATTTATTCTTTCAAACAGCTAATGTTTCTTTTCAAAAATGCAGTTTTGTGGTATGGTAGTTATAAATTTTACTGACAGATTATAAATCTTGGGAGGCAGATTATGATATTGGCTATTATCGAAAGCTTTGTACTTAATTTTGTTTTATTGCTTGTGTGTGTTATCAATATACAAAATGGTGCTGTAGGAGGTGTTCACTACTACGAACAACCGGTCAAAGACCGTGTCGTTGAGTTGGGATTAATCACAGAAAAGGAAATTAAGCGGAATTATTCTGTTTCAGGACTTGTATTTGTGTTGGTACTTCTTATAATAGCTCCGTTAATGGTATTTTGTGTAAATGGAGCAGATACATTTTTTGAAGGTTTTATTCAGCTTACCGTAATGTATCTTTTATGTGGACTGTTTGATCGCGTGTTTATTGACTGGTACTGGGTAGGACACACGAAAGCGTGGTTGATTCCGGGAACAGAAGATTTAATGCCATATATCCATAAGAAGACATGGCTTATAAAAATAATAAGTACAATCATAGGATATCCTTTATTTGCAGCATTGATTTCGTGGATAGTTATATTAATAATCAAATAGTGTTAATTTGATTTCATAGAGCGGTCATTTGATGAACTCTGATGAATGATAATGATTAAATAAATTGTTTTTTCGATATTTAAGTAGGAGGCAGATAATTTGGTTTCTAATAAGCAGTATGCAAAGAAAAGACATATTGATGCACTTATGGTTTGTGTAGACAAAGATTGTCAGGGCAAAGGAGTTGCGACAGAGCTTATAGAATTTGCAAAAAGTATGGCTGATGCGGACGGGCTGCCACTTTTATTTGATACGGATATGAAAGAGTATGCCGAAATGTATCAGCATTTTGGATGTGAACTTTATAATAGTGTAACTGCTGATAATGGAGTGACAAGATATAGTTTGTGTTATAAGAAATAGTGATGAATTAAAGGAGAGACATTTTTATATGTATGAAGATTTTCAATTCAATGAAGCGTATAATGGAGATGCTATCACGGAAATAGATGGCATTAAATTACCACAAAGTTATATTGAGTTTATGAATGAACATAACGGTGGTGAAGGGGATATCGGAGAAACGTGGCTGGTGCTTTATAGACTTGAGGAACTACAGGAAATAAACGATGATTATGATGTAAATGAGTTTTTGCCGAATCATATTATCATTGGCAGTAATGGCGGAGAAGAGTTTTACGGCATTGATTCAAACGGGCAATTTTTTAATGTTCCGTCAATGATGGATGAACAGGATGTAACTGTTTTATGTGATGATATGAAGGATTTTTTTGAAAAGGTTAATGAGTTTTGGAGGAGTTTGTAGTTTTTTACAAAAGTGTTTTAGGAGGTAACGTATGTTTTTAGCAATTAGCGGTTCAAATCTTTTTATTATTTACATGATTGTAATTTTTGTAATTGCATTTATAACTGCAAAGAATTTAATTAAAAAAAATAAAATATCAAAAAAGAACAGCGAAGAAAAAATGGGTGAATTAAATGCTTTTATTTTACAGTATGAGGCATCCAAAAAGGTTGCGGCAGAGAAAGAAAAAGCAGATGAAGAAAAAGATGATAAGCAGCCTACAAAGTATAATCAAAATGAGGATAACAAGGAAGCAGATAAGCAACCTGAAAAGCAAACCGAAAATCAACCTGAGAAAGAGCAAGCTGATAAACGGAAAGAAGCTGAGTCAAACAATACTGCTGAAAAAAATTTAGATATTGAAACCATTGTACGTATCAATGCACTTTATCACGATGCGGAAATGTCTGTTGAACAGATTTCAAGTAAGACAGGAGTTTCAATAGAGCAGATAAAAAAGGTTATAGGATAAAATTTATAAAGGAATTAATTATGGCAGAAGATTCAAAAAAGGTTAAACATCCGTTTCCGCCGCTTTATGATGAGAACTCACAAATTCTGATATTGGGAAGCTTTCCGTCCGTTAAGTCAAGAGAGGTAAAATTCTTTTACGGACATCCGCAGAACAGATTTTGGAAGGTGGTTGCAAATGTATTTGATGAGAAAATTCCTGAAACTATCGAGGATAAGAAAAGTCTTATTCTCAAGAATCATCTTGCACTTTGGGATGTGATTTCGGAATGTGAGATTACGGGTTCATCGGATGCAAGCATTAAGAATGCGAAGGCTAATGATATAAGCAAAATTTTAAAGAATTCGTCAATTAAAAAAATAATTGTAAATGGAAAAACTGCCGAGAGGTTATATATCAAATATATTGAACCGGTTACAGGGATTAAAGCAGTGGTTATGCCGTCTACAAGTCCTGCAAATGCAGCGTGGAGTCTGGACAGATTAATTGAGGCCTGGGCAGAAGAACTAACATAAATTATTGTTTTACTACCTGAAAAATGATAAAATTCAGGTAGTAATTTTTTTAGGAGATAAACGATGAAAAGATTATTAAAAAATAAAAGCTTAATATTTCTTCTTTTATGCATCTTTGCTTTAGTGGGATGCGGTAAGAACAGGGATAAGAAGGATAATACAACAGATGAAACTATAAATGAAACGACAGAAGATATAATAGACAATACGACAGATGATACAACAACCGGATATACAGAATACGATGATAATGATCCGATTATTCTTCGCATTGGAAGGCAACCCGGAGGAGATATGACTCTTGAGGAATTTGAGGCGGCGTCTGTTATGTATGAGATATATTCATCCGGAAAGGCAACTTATAATAAATCCGATAAAGCAGTACAAATGAGTGATGAGGATTTTGAAAAGATAGTAACATTTTGTAATGATGTAATCAGTGGTGACGTTGAGATAGAAGAATATAACGGTGAGGATTTACCGTTCTATGATGTTACGGTTTATGATATAGATGGTAAGATGCATGGATTGAATTCTTACAGTGACGGATGGATTGTGGGTTCGGATGAGATAATTAAAATCATAACAGGCTATTTTGAAGAGGATGTTCATGTTGATGATGCAAATAAAGAGAATGCTCCCGTAGATGATTCAGATAAAGATGCTGATACAGAAGAGGAATATAAATCTTGGTATGAGGTTTATGGTGCTAACAGAGGAATAAGCAATATTGATGAGTTAAGTGAGGATTACAGCGTAGATGATGCGATAAATGATGGCTGCTTTGTTATAGGAGCAGCGAAGGTCTATAATGATAATCTCTATGAAGAATTCATGAAGAAATATGAAGACAAAGAGGAAGCCTATATCAGGGTTGTTCAAAGCACTACAGAGGGTGATGCCATAATATATGATATTTTTTATATCCCTGAATCAAAGGAATGGATGGATGCGGTCTATCCTGACAGAGTAGATGTTGTGATAGATTCTACAAGAGATAAGTTTGCTACTGAAGATGAGAGGATGATTTTCATGGAAAAATTTGATGGCATTGCAGAATATGAAAGTAATTCGAGCATTTATTGGGTTGCATACAGAGGTGATCCGGAGGATATAGATTTAGCAGGTAAAGATACATTTGTTATTGCAATTATTAACTGATATAAGATGTAAATAATTATTAGAGTAAAACCTGAATTATGATTTGTATTTTTAGTGTAGGGAGATAATATGAGAAATTGCGAAAAATGTGGAGAATTATTAGGTGAGACTGTACAGGTTTGTCCGTATTGCGGGTTTAGTGCTACGGATAAAGAGATACGTGAGCTTAGACATGAACGTATAAAACGTGATATGGTTTATGAAGAATATGAACAGAAAATGAGAGATAGAAAAATGTATTCCAAAGGATTTTTTTGGGGTTTAGTATTTGGAAGAAGCAGAAGATAATTGGAAAAGTAAATATAAGGAGGCAAGAAAATGGGATCAGTTTCAAAAGTTTATTTCACAAAAGAGATTTCACCGGAAAATGTAGTTCGATTATTTGATGTGCTTGGAAGAAAGCTTTCAGGAAGAGTAGCGGTTAAGGTTCACTCGGGAGAAGCCGGCAATCAGAATTTTCTTCATCCGGAATTTTGGAAGCCTATGGTTGAGCATGTGGGTGGAACGGTTGTAGAATGTAACACCGCATATGAGGGTGAGAGGAATTCTACGGAAAAGCACAAGAAGCTTATTTATAATCACGGCTGGAACAAGTATTTTGATGTGGATCTGATGGATGCTGAAGGTCCTGACATTGAAATTCCGATTAAGCGAAATGCGAAGCATTTAAAATCAGATATTATGGGTAAGAACTTTCTTAATTATGATTCAATGCTTGTACTGTCACATTTCAAGGGACATCCTATGGGCGGTTACGGCGGAGCGCTTAAGCAGCTTTCTATCGGATGTGTATCCACCGCAGGCAAGGTAAATATTCACTCTGCCGGAAAATATGTCAAGACTAAGGAACAGGACATTGTCTGGGGAGATTTGCCGGAGCAGGATGCATTTTTGGAGTCTATGGCTGAGGCGGCATCTGCGGTTGTGGATCATTTTAAAGATAACATCGTTTATATAAATGTTATGGCCAATATGTCTGTTGACTGCGATTGCTGTGCGGTTGCTGAAGATCCTTGCCTTAAGGATATCGGAATTCTTGCTGCGACAGATCCTGTTGCGATAGACAGAGCGTGCATAGATTTGGTTATGCAAAGTAAGGACAGAGGAAGAGAGCATTTCCTTGAAAGAGTCACTTCAAGAAATGGAGAGCATACCATAGACGCAGCGTGTGAATTGGGAATCGGTGTAAAAGAATATGAATTGATAGAAGTCTGATGATATAAACATGTAGATTATAAATAGAACAAATCGTGATGCATTACTTGAAATAAATGTTTAGTATTGGCTTAAAAGGTGTTGTAAGTAGAGACGCTTATAACGCCTTTTTGTTTTGTTGACATATAATTAATATAATTATATAATTAATGTTATATAACAAGCGTTATATAACAAAAGGAGGTTGTTATGCCACCAAAGGTTAAGATTAGTAAGGAAATGATTTTGGATGCCGGTTTTAAGATTATCCGTGAGGAAGGATACGAGCATTTTAATGTAAGAAGAATCGCTGAAGTCCTGCATTGTTCCACACAGCCGATTATGTATAATTTTAAGACTGTGGAGGAGATAAGAGCTGCTGTATATAAAATCGCAGATGATTTTCATACGGGATATATTATGCCGGATATGTCTGAAAAAGATAATCCGCTTCATAAGCTTGGGATGAATTACATAAGGTTTGGATATGAAGAAAAAAATCTGTTCAGATTTCTATTCCAGAGTAATGAGTTTTCAGAAAGTGATATCGGACAGTTGATTGATAATCCCGAAGCTTCACCACTTGTTGGAATGGTTGCTGCGGTTGTCGGATGCGACATGGATGAGGCGAAGGATATATTTTTGGAGTTTTTCTGTGTGGTTCATGGATTTGCGAGCCTGCTTGCCAATAACTCCATGAATTATGATGAAAATATGGCAGATACGCTTTTGGCAAAAGTGTTTAAAGGAGTAATTGCGGCGAGAGATAAAAAATGAAAGCTATATGATATGGGGAAAGGTATTATGTTACACAGCAAGAGATAAAAAATGACAGGTATGTGACATGCTATGAGAGAGGGAGAATAATATGAAAAAGTTATATGAAAAAAGTGAAATCTGGTTTGCGGTAATGTGGATAATTATATATGTGGTTGTTTGCGGTAATCTTAGGAATCTGGGAGATGACAGCCCTTATATGATGCTTGGACTGATTGTAATATCGGTGCTTATGTTTGCTTTTGTAAAAGCAAATCATCTTGAAGAAAAGTACGGACTTAATCATTGGTCAAAGAATTTCAAAGCAATGCTATATCTGATACCTCTTTGGATTATAACAACCGGTAATCTATGGGGAGGAATTGAGCCTCATTACAAAGGTGCCGACCTTATATTTGCAGTTGTTTCAATGGCTATTGTGGGATTTGCGGAGGAGCTTATATTCAGAGGCTTTTTATTTAAGGCGATGCTTAAGGACGGTAAGCCTATAGTTGCTATAATTGTTTCATCTGTAACTTTTGGAATGGGACATATAGTTAATCTGCTTACAGGGCATTTCGGTCTTGAAACATTTGTACAAATGTTTTATGCAGTAGCTATAGGTTTTATAATGACATATGTTTTTTACATAGGAAAAAGTCTTATCCCTTGTATCATATCTCACAGCCTGATAGATGTATTTTCAAAATTTAATAGTGGTAATGAATTGGCAGAATGGATATATATTGGTGTGGTAATTGTGACATCCTTAGTCTACTGCTTATATCTTAGCAGGCTTAAAAAGGATGAATAAGATATACAGCATTAGAAATTATTCTGACTTATATAAAACAGGGTGCTAAGCATAGCGTTAGGTGGTAATGTGCTATGCGAGCACCCTGTTTTTACTAAGTTTGAAAGCCTCTTACGACTCATTCACCAGTTTGCCGGTCATATGCTCTATGGTCAGTTCAAAACATTGAACCCGTGGCAGCGCATTGGCAAGCTCTTTTTTCATGTATTCTTCATCATCGGTGAACTTTTGGCAAAGCTTTGTACAGATTTCTCTTGCTTTGTCATAATCGCTTATAAGCTTAATTCTTCCAAATACTATAACACTGTTTATATTAAGTGCCCATTCGCCTTCTTTTCTGTAGCCCTTATCATACACACAAAAGCTTACCTTATCGCAAGCTTTTATGGCATCAATTTTGTGCCCTTCCTTTGCGCCGTGAAAATAAATCTTATTATCCTCTTCCGAATAATAATGGCTTATCGGAATACCGTAAGGATAGCCGTCGTCACCTATCATCGACAGTACGCCTCTTGGCTCATCCTTAAGAATTCTTATACATTCTTCTTTAGTTATCTGTTGTTTAAAACGTCTCATTTTTCTAAACATATCATCACCCTGTGTAGTTTATTTTATAGCCTTATTTTATTTCTTTGATATGGTTTATGTCAAATACTAATTAAGCGAGTTGTTTTTATTCTCTATTGCAGTATATGAGTTTTCTTTTAATCTTGCATATGGTTGCATATTTGGTGTTTTCCTTGACATAAGCTGCCTTATGGAAATAAAATAATGCTATATATCTAACAAGGGGAGTTTATAAAAATGGGAAATATAAAGACAGTTATTATTCATGGACAGAATCATAAAGGTTCGACCTATCATATAGCGCATGAATTGGCAAAGAAAATATCGGATATTAAAAAGAAAGTATTACCGTTTTTTTTATCTCTGTCACTGGGATTATCTCTTGCAGCATGCGGAAAAAACAATAATACGGATGATGAAAAAAACACCGCAGAGATTGGCAGCGAGGAAACCGATGTGTCACAGGATGATACATCTTTAGATGCGACGGAAGAAGTAACGGAAGATACGGGTTCGTTAAATGACTATAAATATTTGCAGTATGCAGATATGACGGCGGAGGAGATAGTCGCATCACTTACACTTGAGCAAAAGGCATATCAGATGGTTCAGCCGGCATGTTATATGACAAGTCCTGAAGCTATGAAAGAAAATTGTTATGGAAGTGTCCTTTCAAGAAACTTTTATTATAACTATGAGGAGTGGCAGGAGTATGTAGATGAATTTCAACAGATGGCAGTTTCATCTTTCGCAGGCGTGCCGTTTATTTATGGACAGGACGATGTACATGGAGTAAATTATGCAATAGATACTGTTATATTTCCTCACAATATAGGAATGGGAGCAGCAGATGATGAAGATCTTATGTATCAGATAGGGCTTATAACTGCCGATGAGGCGAAGTTATGTCATATGCTATGGAATTTCTCGCCTTGTGTAGCACAGTCGGTTGACCCAAGATGGGGAAGAACCTACGAAAGCTATGGTTCTGATATAGAAACAATAACAAGACTCAGTACAGCTTATACGAAGGGATTACAGGATGGCGGAGTTATAGCCTGTGCTAAACATTTCTTTGCAGATGGAAATGTAGTCTATGGAACCGGCGAGGATTCGGATGTTGACAGGCTTATAGACAGAGGAGATGCGGTCCTTACTGAAGAGCAGATTGATGAATTGCTTTCTGTCTATAAGGCTCAGATAGATGCAGGTGTAAAGACTATAATGATAAGCCACTCATCCTTAAATGGTGTGAAGATGCACGAAAATAAGGAATATATAGATATACTTAAGAATGATTACGGCTTTGAGGGCTTTATAGTAAGTGATTGGAATTCGGTACAGAATACCTCTCCTGAAACCTATTATGAGCAGGTAGTTACAGCTGTAAATTCAGGCATTGATATGCTTATGGAGGTAGACCGTTATGATGAGGCAGCAGGAATAATTGTTGAAGCGGTTGGAAACGGCGACATATCCGAGGAAAGAGTTAATGATGCAGTAAGACGAATAATTCAGGTTAAAAAGGATATAGGAATAATTGAAGATCCGTTTTGCGATAATATGGAGACTGTTCAGGATGAAACCGGATCCGAGGAGTATAGAGATGTTGCTGAAAGAGCAGTAGAGGAAAGCCTGGTACTCGTTAAAAATGAGAAAGATGTGCTGCCTCTTAAGAGCGGTACGAGTGTCTATATAATGGGGCCGGCAGCAGATAATGATGTATCGCAATGTGGCGGCTGGACTATGGATTGGAACGAAAGCTACCTTGAGGATATACCGGGCTTAACAACCATAAGAGAAGGCTTCGAGCAAAAAGCGGATGAATATGGAATAAATGTAATAACCAAAGAAGCAGATGCTGAAAATGCCGATGTTATTCTTTTGGTAGTAGGCGAACAGGCTTATGCAGAGTGGAACGGTGATACAGCGGATATCGACTTGTGTGGTCCGCTTGGTCTTTCAGGTAATGCTTCGTCGATAGAAAAAGCCAAGGAATATGGCAAGCCGATAATTACCTGTATCGTGGCAGGAAGAAATGTATTTATAGATGATTATATAGAGGATTGGGACAGCGTGGTAATGTGCTATCTTCCGGGTTCTGAGGGACAGGGAGTGGCAAATGTGCTCTGTGGCAAAAGCGATTTCACAGGCCGACTTCCAAGTCCATGGTATAGTTCCGTAGAACAAATTGAATCCGGAAATGCATGGCTTGAAAAAGGCTATGGACTTACATATTAAAATACTTTAGCTAATAGACGGTTCCCGGATTTACATTTTTGGTGCTAAGCATAGCGTGAGCGTTAGCGAGCTATGCGTGTACCATAAAATGTAAATCCGGAAACCGTCTTTGTTGAATTTAGGTTATAGCTTAATTCTATAACCTGCCATATTATTTAAGAATTATGCAAAATCAGTTGATTATAATATAATAACCACAACAGGAGAGAACTGAATTCATATATAAATTTAATATGAATTTGGTAATGAATTAGGACATATATGAAAAGAGGGTGGTTATTATGAAACAGATTCTTTGCTTTGGTGATTCAAATACATACGGATATATACCACAGACCGGAAAGCGATATCCATGGGGAGTAAGATGGACAAGTATTTTAAATGAAGAGCTTGGACTTGATAGCTATAGGGTAATTGAAGAAGGTTTATGTGGCAGAACAACAATATTTGAAGACCCTTTAAGAGACGGAAGACGTGGTACAAAGCTTCTTCCGTTACTTTTGGAAACCCATAATAATCCGGATATAATAATTATTATGTTAGGTACTAATGATTGTAAAACAGTTTATAGAACTACACCTGAAATAATCGGAAAGGGTGTACAAAAGCTTTTACAACAGATAAAGAATTATTCAGGTGAAAGTAAGATATTACTTATATCACCGATACATCTCGGAGAAAAGGTTTGGGAAGAGGGGTACGATACGGAATTTGCGCCTGAATCGGTGAAAATATCAAAGGGGCTTGCCGGTGTATATAAAAGGATAAGTAAACAGGAAAACATCTATTTCCTGGATGCATCGAAATATTCCTCGCCAAGTGAGGCAGACCAGGAGCATATGGATGAGACAGGACATAAAAAGCTTGCCAAAGCAATAATAAGTAAAATCAAGGAAATCGAAGCCGCTTAGGCTTGATTTCCTTTTTTCTTGAAGTAATATAAAAAATGTTATAGAATAATTCCATAAAAAATTAAACATGAAACGTACATTATTATGAAAGGCGGTTTTTAGATGACTGACAGAGAATTTTCGTCAGCCATAGATTTGCTTTTAAATGGGGATAAAACAGGACTGAGGATGATATATGAAGCATATATGAAGCTTATTTATGCTGTTATATATAACACGGTTCAAAATAAAGAAGAGGCAGAGGATATAACATCGGATTTTTTTATCAAGCTGGTTCGTGTAGCGAGTACCTTCAGAAAGGGAAGTCCTCACAAAACATGGCTCGTAACCATAGCAAAAAATATGGCGATTGATGAGATAAGAAAAAGAAAAAATACTGTTGCGGAATATGAAGAACCGCATACAGAAGGAATAGAAAATGAAGCTGTTTTGTCACAGGATATGAAGCAGGCAATGAGGTCTCTTAAGCCGGAAGAAAAAGAAATTGTAGATATGAAGCTTATAGGACAGCTTAAGTTTAAGGAGATAGCGAAGCTTACGGGCAAGCCGATGGGAACGGTCACTTGGCTGTATAACGAGGGAATAAAAAAACTAAGGAGGTGTCTTTCTAATTATGAGTAAGAATATAATTGACTTAACTGAATATAAGGATAATCAGGAAGATATCGAAGGTATGGTTGAAGATATTCCTGAGGAAATCCTTGATGCATATATAAAGGAAACGGAAAATAATACTCCTGATTTATGGGACAGAATTGAAGCGGGCTATGATAAGGAGATTAATCTGATAAATAGTGAAACAAAGGTAAGAAGAAAAAAGACTGTTGGATTTATAGCGGCAGCAGCGCTTATAATTGTGGTTGCAATTCCTATTGCGATATTTAATGTTACAAAAGATAAAGATAACAGGAAAGAAAAATCAGATACACATTTGATTTTAAAGGATTCGGATTCGTCAGATAAATACGGGGATTATTCTGATGCGGAGGAGATAGCATCTGAAAGCATAGAATCGGATGATGCATATGAAGATAATTATATACAAAATGAAGATGCGGATGAAGAAACATATTCTGATGCAGAGGATGCAGAAGGTGATAATGAATACTCATATAATGCGAACATAACAGAGGCTGCTTCTGATGATGCTTCTTTGGATAATGAAACAAATGAGGCAGGAGCAACAAACAATTCAGTAACACAGGATATCATCGTACCTGATAGTCAAATAGCAGATAAGATTACATTTAACGACATTACTTATGTAGATGCCGGAGAGGACCTACAGACAGAAAAAATGGAAGGGTATCTGTATGTAGAAGAAATCCCAAATGAATTCTGTTCATTTCCTGAAGATGTGCTTACGGTTGTTTGGACAGGAAATGAAGCTGATGCCGAATATATTTACATTCGTTATAATAAATTATATAAATTATATAGGAAAAAAAAATAGTTGGAAATTTTCCTTGCAAATAATTCTAAGCTTTGGTATTATACTAAATACACATTAAGTTTCCGATAAGGAAAACGTTTATTCATTTTTTTAATATCCAATTTTAAATTAGTCCATATTGGCGAAACGACATATTGAAATTATCAATTTCGATATGTCTGTTTGTCGTTCATAAATTTTCACATGTTAAAGGTAAATTAATTGTATGTACAGAAATTTTATAAGGAGAATGTATTATGAAAAAATTATATAGATATATAAGCAGGATTATAACAATGATACTGATAGTTTCACTGATGTTATCAATATGTGTTCCTGTCAATTCGGTTCATGCCAATGAAAATGATTCTGAAAAGGAAACGGAACAGATAACTGAGCAGGAAACAGAGCAGGAAACAGAGCAGATAACAGGGCAGGAATCTGAATGTGAGTTTACAGCGGATGAAGAGTCAGTACAATCTTTTTCTCTAAATTTGTTGGAGGATACTCTTGATGATTTTGAATTTGAAACAAAGGATAGTGCTTTAAATGAAAACGAAGCTTTGGATTTACAGGAATTTGACACTTGGCAGATGACAGACATAATAAAAAATGCTGCAAATCCCGGTGAACGTGACGGAGTGACAAACTATACTTCTCCTTCGGGACAGGTGGCATCTACTTTTACGGTAAACGGAGTTACATTTATGGGCTTTGGCTATTGTTCGCAGCATGAAAGAGGGACTACATCAGGACAAGGCCAGGTTTATACGTATCCGGATTCGATGAACATACTTGGAGAGAATGTTTACAATAAAGTGAAGAAAATACTTTACTACTCACTTCCTGAAAATATAGGAAGAACCAATATGAGTTCGCTTGTATCAAATCAAAACCAGCAAAATGCAGTTATTGCACTTGCGCTTTCCTATGCAAGAGGCAATTCCTCAGATACATATGGTATTTCTTATTATAATAATGTTATGAGTCTTCCTGACATTAATTTTACTCCCGGTGACTTAAAGGCAAGGATAAATAATTCTTTAGACACACAGTATTTTACATACAATGGACAAAGCGTTACATATAACGGAAAAGGATACTACAGAAGTACGGATATAGTTATAGGAGGAGTAGCGGGGGTTTCTTATATCCTGACATGGGAACACAATGACAATATTGTTGTTTATAATGCATCAAAAAACGAATATAACGAAGGCAATGCCATGTATACTTCAAGTGGTGATAATATTGTTGTCTTATTTAATCAAAATGCGGATTTATCAACTCTCGGAAGCGTTGAATTTAAATTAACCCCTGAGGTGACAGGCTGTTCGGATGTGGTTTTGTTTGTTCCGGACAACAATACGCAGCAGGTTTGCGGACTTGTAGTCTCCGAAAAGCCGGAAACAAAATTCTTCGTATCCATGAGTACATTAAATACGGTTGAAATTCATAAGTACTCAGATAAAGGTGTAAATGAAGATTTAAGAACGGTTTTCTTACTTATACCATATGATTATGAATCCGGTGGGACAACTATAAGTCCGGCACAAAATGCAGGCTGGACAAAAGCAGGAATAAGGCAGTTTGCTGAAAATCTGACAAAGCAGGCCGGCTACGGTACGGGTTCTTTTGTGGATTATCTGGGTTCAAATGTATCAGCAATAGATACATTTTACGGAGATTCGTCAGGGGCACTTGGTCATGCAGGATGGAAGTATTGTGAAACAGATTCGAATGGATACGGAATTATAACTGAAGTGCCTAACGGCACATATTATCTTGCGGAGGTTCTTTACAGAAACTCAAATTTACAACCACAGTATGTGGTTACGGAAACGGGTAAGGAGACAGTGACAGGTCCTATACTTACAGAATCGGGAAGCTGGGGATATACATCTGAGATAAGCTTTTCATCCTCTGATGCGGTACATTTAAAATTCTACGCTGCACATAATTCTATTATAACCGGAACGGCTTCGGTAAAAAAGGTCGGAGTAAAAAAGAATAAGGATTTATCAGATATTAAGCTTGGAGGTGCTGTTTATCAGGTATATGATTTTTCGAATACTCTTGTCGGAACATTCATTACTGATGAGGATGGAACAGGCCATGTTATTTACAATAGGTTTAATACAAGCGATGTAGTTGCTTATTCAGGAGATTATCCTTCAAAAACATCGGGACATACTACACTTACAGGAATTCCCAAGGGTACATATTATATGCTTGAAACACAGGCACCATCCGGATATGAAAAAAGAGACGGCAGGATAGAGGTTTTGGAGGCTTCCAATAAGGGAGCAAATAATACCTTTATAATTGCTGCCCAGGGTGACTATGGAAAGTATCAGGGAACAAAAATAAGCGGAGAATGGACATCAAGCTATGATGAGGTTAATCCGGGATATATAAGAGTAAATAAAACCTCGGCAAACAAGATATTAACAGAGGGAAATAGCTGTTACAGCTTAGGAGGAGCAACTTATGGCATCTATAATACAAGAGAGGATGCCCAAAATGATAGAAACAGGGTAGAAACAATAGTTACGGACTCTGAAGGAAAAGGTATATCAGAAGAGCTTTCTCTCGGAAAAATATATTATGTAAAAGAGGTTTTAGCTTCAAAGGGATATGAGCTTGATGAAACAATTTATGAAAAAGAAGCAAAGAGGGCAGATGAGTTATCGGATGGAGAGGATATCAACTCAAAGGAAACTCCGGAGGATGCTCCTCTAAAAATAATACTTATCAAAAAAGATTCGGAAAATAATGAGCCGATAAGCGGTGCGGTATTTGAAGTAAGGTATTATGCTGAGGAAGGTCTTGTAAATAATGCTGTTTCAGAGGACTTTTATAAAAGGCACTGGTTCTTTTCTACAGATGAAAATGGAGAGATAAAGCTTTCGGAAAATTATATGACGGATTTTAACAATGAAAGCAGTGATGAGCTTTATTATAAAGAAGATAATATTACACCGACATTTCCTCTTGGATATATAACCATAAGGGAAGTGTCTGCACCCGATGAATATGTTATTGATGATAGCATAAAAACTTATAAGATAAAAAAGAATACGGTGGCGGATTCAAGGACAAATGAATCAGTCATACCAAAAGTTGATGAAGAACCTGTAAAGCAGGCATTTCAGATTGTTAAGCTTGCAGAGGATAAAAGCAATGACCTAAAGCCTCTTGCCAATGCAGGATTTATGGCATGCAGGATAAGTGACCTTGAAACAGATGAAAACGGAAGCTATATATTTGATGAAGAAAAAGCGGTAGCACTTGCAACAGATGGCTCTAAGGAAATGTTCACGGATGAGGATGGTAATGCTTTGTCTGCTGAACTTAGATACGGCATATATCTTGTTAAGGAGACAACTGTTCCCGAGGGATTTCTCCCGGTAGCGGATTTCACTGTTAAAATAGATAAGGACAGCCGTGAGCCGCAGAAAAAAATATATAAGACGGACAAGCAGAAAAAATATTATTTAAGACTTACAAAGCTTGATTTAGAAACAAATAATAATATTTTAAATAATTCATCATTTTACAAGATATGGTCTTATGATGATGAAGCCTATGTTTCGTTCAGAACATATACAGGCTCACACTTTGAAATGGTTGATGAATTTAAAACTGCTGAAGACGGTATACTTATCACACCGGGAACTCTTACATATGGAAAATATCGTATAGATGAGGTTGCGGCACCGGATGGATATAATGTGGCAGTAGGTGTTGACTTTATAATTGATGACGAAACTATATATTTGACATATGAAGAGGAGGATGATACTGCAGTAGGAGTAGTTGATATCGTTTATAAAGATTATCCGATTTATGGAAGGTATGAGCTTGAAAAGACAGGTGAGATAAGAGCTTATGATGAAGAGCTTTCGGATTTTGTATTTAAAACCATACCGCTTTCCGGGATAGAGTTCGGAATATATGCCGAGGAGGATATAGTAAGCTATTATGATAAGAATGTCGTTCTTTATAAGGCAGGAGAGCTTGTTGATAAAATCATAACGGATGAAGACGGAAAAGCATTTTCGGAGCATATGCCGCTTGGAAGATATAAGGTTACTGAACTAAATACACCGGAGGAGTTTGTTAAGGCACCTGACGAGATAATAGAATTTAAGGAAGAGGATAAGAAGCTTGACGAAAACGGTGTTTACATAGTCACACAAAAATCGGAAATCTTTAATGCCTCATACTATCCGGAGGTTGAAACCACTGCTGTTGACTATGATACTCAGACACACACGGGTATAGCATCAGAAAATGCAACTGTTGTTGATAAGATTGACATGACTAATCTTGTGGTGGGAAGAAACTATGTTGTAAGAGGCGTTATATATGATAAGGAAGCTAATGACAAGCTTATGGAAGATGGCAATGAGATAACCGCAAGTATAAAGTTTACAGCGAATGAAAGTAAATGTACGAAAGAGGTTAAATTTGATTTTGCTACCCAAGGTCTTGTTGAAAAAGAGATTGTATGTTTTGAATATTTATATCTTGTGGAAGGTGATGGAAGCGAAACGCTTGTGGCTAAGCATACGGATATAAATTATGCCGGACAAACCGTAAAATACATTTTGGATAAAAAGAAGGAGCCTGATGTACCGAAGACACCTGAAGTACCGAAGACACCTGAAGCACCAAAGACACCTGAAGCACCAAAGACACCTGAAGTACCAAAAACACCTGAAGTACCAAAAACACCTGAAGTACCAAAAACACCTGAAGTGCCCAAAACACCTGAAGTACCAAAAACACCTGAAGTGCCCGAAACACCTGAAGTGCCCGAAACACCTGAAGTGCCCGAAACACCGGATACTCCGTCCACCGGTGACAGAGGATTTATAGGTGCTTTGATGGTTTTGCTTGTATCCTTTGTATCTATAATTGCGCTTGCGTTAAAAAAAAGAAAGAGTAAGTAAAAATGAACTTTTAATGCACAATTATACTTTCAAAAAAATTTTTTAAAAAATCTCCATAAAAAAATATTTTTAATGCGTATATATATCAGATACATAAAAAGTATCAGAAAAAAATGATAATAAAAGCATTAAGAAAATAAGATGGAGGAAAATATTATGAAAAAAAGATATTTTGGAAAAAGGATTATGGCTGTTACTTTAGCCGGAGCAATGATGCTGGGTATGTGTGCGTGTGGAAAAGAAAAAGAAAATAATATTAGTGAAACAATAACGGAGTTTTTAAAGCAGGATGAAACAGAAGCCGAAGCTAATGATGACAATTCCAAGAGTGATAACACTGTATATGAGATGTACGTTCAAGATGAAGAGGCCGTTGCAGCAGATTATGATATGGCAGAAAATTCGGTTACAGGGGAAATTTACTATGGAGAATCAGATGAGTATTATTTTGGCGATGAGAATTTTAATACCAATGAATATAATTATCTTGAAGAAAATTCATGGATGTCGGTTGCGCTTTCCCCTCTTTCAACCTTTGCAGCAGATGTTGATACGGCATCTTATAGTCAGATAAGAACAAATATAACAAATGGATATAGCATTGACCCGGGGATGGTAAGAATTGAGGAGATGATTAATTACTTCCATTATGATTATGAAACTCCGACAGGAGATGATAAGTTTGCGGTTCATATGGAATATGCCGATTGTCCATGGAACAAGGATACACAGCTTGCACTTGTATCACTCAATACTGAAAAGATTGATTTTAGTGATGCTCCCGAGTCTAACATAGTATTTCTTATAGATACCTCGGGTTCAATGTTTGATGAAAATAAGCTTCCTCTTGTTCAGCAGTCGATGTGTATGCTTGCTGAAAATCTTACAGACAAGGACAGAGTATCGATTGTAACCTATGCAGGTGGTGATGAGGTTGTATTGGAGGGTGCCAAGGGCTCAGATTATTATGCGATAAGCTCAGCCATCGAAGGACTTGAGGCATGGGGTTCAACCAATGGTGCGGCAGGTATTGAAACAGCATATGAAATTGCTGAAAAATACTTTATCAAGGGCGGAAATAACAGAGTTATACTTGCGACGGATGGAGATCTTAATGTAGGTGTAACAAGTGAGAGTGCTCTCGAGCAGCTTATAATTGAAAAGAAAAAATCAGGAGTATTTTTGAGTGTAATAGGAGTTGGATATGGAAATTACAAGGATAATAAGCTTGAAACTCTTGCAGATAAGGGTAATGGAAACTATGCGTATATTGATTCGATTTTTGAGGCAAAAAAAGCGTTAGTTGATGATTTAGGTGCAAATATGGTAACTGTAGCAAAGGATGTTAAGCTTCAGGTAGAGTTTAATCCGGCACTTGTAAAGGGTTACAGACTTATCGGATATGAAAACAGAACTATGGCAGCGGAGGATTTTAATGATGACACCAAGGATGGCGGCGAGATGGGTGCAGGACATAGTGTAACAGCCATTTATGAAATTATACCTGCTGATTCTGATATGGAAGCTCCTGATTCAGACTTAAAGTACACCGGAAACAATGCTGATAGTGAAATATATGGAGAAGGAGAATATAATGACGAATTATTTACCTTAAGAGTAAGATATAAGGAACCGGATGAAGATGAGAGTAAGCTTATAGATTTTGTATGTAAAAAGGATGCATATTTAAAGGAAGGCAGTGATAATTTGAGATGGGCAGCATCGGTTGCAGCTTTTGGAATGTATATGAAAGACAGTGAATATATGGGAAGTACCGATAAAAAGCTTATAATTTCACTCGCAGAGTCAGTTAAGGATTCGGATAAGGATGAGTATAAGCAGGAGTATATTAATCTTGTAAACGAGTACTTTGAAGAACTTGATTAATAAAAATATGTATAAAATTTAAATAAACAAAGCTAATGGGGTAGATTTATGTCAGCTTATTTTACAGATGTTCGCATAGCACGTTGTCATTTAACGCTATAATAAGAACCTGTAAAACAGGCTAAATAAAAATCTACCCCATTTTATAGTTTATAGTCTATACAGATTTGTTATGTATGATTATATCATTTACATCACAATCTAAAATAAAACATAAAGTATCTAAAGTTTTGGTTGTTATAGGAAGGCCTTTTTTCATTCTGTGAAGAGTATTTGCGGATATGCCCTCTTTATAAATCAAGTGATATTCGGTTATATTTTTGGATAGAAGTGTTTTATAAAAAGGTTCATATGAAATCATAAATTAATACCTCTTTTTTTATAGTAATATAATATATAATATCATACTTAACAGGTTGCCTATACTTAATATGTTGATTATAATTTACTGAATATAAAATTTTTTTTACAAAAAATAAGAAAACAATTCACCACGTTTATTTTGCATTTCACCACAACTTTTTATATTAAAAAATAAAAAATGATATATTTGCCTTGATAAAACTTGTGATTATAAGGAGCGAAGGATTATGAGAAAAAACAGGTTTATAAAAAGGCTTTTTTCATTTGCAATTATTTCGTCTATGGCAGTTAGCTTCTGTGGCTGTGGTAACGTAAATAATAATTACGGAAAGTCTGAAATGAGTGCAAGCAGTACACAAAGCGATGCATCTAAAGATGAGGACATGTCTTATGATGAGGAGGTTAGACCGCAGGATGATTTTTATGGCTATGTGAATAAGGACACTTTGATTAATCTTGACCTTCATTATGGAGAGGCGTACGGTGGACCGGCAGCGGACATTATGAATGATGTTGATGCAGAGATAATAAGTCTTGTCAGTGACATAGCAACTTCAAATAAAAGCTATGAGCCGGGTACCAATGAACAGCTCGTTAAGGATGCATATATCCAGTATCTTAATCAGGAGGATATAGGTAGTCTTGGTGCAGAGCATTTTAATAAGAGACTTAAGGAGATAAATGAGGCAAAAGATACAGACGAGCTTCTTGATATAATCGGTGAGATTGCAAAAGAGGAAGGACAGATCCTTTATTTTGATATCATGATTGAGAGAAACTTCTTCGAATCAGAAAAAAATGCCCTTTATATAGATCAAAAGGATTCGATTTTCAACATAGCTCTAAAGGATATATATGAGAGTGATGAGGAAAGACAGATGCTTCGTTCATATGTGCTTGATGCGCTTTTGGCTTGCGGAGAGGAGCTTGATGAGGCAGGAAGGAAGGCTGATGATTTTGTGTATTTTGCGATTGATGTGGCAGGTAAGACAGATTATCAGATTATGGATGCAGAAAATCCTTATGCTTCATTTACATTTTATGAAGAGGATGCTTTTAATGAGATACTTAAAAATTTGGATGCGGATTATTTTGAAAAAACCATGGGCATTAAAGATAATCCGTACGGAGGCTGGTATGTAAGAGATAAGGAACAGCTTGCCATGCTTGCCGATTCATTTAACAATGATAATCTTGAATGTCTCAAGACCTATCTTATCTGTGATCTGATGAACAGATACAATTATTTTTTGACGGACGAGTATGAGTTTTTAAAGCTTTATGCACCTGTAAGCTATCTGGCAAAAGAAGAGGAGGCTGCCCTTTATACAAACAGTTTATTGGAGAGCAGAATAAGCGAGCTTTATGCTGATAAGTACTATACGGAGGAAATGGACGAAGAGCTTACACGTATGTACGAGGACATTAAGGAGGGCTATAGACAGCTTATAAATGAGGCGGACTGGCTTAGTGAGACAACCAGAAAAGGACTGATAAAGAAGCTTGACAATATGTATTTTGTTAAGGGCGGCGGAACCCCGCACGAGGTGGATAAAAATGATGCAAAGCTTATCGGAGACGATGCCTTTATAACATATGTAAATGTTAATAAGGATAATTATAATAAAGAGCTTGATATGATAGGTAAGGCACATGATAGATCCGAGCCTATTATGTCTGCACAGACGGTTAATTCCATGTACGGTATAGACAATTCATTTAATATAACAGTGGCTATTATGCATGCGCCATACTTTGACGAGGATGCGGATTATTATACCAACCTCGGAGGACTTGGGATGGTAGTTGCTCATGAGATGGGGCACGCCTTTGATTCAAACTGTATCAACTATGATGCGGACGGTAATTACAATCCCGACTGGATAAGTAGGGAAGACAGGGATGAGCTTGAAAACAGAATGGATAGAATGATTGAATATTATTCGACATTTACGATTATGGATATATATCATGTAAACGGTGAGCTTACCTGCAGTGAAAATTATGCGGATAAGGGCGGTATGGAGTGCCTTATGAAGATAGCAAAAACCGATGAGCAAAGAAGAAAAATCTTTGAAAATTATGCTTATATCTGGTGCATGATGATTGAGGATACCGTGGCGATGGATAAGCTTCAAACCGATGAACACAGTCCAGAGTGTATAAGAGTAAATGCAGTGCTTTCGTCAACAGATGAATTCTATGAGCTTTATGATGTAAAGCCGGGGGACGGAATGTATGTGGATCCTGAAGACAGAGTAAGCAGATGGTAAAAGGAGGAAGATAAGAAAATGCGTATAATGATAAAGCACACTTTAAAAAATATATTTTCAAAACCGCTTCGAACCTTGCTTTTATTCGTATGTATAGCAAGCTGTTCATTTTCGGCGCTCCTTTGCATAGATATGTCCGGTTCGATGGGTTACCTCGTTAAGAATCTGCTTACCCAGGTAACAGGTACAAGTGATATCATCATAACGGATGAGCTTGGAGTGGATGAAGATAATTTGGACATGGATATACCGGTAAATGCATTGCTTATAACCACAAGACAGGGCGGAAGCATCGAGATACCGGAAGGCTTTTACAACTATTTTCATTCGAAAAGCTATACTGTAGAATCTATGGATTTTGATATGGCTTATAAGATGCGTCTTATCGGAGAGGAAATTAACTTAAATGACGATGAGACTGCTATATCGAAAAAGCTTGCCGAAAGCTATGGCTTAAGTGTAGGTGATGAGCTTGTCTTATACAGTGATGCGGGTGAGGCTGTTTCATATAAGATTAGTGTGATTCTTTCTGAAACCGGTATGGCAAACGGAGCAAGCCTTGCACTTCTTAGTAAAGAGGGAATGCTTAAGCTTGATTTTGACGGAGAGCTTATATATGCAGAGGCTTATATAGATGTTTTGGAGGATGATGAAGCGGACGAGGTTGTAGATATTCTTAAGGAGAGAGACTACAGAGCTGATGTCGGTAAGATTATAGATGACGGTGAGATTAATGCTATGATTAAGATTATAACGCTTATCTTCCTTTTAATGTTTGCCGTGTGTCTGCTGTTGGTAATATTTGTAACCATGTCTGTTTCGCAGCGTATAGTCAGTGAACGAATGTCAGTCGTAGGCACATTTAGAAGTCTTGGTTTATCCAACAGATTTACTACAGGATTTTTACTTGCGGAGACAGGACTTTACGGTTTGTTCGGAGGTATAATCGGATGCGTTCTTTATAAGATTGTGAGAAGCATTTTGCTTGGAGGTATAATATCGGTTGATTCAAAGGATGCAAGTGTTTCGGTAGATTTCGGAAAAACCGGAATAGGTGCTTATATAGCAGTTATACTGGTTGCAATTTTCATAGAATGTATCTGTTCGATTAAGGAGATTGTTAAGGCATCAAGAACCTCTATCAGAGACATTATATTTGATAACAAGGATACAAAGTATAAGCTTAACAAGGTGTCCTATACCTTAGGTGCAATTATGATTATTGTATCAATAGTTTTACTTGTTGTAACCGATAATATTGCAGCTATGTTTATAAGCTTTGCATTTATCATATTTGGAATTTCACTTTTATTTCCGGTTTTACTTTGCCTTTGTTCAGGTCTTTTGGTAAAGCATTTCGATAAAAGGGAAAAGCCGGTTGCAAAGCTTGCAGCTCTTGAGTGTTTTGCAAGAAAAAGTACGGTGGGAAGCGGAGTACTTTGTATAACGGCAGCAGCACTTGCGATAGTACTTTTTATATTTGTTACATCGCTCGATGCGATATATGACATAAAGACCTTTGATGCTGATATCCAGATACAGCTTAATAACGATCAGAAGGCTTCGATGTTTTCTTACATAGATGATTTGGAAGGAGTAAGCGAAACTGAGACAGTTTATAAGGTTGAGAAAAAAATAACAATAAATGATTATACCAAGGATGTTAATATATTCGGACTTCCTAAAGAAGGTTTTTCTCTTTTGATCGGTATTAAAAATCTGCCTTCAGATATAGATAACGATACATTTTATATAGACAAAGCAATTGCGGATAAATTTGGTGTAAAAACGGGAGATGAGGTAGAGCTCACCTTTAATTCGGACAGTTATCTGCCTATAAAAAAGACACTTAAGGTCGGAGGATATATAGACAGTAATAATTATGATTCGACCTCTAATTCAATCGTAATATCAATGGATAATTATATAGATATATTTCACGATTATCCGAGTGAAATATATGTAAGATGTGACAACCCTGAAGAGATAAAGTCAAAGATTAAAAAATACTCAGGCACTGTTATATATGATGTTCTGACACTGGATGAATATAATGCCACGTGGGAAGGTAAAAAAACAGGTATGAAGTCTATGCTTATGCTTGTAATTATACTGGGAGTTGCGCTTACGGTAATCGGTATGATAAGCAATCAGCTTATCGGCTTTGAAGGAAGAAAGCGTGAGTGTGCCGTGCTTATGTCGACGGCTATGACGAGAGATAAGCTTTCATTTATGTTTATCCTTGAGAGTATGATATCGTCGGCGATTGCACTTATAGTTTCTCTTCCTGCGGCGATTCTGGCATTTATTCCGTTTAGAAGACTTTTGAATTCGTTGGCAGGCGGGTTCAACGTATCCTATGATATAAAAATGTATGTGGTATTTCTGGTGATTTTGTGGGTAGTATTTACTTTGGTTTCACTGTTCCCGGTCAGGTCACTCAGGAAGATGAAGATAGCGTTGCAGCTTAAGTATGAGTAGGTTGATTAACAGGTTGATTTACAGATTGAGTTTTATATAGGTATAGTGGTTTAGGATGAAAGGAGCTTTGATATGAGCAGTATGATAGAAGTAAAAAATGTAAGTAAGACCTTTGGTAAGGGCGGCAGTGAAAATAAGGTTTTGACAGATGCAGGCTTTGAGGTAAAAAAAGGAGAATTTGTATCTCTTATGGGTGCATCCGGAAGCGGTAAGTCAACACTTTTATACCTTATAGGCGGACTTGACAGAGAGTTTGAGGGAAATATATTAATTGACGGTGAGGATATAACCGAGATGTCTGAGAGAAGGCTGTCACAGCTTCGGCTCGAAAAGATAGGATTTGTATTTCAGTTTTATAATCTGGTTCAGAATCTTAATGTGGAGGACAATATACTTCTCCCTCTTACCGTCAAGGGTAAAAAAAGGTCTGAGCTTGAGCCTGAATTAAAAGAGATACTTGAGATAACAGGTCTTACAGAAAAAAGAAAAGCCATGCCGGCAGAGCTTTCGGGCGGACAGCAGCAAAGAGTAGCTGTTGCCAGAGCGGTACTTGGTAATCCGGAGATACTCCTTGCCGATGAGGCAACCGGTAATCTTGATTCGGTATCAGGAACAGAGATTATGAATCTTTTTAAAAAGCTTAATGAAAAGAAGGGTATAACCATACTTCAGGTTACTCATTCCGCTGATTGTGCAGCGTACGGCAATCGTACCATTAATATTGAAAACGGAAGAATCGTCTGATACAATTAATTATGTTACAGTAACAAAACTTTTGATTTAAAGTTTTTACGGAATGAGAATTGAAACATAATAAATTATAGATGAGGAACAGTTCATGATTATAGCAGTATGTGATGATGAAAAAAAAATAAGAGAAAAGCTTACGGATGCCCTTTACGGATTTTTTGGAAGGCTTGATCTTACCTGCAAGGAATATGCGGATGGAGAAGAATTACTGTCTGATATAAAAAAGGGCGTAAGACCGGAGGCACTCTTTCTTGATATTGAGATGCCTGTGCTTGACGGAATGGGTACTGCAGTAAAATTGCGTGAGCTGGATATTGATATACCTGTTATATTTCTTACCAGTCATACGGAGATGGCCATGGACGGTTATGAGGTATCTGCTTTTAGATTCCTTGGCAAGCCGGTGGATGAGGATAAGTTAAATAAAACTCTTTCGGATTTGAAGGAAAAGCTCATCGGAGGAAAACACATCGTAATCAGATATGAGGGTGAGGATGTCGTTGTTCCGGTGGATGATATAGTATACATAGAGGCACAAAATAATTCCATAAGAATTGTACTTTCAAAAAGAGAATATACCATCCGCGGCAAGCTTGCCGATATGGAAAAACAGCTTTCACTGATAACAGATTCCTTTTACAGAATACACAGAGGCTATGTAGTAAATTTAAGACATGTGAAAAAGCATCGCGGTAATGAGGTCATCGTTTCAAAGGATATCTCTTTACCACTTAGCAGAAGCAGCATGGCTGATTTTAAGATAAAGCTTTTGGAATATGTAAGAAACAGTGCGAGATAGTAAGAGATTACTTGAGATAGAAAAAAACAGTGCAAGATAGGATTTAGGTATTTTAAGATGTTGGACAATCTTTGATAATGTTTCAAAGATTGTGTGAGATAGGATTAGAAAAATGTTGCAGATAATTTATGATTTGGTTTATTGCCTTATCGAAGGAACAGCATATACTCTTTCAGCCTGGCTGCTTATAACAGGCTTTTTTGGTTATCCGTTAAAAAAAGTATCACACAGAAAAAATATGCTGATTACGGTTATTAGTATATATGCGATACTAAGTACAGTGCTTTGGGTTGTGACGGATAAGCAGCCTTTTGAAACAACGATAAGCGGAGCGCTGGTTTTATTTTTACTTATTTATTTTATCACGCAGCTTTTATGTAAAAAGTTAAAGGCTTTTTTTATTACGATTACTGCCTTTGAAGTTATAACTGTTCTTTTAAGTATTTTAGATACATTGGATACTATGATTGAAGATAGCATAAATACTCCGGAATATATGATAAAGATTACGATGATATTATTGACCTTGTTTTTAATTCTTATAGTATGGAGTTTATCATTTCTTTCGAGCAGGAGAAGAAAAGGGCCAATGGCTTTTTCTCTGGTTGTGGCAGTTTTTCTGGTGTTTCTTTTGATAGATAATGTTATCTTTTCTGTTCTAAAGATAGACAGATATTCCGATACGGAACCTTTGATTTCCCTTAGGTTTGTATATAGTGGGGATATGGGCGGCAGGACATACAGTATTATTATGCTTGCCATAACTGTAATCATTTTGCTTATCTGTATACTACTTATCATAAAGGAATCTGAATCGATGTATTTTCGTGACAAAAATACCGTAAATGAGTACTATATCGAAGCCCAGAAGGAACACTATGAGGGACTTATAGCTTCCAATCGTGAGATAAGAAAAATAAGACATGATTTGAAAAATCATACCTACTGTCTGCAGGAGTTATATAAGAGCAAGAGATACGATGAGCTTGGTAGCTATATCGAGGATATGGCAAAGCTGGTTGAGCAGGCAGACACAAGCGTACATGCGGGTGATGAGATAGCGGATGCTATATGTTCGGAAAAGAAGAATAAGGCATCTGAAAAGGGTATAACGCTTACGGTTGACGGCAAGCTTTCAGGCGTTAAGCTTTCGGCACTTGATACCTGTACCATTCTTGCCAACATACTTGATAATGCAATAGAGGCAGTGGAAAAGCTTGATGAAGATAAAAAACACATTGAACTGACATTTAAAAGAAATGAAAACTATATGATAATAACCGAGACAAATCCGACACTTAATGAAGTGGATATACGGGATAATATAATAATAACAACAAAAAAAGATAAAGCAAACCATGGTTTTGGAATTATAAACATTAAAGAAACTGCTGAAAAATACGGTGGCGAGTGTTATCTTACATCATACAAGGAGAAAGAAGACTACTACTTTAAGCTTGAGATAATTTTACCTGTTGAATAGTGCCGGTTCTTGCCGGATGACTCAGGTACACGCATAGCGTTAAGCGACAGCGTGCTATGCGTGTACCTGAGTCATCCGGCAAGAATCGGCATGTTATCTTTGTCTTTACTCTTTTATTATTTTTTGATATAATTGACTTCAAAGTATTAAAGTGATAAAGATGTGAATTTTTTTTATTTTATACATTTTGGAGGAGAATGATAATGGATTTTAATGGAACTATGATGCAGTATTTTGAATGGGAGCTTCCGGCTGACAAGACTCTATGGAAGGAGCTTAAGGAGGAGGCTGCAAAGCTTAAAACTGCGGGTGTTACGGCTGTTTGGCTTCCACCTGCTTATAAGGGTGCCTGTGGTGCAACCGATGTAGGCTACAGTGTGTATGATTTGTATGATTTGGGGGAATTTAAACAGAAGGGTACAGTTGCAACTAAATACGGAACAAAGGATGAATACCTTGCAGCCATTAAAGCTCTTCATGATAAGGATATAAATGTTTATGCCGATGTAGTTCTCAATCACAGGATAGGTGCCGATGAGGTTGAAGAGGTTTCAGCACAGGAGTTCAATGAAAACAGTCGAAATCAGATGGTTGGTGATACCAAGACCATAGGTGCATGGTCAAAGTTCACATTTCCGGGACGTAAGGGAAAGTATTCTGATTTTACTTGGAACTGGACTCATTTTGATGGAATTGATTGGGATCAGGACAGAGCTAAAAAATCACTTTTCCTTTTTAAAGGTAAGGAATGGGATAAGGATGTTGATAAGGAGCTTGGTAATTACGACTATCTTATGGGAGCGGATGTTGACTTTGACAATCAGGAGGTAAGAGAAGAACTTGTAAGATGGGGTAAATGGTATACTGAATTTGCTGATTTGGACGGCTTCAGACTTGATGCGGTTAAACACATAAATAAGTATTTTTACAAGGATTGGCTTAAGCAGGTAGAAGAGGGTGTCGGAAAAGAGCTTTTCGCAGTTGGTGAATACTGGCATTGGAATGTGGATTTGCTTCAGGATTATATAGCGGCTACCGAGGGTATGGTAAAGCTTTTTGATGTTCCTCTTCATTTTAACTTCCATAACTGTTCAAAGGCACATGGTAATTATGATTTAAGAAATATATTTGACGGAACATTAACAAAGATAAATCCTCTTATGTCTGTTACCTTTGTTGATAATCATGACAGTCAGCCCGGTCAAAGCTTAGAGTCATGGGTTGAGGATTGGTTTAAGCCGATGGCTTATGCACTTATCCTCCTTAGACAGGATGGTTATCCTTGTGTATTCTATGGAGATTATAAGGGGATACCTGCATCAAAGATTAAATCTAAAAAGAGAGAGCTGGATAAGCTTCTTAAGCTGAGAAAGCTTAAGGCATACGGACCGCAGCATGATTATTTTGATGATCCTAACTGTATCGGATGGACAAGAGAAGGGGATGAGGAGCATAAGGAGTCAGGTCTTGCAGTCGTAATTTCAGATGGTACAGGCGGAACTAAGCGTATGTATATCGGAAAACAGTTTGCAGGTTGTCATTTTGCCGATGCTATGGGTAATGCGAGATACAATATCAAAATTGACGAGGATGGTTGCGGAAATTTCTATGTAAACAGGGGAGCCGTTGCAGTATGGGTGCAGAAGGAAAATAAATAGAAGGTGATTATATGGGGAAGTCGATAAGAAATGAAACCGTAAAGGAATTGTTTGAAGCTGTTCTTACTTTAGAAAATGTTGATGAATGTTATGATTTTTTTGAAGATGTATGTACAGTAAATGAGGTTACTTCCATAGCACAAAGATTTGCGGTAGCAAAGATGCTGAAGGAAAAACATACTTATTTAGAGGTGGCTGAAAAAACAGGTGCATCAACTGCGACCATAAGCAGAGTAAATCGCTCGCTTAATTATGGCAATGACAGTTATGATATGGTGCTTGAAAGAATGAATAAAAAATAATTTAAACATAAAAACAGTCGTTTCACAACAAGTATATTTTTAAAACTTTATAGTCCTTAAGAATTGTCCCTCCTCAGTCGATATATTTCATAGAAAAGTACCTCCTATGAGTAGACTGATTTGTTTCGCATAATTTTGCGAGATGAAGGAGGGACAATATGATTATTAACCAAAGTTCTGTAGGCATGTCTTCTAAAAGCTCTGAGAAAAGAACTTACAGACAGACAAGCGGAACACTTATGCAAAACCTTTCTACAGGTGCGATGAATTTTTCGGAAAATTCATTTTCAGCAACTTATGAAAGAAGCCGGGAGGAAAAAAATGATGAGTCTTCGGATAAGATGACAGCTATGAAAAGTGAGCCGTATTCAAGCTCACTTCCGTCAGCTCTTAAGGTAAGGGAGGATGGGAGAGAGGAATTTTTAATACAGCTCAGAATTTTTTTGATTGAATTCAGAAATAATCTGTCGCTTTTAATCGGAGCTAAGGATAAGGCCATGAGAAACCGACTTTTGGGAGGAAATACATGGGATTTAACCTCCGGTACATCAGGAAGCTATAATTATTGGAGAAGAACGGATTATTATAGCATTGAATATGAGGAAAGTGAGAGCATGTCCTTTGAGACACAGGGAAAGGTGATTACGGCAGACGGAAGAGAGCTTGATTTTAATCTCGAACTTTCCATGTCAAGAGAATACTGTGAAAAAAATGAGTTGCTTAATCAAAGTGTTGAGGCGATTATGACAGATCCTCTTGTCATAAGCCTTGATTCAAATCCGATATCCGTAAGTGACCAGAAGTGGTCATTTGATATAGACGGCGACGGAAAGAAGGACAGCATATCAATGCTATCGAAAGGAGCAGGCTTTCTTTGCTATGATAAAAACGGTGATGGTATCATAAACGACGGAAGAGAGATGTTCGGCTCAAAGACGGGAAATGGATTTGCTGAGCTTTCGGAATATGATACTGACGGAAACGGTTGGATAGATGAGGCAGATGAAATCTATGACAAGCTTTCCGTGTGGCAGAAGGATGATGCAGGCAATGATAAGATAATAAGCCTTAGAGAAGCAAAGCTCGGTGCGATATATCTTGGAAGTGCGAGCTCGGAATTTGCATTAAAATCATTGGATGATAATTCACATAATGCCCAAATACGACGTTCAGGTGTATTTTTGCATGAAAATGGAAAAGCAGGACTCATCCAGCAGCTTGATATGGCACGATAAAAAAAATAAGAAGGGGCTATCGCATTAAGTGAATTTTTCACTACGGCGATAGCCCCTTTTTTTGAAATTATATAATATATTAATTATCTCTCCATTTTCCAGAAATAAGCACTGTAAGGTGGAAGCTCTGAGCCACCTCCAAAGTCATGAGGTGCACCTGTAATCAGGTCAACTGCCGTTCCGCAACCGGCATCAAAGTGAGCTGTATAAGGAGCATCGCTTGCATTTATGGCAACAAGAACACGTTCCTCATCAGTCTTTCTTTCAAAGATGCACTGGTGATTGGTTAAAACTACTGACCTGAAACCGCCGTAGTTCAGTGCATTGCTATTTTTCTTTGCCTCAGCAAGCTTTGAAATCCAGTCTGTAAGTTCATTCCATTCCGGAGCATCGTAGCTCCTTCTGAGTGATGGGTCGCCATCTTCCTTTCTTCCCTCAGCACCCCACTCGCTTCCGTAATAAACACATGGAAAGCCCGGCATACCAAATGCAAGAGCGTATATGAGAGGAAGGTGATTTTTATTGGTAAGGATACTTGCAACTCTCGTAACATCGTGATTGTCTACAAAGGAAAGAAAATGTTTTCCCTTGTACCTTGTCCATTCTTCGGGACCAAATTGTTGAAGAAGACTATGTATGATTTCAAACATATTCATAGAATTAAAGCTTGAGTAAAGTCCCTTATAACACATATAATTGGTAGCACTATGCAGCATACCGTCATTGACAAATACATTATAATCACCATGAAGCAGTTCTCCGAGAAGAAGAAAATCCTCCTTTATGCCGTCGCAGTGACGACGAAGCCTTCTGATAAAATCGTGATCAAGGCAGTAAGCAACGTCAAGTCTTAATCCGTCGATATCAAATTCTTCAATCCATTTTTTTACATTTTCAAAAATGTGATTTATGACCGCCTCATTTCTTAAATTCAGCTTGACAAGGTCGTAATTACCTTCCCAACCTTCATACCAAAGACCGTCATTGTAATTGGAATTACCGTCAAAGCTTATATGAAACCAATCCTTGTAAGGACTGTCCCAACGGTTTTTTAATACATCCTGAAAAGCCCAGAAGCCTCTTCCTACATGATTAAAAACACCATCCAAAACGACTTTGATATCATTTTTGTGAAGAATGTCACAAAGCTCTTTGAAATCCTCATTTGTTCCAAGTCTGGTATCAATCTTGGAATAATCTCTTGTGTTGTATCCATGTGTATCCGATTCAAATACAGGAGAAAAGTAAATTGCATTGATACCAAGCTTTTTCATATGAGGAATCCAGTCATTAACCTTTTTAATTCTATGAGTCAATACTCCGTCATTTTCATAAGGAGCACCACAAAATCCTAAAGGATATATTTGATAAAAAACACTTTCGTAAGCCCACATAAAAGCTCCCTCCTTATATAAAGTATAATGCCTTTAAAAAATAAGACCTGTGAAGTATACCATATTTATAAATCCTGTACAAGACTTTTGACTTCATCTTGCATTTCATTTAAACAAAGAGTTATAATAAGAATAAATAAAGATTAAATTCTAAATGATAAAAAATCTTATGGAGATTTGATATGAAGAAGTTTAAGATAATTTTACCAATTATAATACTTGTGGTTGTTGCTTATATAGTGTTTATTATTATTTCCGGAAAGCAAAATGACGATGACAGACTTGTGATAAAGCGAAGTACGACAGAGCTTTCCGAAGGAAATGGAGACGGTACTGAAAATGCCTCTCCTATGGATGCGGAAACGAACGATGGGAATCAAAAGACTACGGAAAGCGAAGGAGACTTTTCGCCGGATAATATTTCAACTGCAGGAATAACGATAAATGGCGAGGTGGTTCCCGAATACGTGGATGAACCATATGTGCAGATTAATTTTAATGAGCCGTTTTTTACGGAGGATGAATTAAAGACAACATCCTTTGAAAGCTTCAGTGAACAGGATGAGCTGGGAAGATGTAAAACAGCAATGGCATGTGTAGGACTTGATATAATTCCTACTGAAGAAAGAGGAGAGATTGTCGGGGATATAAAACCTGCGGGATGGCATATGGTAAAATATGATGACGTAGTAAGCGGCGGATATCTTTATAACAGATGTCATCTGTTGGATTATCAGCTTACAGGTAACAATTCCGATGTCAGAAACTTTATAACCGGAACTGAATATATGAATGTTACGGGCATGCTTCCTTTTGAAAACATGGTGGCAAGATATGTTGAAATGACAGGAAATCATGTTATGTACAGAGTAACTCCATATTATAAAAATGATAATCTCATAGCAACGGGAGTGCTGATGGAGGCATATTCTGTTGAAGATGGCGGAATGGGCGTATTTTATAATGTATTTGTATATAATGTTCAGCCCGGTATAGAGATAGATTACAGTACTGGAGAAAGTCGTTTGAAATAATGGCTTATATAATAAATCAACAAATATTTTATACATCATTTCATTTTCTACATAATATAATGTAAAAAAGACTATTATATAGGTAGATTTATGGCGTATAAGATAATAGTGGATGCCGGACATGGCGGATATGATGGTGGTGCTTCCTATAATGGAAGGCTTGAAAAGGATGATACATTAAGACTTGCTCTTGCAGTGGGTAATATACTTTCCGATATGGGTTATGATGTAGAATACACAAGAACATCGGATGTTTATGATTCGCCTGTTCAAAAGGCAAGAATAGGAAATGAATCGGGAGCTGACCTTTTTGTGTCAATACATCGTAATTCCTCACCTACTCCTAATACATATAAAGGAGTACAGACCTTAGTCTATGAGGATGTTGGATTGAAAGCTAATCTTGCAAGAAGTGTCAATAATGAGCTTGAAAAGGTTGGCTATAGAAATATAAATGTGGTTGAACGTCCCAACCTTGCAGTATTAAGAAGAACAAAAATGCCGGCCATACTTGTTGAAACGGGATTCATAAATAACGATGAGGATAATGCCCTGTTTGACAACAGCTTTGATGAGACGGCAAGAGCCATAGCGACAGGCATAGATGATACCATAAGGGCAGCAGGTCTAAAGGCTGTAACGCAGGATGAGACTGCGGAAGCGATAAGCCGGATAGATGATGACAGCATTAATAATCTTCCTGAAGAGGAAGATAACAGTATTGAAATAACTGATGAAGAGGAAAGTGGCGTTGACAGCGGTGCTGCTGATGGGGAAATTAATGAACCCGGTATCGAAAATGTCGGTGAAATACCGGATGATAATTCAAATTACGAAGGCTATATAAAAGATGTGCCGACAGGCGAAAATGATAATAACGATATTTATCAGCTTCTTGTCGGAATATACAGAACTGCCGGCTCTGCAAATTATCAGATGAACAATCTTATAAACACAGGATATCCGGCTATAATATTTGAAGATGAAGGACTATTTCAGGTAAGGGTAGGAACTTATGATAATATAGAGGAGGCACTTATAGCCGCCCGTGAACTGAGAGACAGAGGATACGATACTCTTATTGTTCTGGGAAATAATTAGGGGATGTTCCGTTAAAAAAATACTTGACAACGATTTTCTCATGTGGTAACATACCACACGATGAGCTGCCGTAGACAGTAGGTGCCGTAAGGCATAAGGAGTAAACGCCTACCGAGGAAGAATCGTAAAGTCAAATGATTTAACGCATTTTAACTCTCGTGCTACGTAGCATGAGAGTTTTTCTTTCGTATAAATTTGCAGCTTCATTATAAAAAATACAGGAGGTGCAAGACTTTGGCAAAGGTAGAATTAAAACAGCCTATAGTTGAGGAAATCAAAGAAAGCCTCAAGGATGCAAAGACAGTTGTATTAGTTGATTACCGTGGTCTTACTGTTGAGCAGGATACAAAGCTTCGTAAGGCGTTGAGAGAAGAAGGTATAATCTACAAGGTATACAAGAATACAATGGTTAAGCTTGCAATTGACGGTACAGAATTTGATTCCATCAAGGATGACCTTGAAGGACCGACAGCAGTAGCGGTTTCAAAGACTGATGCAACGGCTGCAGCAAGAGTACTCGCTAAGTTTGCTAAGGAAAATCCTGCTCTTGAAATCAAGTCAGGTATTGTTGAGGGTACTTACTATGATAATGCAGGCATCGCAAAGATAGCTACCATACCTTCAAGAGAAGAGCTTTTATCCAAGTTCCTTGGAAGTATCCAATCACCTATCGCAAACTTTGCTCGTGTTATTAAGCAGATTGCAGAATCAAAGGAGGCTTAAAATAAGCCGGGTATATTAAAAGTAGTAAATTACTTTGAAAAGTAAAATGCCGAAGAATAATAAAATAAAATTATTCGGAAAACAGAAATTAATTTGAAATTTAGGAGGAAATTTAAAATGACAACTCAGGAAATTATTGAAGTTATCAAAGGTTTATCAGTTTTAGAGTTAAACGATTTAGTAAAGGCATGTGAGGAAGAGTTTGGTGTATCAGCAGCAGCCGGTGTTGTAGTTGCAGCAGCAGGCGCAGCAGACGGTGCAGCAGGCGGAGCAGAAGAGAAGGATTCATTTGATGTAGAGCTTACTGAGGTTGGTCCTAACAAGGTTAAGGTTATCAAGGTTGTTAGAGATTGTACAGGTCTTGGACTTAAGGAAGCTAAGGACGTTGTTGATGGCGCTCCTAAGGTTCTTAAGGAAGGTGCTTCTAAGGAAGAGGCTGAGGACATCAAGACTAAGCTTGAGGCTGAAGGCGCAAAGGTTACTCTTAAGTAATTTTTTGTATAAGCTACGGATAGAATAATAAAACAGGTGCTCGCATGGCACGTTGTCACTTAACGCCATGCTAAGCACCTGTTTTATTATTCTATCCTGTGTATTGATAAGGCAAGCATATAATAAAGGTTACGTTAATTGTTGGCAAGCAATCATATACACCCTGCTATAACCGCCAAGTCTCATACCTAAAAGCAACTTAAAAACCTCTCAAAAAACAATTGACACGGATTTTTATTTGTGGTAAAGTAATAAAATGTCATTATTATGGCAAGGTTTGCCATAAAATAAATTCAAGGGGTGAAATGTGTCGATGAAAAAGTACAGAATGCGTCCTGTAAAATCAGGAAGAGGAATGCGAATGAGCTTTTCTACCGAAAAAGAAGTATTGGATATGCCAAACCTCATAGAAGTGCAGAAGGATTCGTACCAATGGTTCTTAGATGAAGGATTAAGAGAAGTTTTCAGGGATATTTCTCCGATATCGGATTATACCGGACAATTAAGCTTGGATTTTGTTGATTTCCAGCTCTGCGAGGATGATATCAAGTATACCATTGAAGAGTGTAAGGAAAGAGATGCTACATATGCAGCTCCGCTCAAGGTAAATGTACATCTTCGTAATAATGAGACGGGAGAAATTGCACAGCATGATATTTTCATGGGTGATCTTCCTCTTATGACTGAAACAGGTACATTTGTAATAAATGGTGCGGAAAGAGTAATAGTCAGCCAGTTGGTTCGTTCGCCGGGCATTTATTACGCTATAGGACACGATAAAATAGGTAAGACCTTATATTCATCTACCGTTATTCCTAATCGTGGTGCATGGCTTGAGTATGAAACGGATTCAAATGATGTATTCTTTGTTCGTGTTGACAGAACAAGAAAGGTGCCTGTAACTGTACTTATAAGAGCACTTGGAATAGGAACAAATCAGGAAATACTTGATTTGTTTGGTGAGGAGCCAAAGATTCTTGCCAGTATGGAAAAAGACCCGTCAACAGATTATGAAGGCGGAGTTATAGAGCTTTACAAGAAAATCAGACCTGGTGAACCTGAGGTTGTTGAAAATGCGGAAAGCCTTATCAACAGCATGTTTTTTGATGCCAGAAGATATGATCTTGCTAAAGTAGGTAGATACAAGTTCAATAAAAAACTCGCCCTTAGAAATAGAATAGCTAATCATGTTCTTGCAGAGGATGTTGTTGATCCGAGTACAGGAGAGGTAATGTTTAAGGCAGGAACAGTTGTTTCACGTGAGGACGCCAAGGCAATTCAGGATGCTGCAGTCCCTTATGTATGGATTCAGACAGAGGATAAGAATGTAAAGATTCTTTCCAATATGGTGGTAGACATGTCCGGATATGTAGGCTTTAATCCTAGAGAAGCAGGCATAACCGAAGATGTTTATTATCCTGTGCTTGAAAAATTACTTGAAGAATATGATAACGAAGAGGACTTAAAGAAGGCTGTAGCTGCTTCGGTAAGTGAGCTTGTGCCTAAGCATATTACTAAGGAAGATATATTGGCTTCCATTAATTATAATATGCATCTTGAGTATGGAATAGGAAATTCTGATGATATAGACCATTTGGGAAACAGACGTATCAGAGCCGTGGGTGAGCTTCTTCAGAATCAGTACA
Source organism: uncultured Lachnospiraceae bacterium (assembly GCA_902788555.1). GTDB lineage: Bacteria > Bacillota > Clostridia > Lachnospirales > Lachnospiraceae > Coprococcus_C. The sequence goes on from CADAKQ010000008.1 coordinate 74,823, forward strand.
GAATCGGATTATCAAGACTTGAAAGAGTAGTAAGAGAAAGAATGACTACTCAGGATATTGACAGTATTACCCCACAGTCACTTATCAATATCAAGCCTGTAACTGCGGCTGTTAAAGAGTTTTTCGGAAGCTCACAGCTTTCACAGTTTATGGATCAGAACAATCCGCTTTCTGAGCTTACACATAAAAGACGTCTTTCAGCACTTGGTCCGGGCGGTCTTTCAAGAGACAGAGCCGGATTTGAGGTTCGAGATGTTCACTATACACATTACGGAAGAATGTGTCCTATCGAGACACCTGAAGGTCCGAACATCGGACTTATCAACTCTCTTGCTACTTATGCAAGAATAAATGAATACGGATTTGTTGAGGCTCCTTACAGAAAGGTAGATAAAACAGATTCCGCAAATCCTGTGGTTACTGATGAGGTTATATATTTAACAGCAGATGAGGAAGATAATTACAGAGTAGCTCAAGCTAATGAACCGCTTGATAAGGATGGACACTTTGTAAATAATAATGTATCGGGACGTTTCAGAGAGGATACAACTGAGTTCCCTAAGGCAAAGGTTGACCTTATGGATGTATCGCCTAAGATGGTATTCTCAGTTGCTACTTCAATGATTCCTTTCCTGGAAAATGATGATGCAAACCGTGCACTTATGGGTTCAAACATGCAGCGTCAGGCAGTTCCGCTCTTAAATACCGAAGCTCCGATTGTAGGAACAGGTATGGAGGCAAAGGCAGCAGTTGACTCGGGTGTATGTATAGTAGCTAAAAATGATGGTGTTGTAGAACTTTCATCAAGTGAAAAGATAGTTATAAAATGTGATGATGGTACAAAGGATGAGTACAATGTAATAAAATTTGCCAGAAGTAATCAGGGTAACTGTATGAATCAAAGACCTATTGTAAACCGTGGTGACAGAGTTACAAAGGGAATGGTTATAGCTGATGGTGCTTCAACGGCAGGTGGAGAAATAGCACTTGGTAAGAATCCTTTGATTGGATTTATGACCTGGGAAGGTTATAACTACGAGGATGCGGTACTTCTTAGTGAAAGACTTGTTCAGGAGGATATTTATACTTCTGTTCATATCGAGGAATATGAGGTTGAAGCAAGAGATACCAAACTTGGTAGAGAAGAGATAACAAGAGACCTTGCGGGATTATCGGGAGATGCCTTAAAGGATCTTGATGAAAATGGTATAATTCGTATCGGTGCAGAGGTTCGTGCCGGTGATATACTTGTAGGTAAGGTTACTCCTAAGGGAGAAACAGAGCTTACGGCAGAGGAAAGACTTCTTAGGGCCATCTTCGGTGAGAAGGCAAGAGAGGTAAGAGATACATCACTTCGTGTACCTCATGGTGCATACGGTGTTGTTATGGATACTAAGGTATTTACAAGAGAAAACGGCGATGAGCTTCCTCCGGGAGTAAACAAAACCGTTAGAGTTTATATAGCACAAAAGAGAAAGATATCCGTTGGTGATAAGATGGCAGGTCGTCACGGTAATAAGGGTGTTATCTCCCGTATACTTCCTGTAGAGGATATGCCGTTCTTACCAAATGGACGTCCGCTTGATATAGTTCTTAATCCTTTGGGCGTTCCTTCTCGTATGAACATAGGACAGGTACTTGAACTTCACCTCGGACTTGCAGCAAATGCACTTGGTTTCAAGGTGTCGACACCTGTATTTGACGGCGCAAATGAGCATGATATCATGAGTGCTCTTGATATGGCTAATGATTATGTAAATGAAGATTGGGAGACCTTCTATGAAAAGTATAAGGATGATACTGAGAAGGAAGTAATGGATTATCTTTATGAAAACAGAGATCATAGAGAAGAGTGGAAGGGAGTTCCAATCAATAGAACAGGTAAGGTAAGGCTTCGTGATGGTAGAACAGGAGAAGAATTTGATTCACCTGTAACAATCGGATTTATGCACTATCTTAAGCTGCATCACCTTGTAGACGATAAGATTCATGCTCGTTCAACAGGTCCTTACGGAATGGTTACCCAGCAGCCTCTCGGTGGTAAGGCACAGTTTGGTGGACAGAGATTTGGTGAGATGGAGGTTTGGGCTCTTGAAGCATATGGAGCATCATATACACTTCAGGAAATCCTTACGGTTAAGTCTGATGATATCTCCGGACGTGTTAAGACTTACGAGGCAATTATCAAGGGTGACAATATACCATCTCCGGGTATACCTGAGTCATTTAAGGTACTTCTCAAGGAGTTCCAGTCACTTGCGCTTGACGTCAAGGTACTTACTGATGATGGTACAGAGGTCGATTTAGGTGAAGATTATGACTATGGTGATGACAATATAAGATCCGTAATTGAAGGCGAAGGATCCGGATATGAAGAGGATTTGGAGGCTCAGGGCTACAGTGGCATTGATGAAAATGATGAGCTTACCTCTTTAGAGGATGAGGATGATTATGCATTTGATGATGGATATAATGATGAGGAAGATTTTTAATGAAAGGAGATTTGTAAGATGTCAGCTTTTAATAATGATGTAATGCAGGATCAGGCTATAAGCTTTGATGCCATAAAGATAGGACTTGCATCTCCTGAGAAAATCAGAGAGTGGTCAAGAGGCGAAGTATTGAAGCCGGAGACAATAAACTACAGAACTCTTAAGCCGGAAAAGGACGGACTTTTTTGTGAAAGAATTTTTGGACCAAGTAAGGATTGGGAGTGTCATTGCGGAAAATATAAAAAGATACGTTTTAAAGGCGTAATCTGCGACAGATGTGGTGTTGAGGTTACAAAAGCTGCCGTAAGACGTGAGCGTATGGGACATATTGAGCTCGCTGCACCGGTATCACACATTTGGTATTTTAAAGGTATTCCAAGTCGTATGGGACTTATGCTTGACATATCTCCAAGACTTCTTGAAAAAGTACTTTATTTTGCTTCATATATAGTTCTTGACCCGGGTGAGACACCTCTTGAATATAAGGCTATATTAAATGAACAGGAATTCCGTAAGGCAGAAGAGGATTATGGCAATAAATTCCGTGTAGGTATGGGAGCAGAGGCCATAAAGGAACTTCTTGCAGCAGTAGATCTTGACAAGGAATCACAGGAATTAAGAGATGAGCTTGATGGTGCTTCAGGACAGAAGAGAGCCAGAATTATCAAAAGACTTGAGGTAATTGAGGCATTCAGAAGTTCTAACAACAAGCCGGAATGGATGATTCTTGACGTAATTCCTGTTATCCCTCCGGATATAAGACCTATGGTTCAGCTTGACGGTGGAAGATTTGCAACTTCTGATTTAAATGATTTATACAGAAGAATTATAAATCGTAATAACAGACTTAAGAGACTTCTTGAGCTTGGTGCTCCTGACATTATCGTTCGTAACGAAAAGAGAATGCTTCAGGAGGCAGTGGATGCACTTATAGATAATGGAAGACGAGGACGTGCTGTAACAGGTCCCGGTAACAGAGCACTTAAGTCACTTTCAGATATGCTTAAGGGTAAGCAGGGACGTTTCCGTCAGAATCTTCTTGGAAAGCGTGTTGACTATTCAGGACGTTCGGTTATCGTAGTCGGACCTGAGCTCAAAATATATCAGTGTGGTCTTCCTAAGGAAATGGCTATTGAATTATTTAAGCCGTTTGTTATGAAGGAGTTAGTAAGTGCCGACAAGGCTAATAATATTAAAGCAGCAAAGAAAAAGGTTGAAAGACTTGAGCCTGAGGTTTGGGATGTGCTTGAAAAGGTAATTAAGGAACATCCGGTTATGCTTAACCGTGCTCCTACACTTCACAGACTCGGTATTCAGGCATTTGAGCCAATTCTTGTTGAAGGTAAGGCTATAAAGCTTCATCCGCTTGTATGTACAGCGTACAATGCCGACTTTGATGGTGACCAGATGGCAGTTCACCTTCCTCTTTCAGTTGAAGCACAGGCTGAGTGCAGATTCCTTTTGCTCTCACCTAATAACCTGCTTAAGCCTTCAGATGGTGGCCCTGTTGCCGTTCCTTCACAGGATATGGTACTTGGTATCTATTATCTTACAATGGAAAAGTATGCAGAACTTTCAGAGGAAGAATTAAAAGACGCCAATATAGTTAAAGAATATAAGTCAAAAGATGAAAGCAAGAATATAAAGAGTCTTATCAAGGATTGTGAAGAGGGAACTGTTGAACTTAATGATTTCGTTAAGGTTAAGGTTGTTTCAAAGATGTCCAAGGATAAGCAAACAGTATTTTATAAGGATATTGTAAGCACAGCAAGAAACTTTATCGGACCTATGTTTAAGAGTACAAACCGTGCACTTTTGGCATATGAAAATGGTAAGATAACATTACACCAGAAGATAAAGGTTGAAAGATCCATAGTTACACCGGAAGGCGAAAAGATAACAAAACTTATAGATTGTACACTCGGAAGACTCATATTCAATGAGATCATTCCTCAGGATCTTGGCTTTGTTGACAGAACCAATCCGGAGGATATTCTTGAGCCGGAAATCAACTTCCATGTTGGTAAGAAGGACTTAAAGAAGATTCTTGATAAGTGTATCAATATTCACGGTGCGACCAAGACTGCCGAAGTACTTGATGATATCAAGGCTATGGGATATAAGTTCTCAACAAGAGGAGCTATTACAGTTTCCATATCGGATATGACAGTACCTGCAGCCAAGAAGGAAATTCTTGAGGAAGCACAGAAAGTTGTTGACAGACTCAATAAGACATATTCAAGAGGTCTTTTGACTGATGAAGAAAGATATAAGGCAGTTGTTAAGGTTTGGGAAGAAGCTGATAAGAAGCTTACAAAGGCACTTCTTGACGGACTTGACAAGTATAATAATATCTACATGATGGCTGACTCAGGTGCCCGTGGTTCTGACCAGCAGATTAAACAGCTTGCAGGTATGCGTGGACTTATGGCAGATACTACAGGACGTACTATTGAGCTCCCTATCAAGTCAAACTTCCGTGAAGGTCTTGACGTTTTGGAATACTTTATATCTGCACATGGTGCACGTAAAGGCCTTTCTGATACTGCACTTCGTACAGCAGACTCAGGTTACCTTACACGTCGTCTTGTCGACGTTTCACAGGATCTTATCATCAGGGAAGTTGATTGCTGTGAGGAATCAGATGAGAAGCCGGGTATGTATGTAAAGGCTATCTATAACGGCAATGAAGTTATAGAAAAGTTTGAGGATAGAATAACAGGTCGTTATGCCGCAGAAAGCGTATTTGATAAAGATGGCAATATGATTGTTAAGAAGAATCATATGATCACTCCTAAGAGAGCGGCCCAAATTATCAAAAATGGTGTAGATGAAGATGGAGTTCCTTTCTTTGATGCAGAAGAAGGAAAGGTAAGAAGAGATGCTAAACTTAAAATTAGAACGATTCTTACATGTAAGTCACATCTTGGAATATGTTCTAAGTGTTATGGAGCTAACATGGCAACAGGACAGCCGGTACAGGTTGGTGAGGCTGTCGGTATCATAGCAGCTCAGTCAATCGGTGAGCCGGGTACACAGCTTACAATGCGTACCTTCCATACAGGTGGTGTTGCCGGTGATGATATAACTCAGGGTCTTCCTAGAGTAGAGGAGCTTTTTGAGGCAAGAAAACCAAAGGGACTTGCTATTATAGCTGAGTTCGGTGGCGAGGTTGAGATTAGAGAAACCAAGAAGAAGCGTGAGGTTGTTATAACTAATAAGGAAACCGGTGAGTCAAAGGCATATCTAATTCCTTATGGCTCAAGAACCAAGGTTGTAGACGGTCAGATACTTGAAGCCGGTGATGAGCTTACTGAGGGTTCTGTTAATCCGCATGATATTCTTAAGATTAAGGGTATACGTTCCGTACAGGACTACATGATTCGTGAAGTTCAGAAGGTTTACAGACTTCAGGGTGTTGATATCAACGATAAGCATATCGAGGTTATCGTAAGACAGATGCTTAAGAAGGTTAGAATCGAAGAAAGTGGAGACACCGAATATCTTCCGGGTACTCTTGTTGATGTACTTGATTATGCGGAAATCAATGAGATGCTTGAGGAAGAGGGTAAAAAACCTGCTGTAGGTACACAGGTTATGCTTGGTATAACCAAGGCTTCACTTGCAACCAACTCATTCCTCTCAGCAGCTTCCTTCCAGGAGACTACAAAGGTTCTTACTGATGCTGCCATAAAGGGTAAGGTTGATCCTCTTATCGGACTTAAGGAAAATGTTCTTATCGGTAAGCTTATTCCTGCCGGTACCGGTATGAAGAGATATAGAAGTGTTCAGCTTGATACAGGTAAGAGAGAACAGGCTTTTGCTGATGTTGAAGACGAGGCTTACGGATATGAGGACGAAGGCGAAGAGGAAGAAGCATACGCAGAAACTGATGGCGAAGAGGTTGATGTCGAAAATGCTGATACTGAAGAAGCAGTTGAAGCAGTTGAAGATGAAACCGCAGCTACTGAAGAATAAGATGATTTAGTTATATATGTAATAAAAAAGATGCATGTGTTTCATGTTCTAAAGGATAATTCTAGGACACACAATAATTTATCAATACAACCGGCTTATCTGTAATAAAAACTAAAGGACGAAAAGCTATGAAACTTATATATGCTACATATAACCAGTGCTGCAATAGTATAGATATAACCACTTTTGATAATATGCTTCTTCGCATAGATTGTAGTAAGGCGGAGGACGGATTGAAGATCACACCAAATTCACAGTG
>CADAKQ010000009.1:0-109165 GCA_902788555.1 uncultured Lachnospiraceae bacterium
TACCGGATATATGAAGAAGGTATCGGAAAGACGGGATGAAAATAACGAAGATATTATATATCTTACGATGAAGATACCTAACATCGAGATACGCAGTATCTACACAAATCAAATTAGAGGCTGGTTTGAGAGGCAGGTAAAAAATGAGGACAGGAGTGTACTTCATAAGGCAGTGCTTGATGGAGATACAGATGCTATAGAAAATTATGTGACCGGCCTGCTTGAAAAAAGTATCAGTGTCTTTGATAGCAGCGAATCGTTTTATCATGGCTTTTTCCTGTCACTTCTTTATGGTGTACCTAATTATGCACCGCAGTCAAACAGAGAAGAAGGCGATGGACGCCCGGATATAGTATTATATCCTAACCGACCAAAAGACCCGGCAATCATCTTTGAGATAAAGACGAGAAAGAAGTTCAACGAAATGGAATCAGGGCTTAAGGAAGCGTTTGACCAGATAAAAGATAAGAAGTATGAAGAAGGCGTACTCGAAGACGGATATATGGGAGTAAAATCCTACGGAATATGCTTTTGTAAAAAGAGCTGTATCGTGGGTACGTATGACAGATAAAATCTGACATATAACGTGTATTAAAACTATAACAAAAATAAATAAATAAATAATAACCTAAACGGATAGAGATGATAGATATATCAAATCTGTTCGTTTTTGTTTTGTAAAAATGTAGGTTTTATGTTATTATAAGTTAGTTAAAACTAACAAATGTCGTAAAAAATAAAATAAACTCTTAAATACAGGAGGTAGAACCCGATGCTGGTTACATTGCTTTTAACACTTGGAATGATGGTATTGTTTGTTTTGATGATGGTTGTTGCATCATATTTTATGCCAATGCCTAAGATGGCGGAATTTTTTCCTGAAGACATACAGGAGAGGCTTAAGCCGCGACTTGAAAAATTAACCATGACAAAAAAGCGTGTTGTGGGGATTATACTGTTTTCTCTGATAATGATAGCGATGCTTGGGATATTTGTATATGCGGGAATTGACGGAATTAATAACAGATTTAGCTATGGTCAGTTCCTTACAAGATATCTTATTATCGGAATCGGTATCAAGCTTTTTGACATTATCGGCTTTGATTGGTTTGTAATGACTAAGACACATTTCTTCCAGCATTTCCTTCCGGAGACAGAAGGGTGCGCGGGATGGCACAGCTTTGGATATAATCGTGTGCAGCAGCTTAAGCAAATCATTATGATTTTGATATGCTGCCCGATATCTGCATTGATTTTTTATCTGATAGGAAGATAAATATATCAAATAAAATTGCTGTGCTCAGAAAATAGAATAATCAGATTAATTTTACTTATGCGAAAGCTTCGGATTTAAGATTGATTAATAATCCGGAGCTTTTTATAATGATTGTATAAATTCAAGAAAAGGACAAAACTATGTAAACGGCAGTGTAAAAAATCTTGCAAAGGGTAACACGGAGGTTTGTGCTGAGTTTATCCAAAAGGCAGTTGGCGGAGATTTATTTGAGATTGAGACAGTAAGAGAGTATAATGCTGATTATATGGTATGTATCGAGGAAGCAAAGAAAGAGCTTCATGAAAATACAAGACCGGAGCTTAAAAAATATCTCGACAGTATAGCAGATTATGATAATATATTTGTATGCGGACCTTGTTGGTGGGGAACCTTCCCATGTGCAATCTTTTCACAGCTTGAGAAGCTTGACTGGAATGGAAAGAAGGTTATGCCTCTTATGACACATGAGGGTTCGGGACTGGGTTCATGTGAACGCGACTTAAAGAAGATATGCCAAGGCGCATCCTTTGGAAAGGGACTTGCTGTACACGGTGCAGATGCAGGAAGATCCGAAAGCAGCGTAGCATCATGGGCTAAATCTCAGGCGTAAATATATAAATTACAGAGATTCTGACTTTGGATAAAATGTGCTAAGCATAGCGTTAAGTGCCAACGTGCTATGCGTGTACATTTTATCCAAAGTCAGAATCCCGTTCACAATATGTAGATAAAAGGAGGTTACAGGATGGAGAATAGCAAATTTTTTCCTGAAATTCATGGAAATTTCGGTTTTGGTTGTATGAGACTTCCGATGAAGAACGGAAAGGTCGATTATGATGAATTTATAAGAATGGCAGATGCCTTTGTCGATGCAGGTTTTAATTATTTTGATACGGCTCACGGATATCTCGGAGGACAGTCGGAGACAGCTATAGGAGATTGTGTGTCTAAAAGATATGACAGAAGCAAATTCCTGCTTACCAATAAACTGACTGATCCGTATTTTCGCTCACAGGAGGACATAAGACCTTTCTTTGAAAAACAGCTAAAGTGGTGTCAGGTGGATTACTTTGATTTTTATCTGATGCATGCGCAGGATAAGAATAATTATCAGAAGTTTAAGCGCTGTAAGGCTTATGAAACCGCATATAAATTTAAAGAAGAGGGCCTGATAAAGCATTTTGGAATCTCATTTCACGATAAGGCAGAGGTGCTTGATATGATTCTTACCGAGCATCCCGAGGTTGAGATTGTGCAGATTCAGTTTAATTATGTGGATTATGATGATGCTTCGGTTGAGGCTCGTAAGGTATATGAGGTGTGCGAGAAGCACAATAAACCGGTTATAGTTATGGAGCCTGTAAAGGGCGGAAGTCTGGTCAATCTTCCTGATGATGCAGATAAGATTTTGCGTGAGTTAAATGGTGGCAGTAACGCCAGCTATGCGATACGTTTTGCGGCGAGCTTCCCTAATATGGCTATGGTGCTTTCAGGCATGAGCAACATGGAGCAGATGCAGGATAACATCAGTGCCATGAAGGATTTTAAGCCGCTTGATGATAAGGAAATGGAAGCTGTACATAAGGTCTGCGATATATTTAAGTCGCTTAACCTGATACCTTGTACCTCATGTCGTTACTGTATTGAGGAAAATGAGTGTCCGATGGGCATCCGCATACCGGATATGTTTTCTTCGTTAAATGCACACGAAGCATTTCACAATTGGAATACCGGTTATTATTACAGTAATATCATAACCGGAAACGGACACGGAAAGGCATCGGAGTGTATCAAGTGCGGTAAATGCGAAAGGGTATGTCCGCAGCATCTCGAGATAAGAAAGCTGCTTGAAAATGTTGCAAAAACGTTTGAATAAAAAGGGATTATGGAGGAATATAAAATGAAATATGACAATAGAGAAGAATTTGAAAAGGTTGACGCATTTGGTGTAGGCGCACCAAATGATGGCTTTGCACAGTATTTTGTAGGCAATTCATATCTAAATCCGCTCACGGATTTTGCTAATGGAGTGTTCCCACTTTTTAATGTATCCTTTGAGCCGGGCTGTCGCAATAACTGGCACATACATCATGCAGATAAAGGCGGAGGTCAGATACTTATCTGTACGACCGGTGAGGGCTGGTATCAGGAGGAAGGTAAAGAGGCAAAGGAATTACTTCCCGGAACAGTAATTGTAATCCCTGCAAATGTTAAGCATTGGCATGGTGCAAAGAAGGATACATGGTTTTCGCATATAGCTATCGAAGTGCCGGGTGAAAATACAAGCACCGAGTGGTGTGAGGCGGTAGATGCCGATACCTACAATGCGTTATAGAGTGATGATTATGATAAGACAAAGGATTTAATACGGTTTTTGCCGTATTGAATCCTTTTTTTGTATTTTGATGGAAGTTGTCTTGTTATGAAAAATAAAATTTTTGAAATAATATAATTGACGTACATTGTTTACGACTTTATAATTAAGTCGTAAGTTAAGTCGTAAGTTAAGTCGTAAGAAGGTTATGGAGGAGAATTATGGCAATTCCAATTACAATAGAAAAATTATTAACTGAAAATATTGTAGAATGGGCTAGAATTGAGTTCAAGGAAGGCTGGAATCCGGAAACAACATTAAAAACAATCAGTGCATTTGCAAACGATATTGATAATTGGGGTGGAGGATATATTGTTATTGGTGCAGAAGAAAAAGACGGAAAAGTTGTTAGACCGGTAAAAGGTATTGAACCCGATTCTGTCGATATGATACAAAAGGAATTACTGAGATACTGTAAATACCTAAAACCGGTTTATATTCCGCAGACAGAGCCAGTATATTTTGATGGAAAGATGCTTTTGTTGGTATGGTGTCCCGGTGGATATGAAAGACCATATGCGTGTCCAAAATCACCTAATTTAAGAAATAGTGAAAAGATATATTATATAAGAAAACTTTCTAGTACGATTGAGGCTACTGATATAGATGTAAAAGAATTGATGTCATTGTCACATAATATTCCTTTTGATGATAGGATAAATTCAAAGGCAGAAATGAAAGATTTAAAATATCCTATCATAAAGAATTATTTGCAAAATGTAGGTAGTAGTTTACTTGATGATATTGACAATATGGATACAGAAAAATTAGCAAGAAATATGAGAATTGCAGATGGTCCACAGGAATATTATAAACCTCTGAATGTTGGAATTTTGTTTTTTAATGACCATCCTGAAATGTTTTTTCCCTATAGTCAGATTGAGGTTGTTAATATTCCTGATCCGACAGGTCAGGGAATGGAGGAACGCATTTTTACTGGACCAATAGATGAACAGTTACAAAATGCCTTGAATTATATAAAAAATAATGTAATAGCAGAGAAGATTTTTAAAGTTCCCGGGCAAGCAGAGGCGATAAGAGTCAAGAATTATAGTTATGAAGCCATTGAAGAATTCCTTTCAAATGCCATTTATCATAAGTCATATCAGATACATGAACCTATTACTGTACGAATCGAAGGAGATAAGATAGAAATTACAAGTATACCGGGACCTGATAGGTCTATTTCTGATGATGATATAAGTAAATATCAGATGAGAACCAGAAGATACAGAAACCGTAGAATAGGAGATTTTCTTAAAGAATTACATCTTGTTGAAGGAAGAAATACAGGTATTCCAACCGCTATAAAAGCGATTAAGGAAAATGGTTCTCCATTACCATTACTTTTAACAGATGAAGAACGTTCGTTTTTCTCTGTTGTGATTCCGATTCATGATGCATTTATTGGAAAAGAAACAATTAACGATGAAGATAAATCAGGTGAAGGTGTAGTTACATCTAAACGAAGAAATAAACAGCAGATAAAGGATTGCATATTAGATCTGTTAGATGGAGACAGCATTTCAGCAAATGAACTATATAAAAGATTGGGCTATTCAGGCAATGCATCTAAAACATTTAGAAATTGTGTTGAGGAATTAATTTCAGAAGGAAAAATTCATTATATTTCAGATAATATGCAGGCTGCCAATAATGTGTTGGTTAAGAATTAGAAGCATTGAATATGGAAGTAACATATAGCTTTCACTATCAAACCCCTCATGCATTAATAAGTTCGTCAAGCTTAATACTAAGTATTTTTGCGAGCTGTATGGTGGTTGCAAGATCAGGGGTTCTTACACCGGTTTCCCATCTGTGAACGGTTGGAGGAGTCACATTCAAAAGTTCTGCAAGCTCATTTCTGGACATGCCACGCAGTTCTCTGTAATATTGAATCCTTTTGCCGATATAACCTTTTCCGGAGAATTCCGCAAGCAGCATCTCTTCCGGGATATCAGAGATAGGAAATCGCAGATTATCCAGAGCCTTCTCGATTGCCTTCTTGGTAATCGGTTTGAGAAGGAAGGTACTGTGGCATTTGTCTCATAGCTTTCAACTGCGTATTTTTCATAACCGGTAATATATATGATATTTGTTCGGGGCTGTTGCACTAAATGCACAGCTCCTTTTTATCTGTTTATAAAGGAACTGTTGCTTATTCAGTACAGTCACAAAAAAGCGGAAGTACAAATGTTACTTATTTTTCAGTAAATCAGTCAAATGGAGTTCTGACTGCTAAAGCTAATACACCTGCCGGTACTTACACAGTGGTGGTTCGAGCAACGGCAGCAGGAAACAGCAATTATAACAGTGGATATAAGGATTCTACTGTGACGGTCACTGTCGGCAGGCGAACGCTACAGCCACTGCACCGAAAGCTGCAAATAAAACCTATAATGGCTCGTCACAGACGATAGCCAACGCAGGCTCAGCAACAGGCGGAACAATATACTATGGTCTTGGAACATCAACGACAAGCAGTCCGTCAACATGGGATACATCTCTACCTTCCAAAACTAATGTCGGAACATATTACATATGGTACAAGGTGACGGGAGATGGTAATCATAATGATATTGCTGCAACTTATGCGGCAACCGCTACTATAAGTAATGCGACAATAACAGTAAATGCCCCAAATCAGTCTTATACATTTACTGAAAAGTGGAATCCGGAGAAAGACAAGGTAACCTCCGATATAATGCTTTATGCAAAATGGGAGAAACAAAAGGAAGAAACACCAACAACGACAGAAGCGCCTGCGACGAGTAGAAACGCCAAAGTCGGATACACCAAAAGCACCGACAACAGGAGATAAGATGAATATAGGTGTAATAGTTATGCTTATGATAGATTCTGTTTTGGCAGGACTTTATCTGACACTTAGAAGACGTTTGATGAAGTAGGTGGGATAATATTAATTTGTAATATCGCAACAAACACACTTTTCGTTCTGAAAAATGTGCTAAAATTAAAAATTTCGTTCCGAAAAATGTTGACACGCCCTTTTGGACGTGTTAACATTTTTTTGAGGTGAGCGCATATGGTTAGAGATTTATATCACAATTTACTTAAGTGGAAAAACGACAGATATAGAAAACCTCTTGTTTTAAAGGGAGCAAGACAGGTTGGAAAAACATATTTAATAACTGAATTTGCAAAAAATGAATTTGATAATTACATTATTTTGAATTGTGATAAGGATATAAGGATTAAAGACATATTTGAAAACGGCTACAGGACAGAACGTATTATATCTGATATTGAACTTTTGTCCGGAGAAAAAATAATTGCCGGTAAAACGTTAATTTTTATTGACGAGGTTGGAGATGCTCCAAAAGCAATTGCAAGTTTAAAGTATTTTTGTGAGGATGCGCCTGAATATCATATTATTGTTGCAGGCTCTCTTTTGGGCCTGGCTATTCATAAGGGTGTTTCTTTTCCGGTAGGTAAGGTTGATGAAATGACCTTGTATCCTATGTCTTTTGATGAATTTGTAAGAGCACATTTGGGTGATGCTCCATATGAAAGATTAAAAACAGGACGATTTGATGAGTTTTCAAGTGTAAGAGAATTGTATATTGAAGAACTCAGAATGTATTATTTTCTGGGAGGTATGCCGGAAGTTGTTCAGGGATACTTAAATGGTCGTGCATTAGATGATTTACGAGATATTCAAAAAAGAATACTTGCGGATTATGCACTAGATATATCAAAGCATGCTGACAAACAGATACTTGGAAGAATACATCAGGTATGGAATTCTATACCACAACAGCTTGCAAAAAATAATAAAAAATTTGTATATGGTGATGTTCAAAAGGGCGGGCGTGCAAAAGACTTTGAATTGGCCATTGAATGGTTGATTGATGCAGGAATGATTTATAAGGTTTCAAGGGTTCGTAAGGCAGGAGTTCCCTTAAAATATTATGAAGACTTTTCGGCGTTCAAGTTATTTATGTTGGATCACGGTCTTATGGGAGCTTTAAGTGATGTGCCCGTGTCTGAGATTCTTTTGAAAAAAAATATCTTTGAGGAATACAAGGGTACTTTTACTGAACAGTATGTATTTGAACAGCTTAAGTGTGTAATTGATACAGGAATCTTTTATTTTGATAGTGATAATACAAAGCTTGAACTTGATTTTTTGATTCAGGTTGATAATGGCCTTGTTCCTATCGAGGTCAAGGCTGAAGAAAATTTAAAATCCAAATCGCTTAGACAATTTTTTATAAATTGTCCTGAATCAAAACCTGTCAGGGTTTCTATGTCTGATTACAGAAAACAGGATTGGATGATTAATATTCCTTTGTTTATTGTTTCGAGAATTAAAGATATTATTCGATATAGTGATTATGATGAAATTATTGAGTGAATTAAAATATTATTGAAAATATTATAGATATATCAACTAATTTTTCAATAAGGGTTAAGTTTAATTTCTATTTTTTACAGAGCCGGACAATCAAAAAAATGATTATCCGGCTCTTTTTCTATGGAAATTTTTATATAGATGTGGTAGAATGTCTAATTGTGGTTAGATTAAACTAACCTAACTAATAAATGCTATATATAAGTTAAATGTGAAAACCTATGAGTTTCTTTCACAAGCTTATAAAAATAGTTAATTTAAATAATATATAAGGAGGATTCAAATTGGAAAAGGAAAAGACCGAAAAATTCGACCACATGAAGCTGATTAATGATTACGCAGGCAGTTATAAAAATCTTATCACTCTTGGTAAATTAATCGCAGCGGTAAGTGCTGTCTTATCATTAATCCCATTTTATGATTTGTGGAAGATTATTAAAATTGCAGTAAACGGAGAGGAGCTTTCAAAGATTAAGGCTTATGCATGGCAGGCTGTAATTTTAACGGTGCTCTCTTTGTTTGTTTATATTGCGGCATTGTTTTGTACTCATATAGCCGCCTTTCGCGTTCAGGCAAATATGAGAAGCAGGCTGATGAGAAGAATTATTACACTTCCTTTGGGTGTGTTTGATGAGGACGGAACAGGAAAAATACGTCGTATAGTCAATGATTCTACCGCTGCAACCGAGACCTTTATAGCGCACAATGTGCCGGATAAAGTGGTGGCAGCCGTAACGCACGTCGGACTTATGGTGCTTATATTTGCCTTTAACTGGAAGATAGGAATTATATGTCTTATACCTGCTCTTATCGGCTTTGTCTGTATGATGTCTATGATGGGTAAGGGCATGCAAGAAAAGATGACGGAGTATCAGAATGCGCTGGCTGATATGAGTGGTGAGGCAACGGAATACGTCAGAGGAATCCCGGTTGTAAAAACCTTCGGACAGACCGTTT
The DNA here is from genome assembly GCA_902788555.1 of uncultured Lachnospiraceae bacterium. GTDB lineage: Bacteria > Bacillota > Clostridia > Lachnospirales > Lachnospiraceae > Coprococcus_C. The sequence continues at coordinate 8,983 of CADAKQ010000009.1, forward strand.
ATTCCTTTAAACGCTTCAAAGCTTCCATAGATAATTACGGTAAATGGACCACGGACTATACCCTGATGCTTCGTAAGCCGATGATAGGATTTATGACCTGTATAAATGCTATATTTGCGTTTATTGTCTTTGCTGCATTTATGGTTACAAAGGACGGAACCTCTCAGACAGATATTTTAAATATAATGTACTACATCATTGTTACCCCGCTTATCACGGTTGCGCTTACCAAGGTAGCATACTCGGGAGAGGCGGAGATGACTCTTGTAGATGCCATGAAGAGGGTTGAGTCGGTTATGGCTATCGAGCCTCTTAGTGAAAGTGACAGCAAAAATGTACCTAAGGATAATTCCATTGAATTAAAAAATATAAGCTACAGATATAAGGATGCTACAAGAGATGCCGTAAGCAATGTATCGTTAAAGATAAAACAAGGGGAGCACGTTGCATTTGTCGGACCATCCGGTTCGGGTAAAACTACTATTGCAGAGCTTATTGCAAGATTCTTCGATGTGACGGACGGAGAAATACTTATAGGCGATACGGATATAAAAAAGGTACCGCAGAAGAGTCTTATGGACAGAGTATCCTTCGTATTTCAGGATAGCAGATTGATTAAGACTTCTATCCTGGATAATGTAAGAATGGCTAAACCTGATGCCTCGGAAACAGAGGTTTTGGAGGCGCTTAAAAAAGCACAATGCATGGATATAATCGACAAGCTTCCGGAGGGTATACATACTGTGATAGGAGAAAAGGGAACCTACCTTTCGGGCGGTGAGCAGCAAAGGATAACCATAGCAAGAGCCGTGCTTAAGGATGCACAGATTTTGATCCTTGATGAAGCGACTGCATTTGCAGACCCTGACAATGAAGCAAAGGTTCAGGCTGCATTTGATGAACTTGCTAAGGATAAGACACTTATAATGATTGCTCACAGGATGAGTACCGTTATGAATGCTGACAGGATATATGTGCTTGATAAGGGAAGCTTAGTGGAGTCAGGTAATCACGAGGAGCTGATGAATCAAAACGGACTTTACAAGAAGCTCTTTGATGAATATACCAAGTCAATAGAATGGAAGGTAGGTGCATAATAATGATAGAAAAATTAAAGCATAAATATGCACTTTCCCAAGAAGGTGCAATAGATATGATTAAGGCGTGCATAAGTGTGACGATAACCAATATCGTGCTTATGATGCCGGCGACTATTTTATATCTTTTAATAAAGGACTTGCTTGAGGATAACCTGACAAAATCAAGAATCGGAATATATGTAGCGGGAAGTCTGCTTATTCTTATACTTGTTGCGATAACCAATTACATACAGTATAACGCAACATTTTTATCGACCTATAAGGAAAGCGGTGTCAGAAGAACCACCATTGCGGAGACTTTAAGAAAATTACCTCTTTCATTTTTCGGAAAGAAGAATCTTACTGACTTAACTACCAATATAATGGGTGATTGTGCGCAGATTGAAACGGCTTCCAGCCACTGGATTCCTGAGCTTATAGGTGCGGTTATATCAACAAGTCTTATAGGTTTAAGTTTATTTGCATTCTTTGACTGGAGGATGGTGCTTGCAAGCTTTTGGGTTATACCGGTTGCATTTATCATAATTATCTCCACTTCGGGAGCTGAAAAAAATGCAGTAAGAAAGAACTCTGCCATTAAGCTTGCCATGGAGGACGGTATACAGGAGTGCCTCGAATCAGTAAGAGATTTGCGCTCAAATAATGCCGAAGACCGTTATATGGAAGGTCTTGAAAAGAAGATAAGAGCCGTAGAAAAGCAGGCACTTTTTACCGAGATTAAGATGGCTGTTTACGTAAATTCCGCTGCTTTAATCATTAAAATGGGCATCGGAACCACAGCACTTGTGGGCGGTATACTTTTTGTAAATGAGGATATTTCGCTTTTGACATTTTTTATGTTTTTGATGCTGGTATCAAGACTTTATGATCCTATGCAGATAACCCTACAGAATTTTGCGGCAATCATATCGATAGGAATTCAGACCGAAAGACTTGATGAGGTACTTTCCCATGAGATACAGACCGGTACTACAAAGATGAATAACAAGGGCTGTGACATAGAGTTTAACCACGTGGGCTTTTCCTATTCCGATGATACGGATGTGTTAAAAGATGTAAGCTTTGTCGCAAAGCAGGGAGAGGTTACTGCCCTAATCGGACCGTCAGGAGGAGGCAAGACCACTATTTCAAGACTTGCCGCAAGATTCTGGGATGTGACAGAGGGCAGCATAAAGCTTGGTGGTGTGGATATAAAAACCGTAGATCCGGAAACCCTTTTGTCAAACTACTCGATAGTTTTTCAGGATGTAACCCTTTTTAACAACACGGTTATGGAAAATATAAGGATAGGTAAAAAGGATGCTACCGACGAGGAGGTTATAGCAGCTGCAAAGATGGCAAACTGTGAGGAGTTTGTAAACCTCCTGCCTGAAAAATATAACACCTATATAGGAGAAAACGGAAGTGAGCTGTCGGGCGGTGAAAGACAGCGTATATCCATAGCAAGAGCATTTCTTAAGGATGCTCCGATTATACTTCTTGATGAAGCAACCGCATCCTTGGATGCGGAAAATGAAACCACAATTCAGGAGGCATTGTCAAAGCTTGTGAAGGATAAAACCGTGCTTATCATAGCACACCGCATGAGAACCATAGCAAATGCCGATCATATAGTTGTCTTAAAGGACGGTGTGGTTGCAGAGGAAGGCACACCTGCCGAACTTATGGAAAAGGACGGAATATACAGCCATATGACCAAGCAACAGCTTGTATCACAGGGTTGGACCATCTAAATATGTCAAGGGGACAGGCAGAGCGTTAGGGCGCGAGCCTTGTTACATAAATATGACTGATAAAGAAAATCAGGTGGATGTTACAACATTTGACCCGATTTGTACAAAATCAGCAACGAGTACTTGAATTGATTTTGCACGTATAAAACCAATATGTTTGAGCGAAGCGAGTTTATTGGTTTTGCGCAAAATCAAGAAAGTACGAGTGCTCTGATTTTACAAATTGCCGGTTAGTTGTAATATCCACCTGATTTTCATGTCTGTCATATGTGACAAGACTCGCGCCCATGATACACTGCCTGCCTCTGACATATCTAGGTTATAGCCTCAGCCTATAGATGATGACAGTATTTAAGAATTATACTTTATCAGGAAATGGGGTTATAATGCGAATCATAGAAAACATATCAAACTACTATGAAAGAGAGGAAAACGATTATGGGAAAAATTTATAAAAGTATTACGGAGCTTGTAGGACATACTCCACTTGTGGAGCTTTCAAATTATGAAAAGAAGCATGAATTAAAGGCTACATTGCTTGGAAAGCTTGAGTACTTTAATCCTTCGGGAAGCGTTAAGGACAGAGCAGCACTCAATATGATTGAGGAGGCTGAAAAGTCAGGTAAGCTTAAGCCAGGTCAGACAATAGTAGATAATACAAGTGGTAACACGGGTATTGCACTTGCAGCATTTGGACACGCAAAGGGACATGAGTTTGTAACATTTTTGGAGCCGGGCGTTTCAAGAGAAAGAGAAGATATATTTAAGGCTTATGGAGTTGATCAGTACTGGTTTACAGATATAAGCGAGAGAGTAAAGAAGGATTTGGAAGCCGGTGCGCTTAACTTGGAAGTTCTTGAAGCGGATGTACAGGCGTATGCAGATGAAAACGGATATTTCTATATCGATCAGTGCAGCAATGAATATAATACCGAAGCACATTATAAGACAACAGGTCCTGAAATATGGGAGGATACAGACGGAAAGGTAGACATAGTTGTATTGCTTGCCGGAACAGGCGGAACCATTTCAGGTCTTAGCAAATATTTTAAGGAAAAGGATGAGAACATTAAGATAATAGGTGTTCAGCCGGATGTTAACTCAAGACTTGATGCTAACAATAAAACCGGAAATACAATTGATGGAGTATTTCCAATTGATATAAATGGTATAAGTATAATTCCTTTGATAAATAAGTTTAATACCGTAATTGATGAGATAGTGGATGTATCTTCAGAAGATGCATACTCTGCCGCTAAAGAGCTTGTAAGAAGTGACGGAATATTCATAGGACAGTCAGCAGCTGCAGCACTTTTCGCTGCTACACAGGTTGCCAAGCGTCCTGAAAACGAAGGAAAGAATATTGTAATCATCATGGCTGATGACGGAACCAAGTATCTTTCTACAAATTTATATAAATAGTATTAGATTAAAAAGTTATGCTTTTCAGATGGGTTTTAAACTTAAGGATTAACAGCTGAGGATGACTTAACAAGGATATGGAGTGATAGATTATGAGTAATGTGAAAATAGAATTATTTAAGCCTGTAAAGACCGAGGAGTATCTTCAGGCAGCGATAAGAGTAGCGGATTTTATTAGAAAAAATGAGGTAATTACACCTGAAGGAAAATACTGGAAATTAGGCGCGACTGAAGGAAAGGAACCGGATAAGGCTGAGGTGTCGTTTATTCATAATCGTTCACTTTATGCCGGTGCTCCGGGCATAGCATTTTTCCTGTTGCAGTTATATGATGTGACAGGTGATGAGAGCTACTTAAAGGATGCTGTTTTGGCCGGTGATTATCTTGTGGCTTCATATAAGGAGGAGTACAGCAAAAATCCGGGTGTACATTCGGGTGCTGCCGGAGAGGGATTATTTCTTAAGACCTTATATGACAAGACAAAGGATGAAAAATATATAAACCATGCAATTAAGATAGCAGAAGATATCTATGCTTTCGGAACAAAGGATGAAAACGGAATTCATTGGGAAGGCTTCTATGATTTCATGGGTGATGCCGGAGCGGTTATTTACTGGTTAAAAATAGCTGATATAACCGGAGATAACAAGTATATAGGTTATGCAAAAGAGGTTTTGGATTCTATACTTAAGCTTAGTGTTAATTATGATAATGAGACGACATATTGGAAGCTCTTTGATCCAAGCGAATACTTTGGCTCTCTTCCAAAGGGAGGAGTAGTTCCTAACTTTGCACATGGTACTGCCGGAGTGGTATATCTTTTTACAAAATACTATGAGGCAACAGGTGACGAGTTCTATCTCGAGGAGGCTAAAAAGGGCTTTAACTTCCTTGAAAAAATCGCAATATATGATGAGGATGCAGCGATAGTTCCGTATCTTTACTTTGAAGCGGATAAAAAGCCTTATGATGTATATTATCTTGGCTACTGTCACGGTCCATCCGGAGATGGTATCGCCGTAAACGAGCTTTATAAGGTAACAAAGGATGAGAAATATTTTGATTTCTTTAAGAAGCTCAGCAATGCTTTGATAAATGCAGGAGTGCCTGACAGAAGGTCGAGCGGATACTGGAATGACTGCTTGTGCTGTGGCTCTGCAGGAGTTATTTATCATTTCCTTACTGCTTCGGATATAGATGACAAATATCTTACATATGCAAAAAGGACAGCCAACAAGACAGTATCTGATGCATATAAGGACGAGGATGGCTATCGCTGGTACAATGCATGGACCAGACTCAAGCCTTGGGATGTGGAGGCACATCTTGGACTTTATGTGGGAGCAGCAGGAAGTGCAAGTGCACTTTTGGCAGCTTACGCAAAGATAGAAGGAATTGAAATAACAAAGCTTTTTGAATATGAATAAAGAAATTTCGAAAGTGACATATTTGGGGACGGCGATAACCGTCCCCATTGATACATATGGAACAATTAGTTTGAATCGGAAAGGAATTATTATGGCAAGACTAATACCGTATTTATTTAAGGAAAATGATAATCAGGATTATCTTAACGCCGCCCTTGACACGGCTAAGTGGATATCCAAATATGAAATAAAGGAAGAAACAGGAAAAACCTGGAAAGCATATCCTGAGGACCAAAATGGAGTAGGCGGGACATTTGTATTGGGAAAAAAGAATTTTTATGCAGGTTCAAGCGGAATCGGATTCTTTTTCTTACGACTTTATCAGGCAACCGGAGATAAAAAATGGCTGGATGAAGCAATAGAGGCTGCGGAATATCTTTTGGCAAATGAAACCGACATATCATATTATAAAGATGTTCAGCAGAAAATAAACAATGATAAAAATCATGTGTATGGGTGGGCATTTAGCTATAAAGTTGGACCTATATGCGAAGGGCAGTTTGTATATGCTCTTTATGAGGAAACAGGTATAGAAAAGTACAGGGAATTTGCCATAAGGCAGGCAGATGTATTTGTGGAAGCTGCCATAAGTGATGAAAACGGGGTTCATTGGAGTGATACCAGAGACATAGTCGGAGATGCCGGAGGAATAGTATATCTATTGCAGGTATATAAGCAGACCGGTGATGAAAAGTATTTAAAGACTGCCATAGATGGTGGAAGATATATAGAAGGTTTCGGACATCCTGCAAAAAATGGCGGAGTATATTATGATTTGTATGATGTATATGCTGCAGGCGAGGGTGAGAAGGGAACGGTACATGTAAACTTTTCTCATGGTTCGTCAGGTACAGGTTATCTATGGGCTGTCTTATATGAGACAACAAAGGATGAAAAATACCTGAAGCTTGCAAAGGATGTTGTAGCATATCTGGATGGAATTGCACTCGGAGATGATGAGGCGGTTGTACTTCCATATCAGGATCATCCGGAAAAAGGTCCGGATAATGATAAAATTTATCTTGGAATGTGCGGAGGACCGATAGGAACCACTTTTTTCTTTAAAAAATTATATGAGACGACACAAGATGAAGAATACCTTAAATGGATGAATAAGCTTGCTCACGGACTCATAAAATCAGGTGTTCCGGAGAAAAAATCCTGGGGATATTGGGGCAGTAAATGTATATGCTGCGGAGGTCCGGGTGCTTTGGAATACTTTGTCATGATGTACGAATTTACAAAGGATGAGTTGTATAAAACTTATGCGAAAAAAACAGCAGATATATTAATATCCGAATCAACTACGGAGCTTACGGGCAGGACATGGTTTGGTGCATGGGACAGAACAAAGCCTGAACAGGTAGTAAGTTATCTTGGATTTTACATAGGTGCTGCCGGAGCAGCAGGGGCACTTCTTAAGCTTTATGGATTGCTTGAAGATAAAAAGCTGGCAAACTTCTTTGAATATTATTTATAAGATAAACAGAATGTGACAGGGGGACAAGCACTTTGTCACAAGATAAAATATAAAGAGAGATAAATCGGTCAAAAAAAACAACTATAAAGGTCGAAATTTTTGACTGGTTTATTTTTTTTATGTGAAAAGGTATCTACCATATGGCATGTTGCCTGTTCCAATGTCTAAATTTATACTTGACATTTACACTAAAAACACTTAACATATGTTAACATATAACAAATGTTAAACAATCGGAGGTGAGATAAGAATAATATGATACCAAAGACAGATGAGTTTTTAAAAGCTATGTATAGATTTCATCATCTTAATCTGCAGGTATTGATTCCGGAACTTTCGCGTGCGGAAGCGATTATAATAAATAATCTCGGTATGGCTGACAGAGAAAACGGGTCAGGTCTTAAGATGTCCACACTTGGAAAAGTGTTGTGCGTGTCTATGCCGTCGCTTTCGAGAATGATTAAAGGTCTTGAGGAACGTGGGCTTGTAAAAAGAGAGATTGATGAAAGAGACAGAAGGAATACTTATGTGGTTCTTACGGGTGAGGGAAGAGAATTATTTGAAAAAACCGATAAGGTTATGATGGATTTTATTATGTCGGTTTATGAAAGAGTGGGAGAGAAAAAACTGACACAACTCGGAAGGCTTATGTCTGAGATGGCTGATGTGGCTTCTGATGAGATTAACAAAAGAAAAATCGAAAATAATAATCTGAAAAATCAATAATAAAGTTTTATAATATTTTAAATATAATAATAAAGCGACAAATACTAAATGAAAGGATACATTTACTATGGCACAGATATTTAAAAACATAGCCAAGTATTGGCAATTTGTAATCATAATCTTTGTGCTTTTACTGGCTCAGGCGTATGGCGACCTCGCACTGCCACAGTATACCTCGGACATCATAGATACGGGTATACAGAATAAGGGTGTTGAGCATATCCTGCCTGAGAAGATAACAGCCGATGAGTATGATTACGCAATTCTCTTTATGACAGATGAGGAGAAGGAAAAGTTTGAAGCGGCATATGAGGCAGACGGAGATGTCTACAAGAGGATTGTAAAGGGCAAGAATAAACTTGAGGAATTAGACGAGGACCTGCTGCTTCCGATAGTTATAAATTATCAGATGGAAGCGGTTGCTGTGGATACCTTCAAGCAGCAGGTATGGAGTAATGAGGATGTGAGTAACGGGCTTCTTGCCTATGGCATAACCGAAGAGGCATTTTATGAAATGTCGGTAGAAGACATAGGAAAGCTAATGCATATGGATATAACCTCTTATACCAAGGACATTGAGGATGCGGATGGTAAAGCTGTTCCGACAGAGGTTATAGATATGCGTACCATCTACAGGTCTATGTATGATGCAGGCATGATGGATACCAAGGCACAGGACAGTGCAAGAGAGACCTTTGAACAGATGTCAGATACTATAGGTACTTCTACTCTAAAGTCGATGGGTAAGGCATGGACTATAGAAAGAGAAGCAGAGGCAGGCATTGATACGGACAAAAAGCAAAAGGACTATCTGTGGGCTTCATGCTTTAAAATGATAGGTATGGCATTCCTTATTGCTTTAACGGTTATACTTGTTTCTTATTTTGCTGCACTTGTCGGCGGGCGTATCGGGCGTGATTTGCGTGAGAAGGTATTTAGCAAGGTACTTTCATTTTCAAATGCGGAAATGGATAAATTCTCGACTGCATCGCTTATCACAAGAAATACAAATGATATACAACAGGTACAAAATGTCAGTACAATGTTGCTTAGAATGATTTTATACGCTCCGATACTTGGTGTCGGTGGTGTAATCAAGGTATATAAAACCGGAGCTGATATGGGATGGGTTATAGGTCTTGCGGTTCTGGTTGTTGTAGGCTTTGTCGGACTTTTGATGTCGGTTACGCACAAGAAGTTCAGACTCATGCAAAAGCAGGTGGATGCGATAAATCTCGTATCAAGAGAACTGCTTACCGGAATAAGTGTTATAAGAGCATTTGGCCGTGAGAAGCAGAGCGAAGAAAGATTTGACGGTGCCAATAAGGACCTGACCAAAACTCAGCTTTTTGTAAGCAGGGTTATGAGCCTGATGATGCCGGGTATGATGCTTATCATGTATGCGGTAAATATACTTATTATATGGACTGCTGCACACAGGATAGACGAGGGAATTATGCAGGTTGGAACCATGACTGCATTTCTTACATATGCGATGCAGATTGTTATGAGCTTCCTTATGCTTTCGGTTATGTCGATTATGCTTCCGAGAGCGGGTGCTGCGGCAGAGCGTATAAAGGAGGTTATTGATACCGATTCATCTATTCTTGACACTGATAATGCAAAAACCATGAACGAGTTAAAGGGAGTAGTATGCTTTGAAAATGTACATTTCAAATATCCGAACGCCGATGCGGATGTACTTGATGATATAAGCTTTACTGCCAATCCGGGTGAGACTACGGCGATTATAGGAAGTACCGGATGCGGTAAGTCGACTGTGGTTAATCTCATACCGAGACTCTATGATGTGACCGGCGGAAGGATAACCATAGACGGAACAGATATAAAGGATATCAAGCTTAAGGAGCTTCGTGACGGTATCGGATTTGTACCGCAAAAGGCGGTGCTTTTCTCGGGAACCATAGCAAGTAATTTAAGGTTCGGTAAGAGAGATGCGACAGATGAAGAGATAAAGGAAGCAGCCGGGATTGCCCAGTCTACTGATTTTATAGAAGCAAAGGACGAGGCTTACGAAAGTCACATCGCACAGGGCGGAAGCAATGTGTCCGGTGGACAAAAGCAAAGACTTGCCATAGCCAGAGCCATAGCAAAGAAGCCTAAGATATATGTATTTGACGATAGCTTTTCGGCACTGGATATGAAGACAGATGCAAAATTAAGAAAGGCTTTGGAAGAAAAATCCAAAGACAGTACAGTCATAATAGTAGCGCAGCGAATTAGCACAATCCTTAATGCTAACCAGATACTTGTATTGGATGAAGGAAAGATAGTAGGCAAGGGTACACATAAGGAGCTTCTTAATAGCTGTGAGGAATATATGGAGATAGCAAAATCACAGCTTTCAGAGGAGGAAATCATGTCTACGAAGGGAGGTGCGGCAAATGAGTGAATCAAGAGAAGAACTTAAAAAGGTTACAGAGAGAAGACGTGGACCGGGCGGCCCTCCGGGTATGATGCCGGGCGAAAAGGCAAAGAATTTCAAAGGTGCAGTAGCCGATATGTTAAAGTATATGGGTAAGGAAAAGATAAAGGTTCTTATCGTTATGATATGTGCAGCACTTTCTACGGTGTTTATAGTTGTGGGACCAAAGATAATGGGTAAGGCAACTACAGAGCTTGCCACAGGACTTATGAAAAAGATTTCCCAAACAGGCGGTATTGATTTTGGCTATATCGGTAAGATACTTCTTATAACTTTGGGACTGTATGTTTTAAGCGGAGTATTTACATTTACACAGGGCTGGCTTATGACAGGAGTAACCCAGAGACTCTGTTATCGTATGAGAAAAGAGATATCTGAAAAGATAAACCGTATGCCGATGAAGTATTTTGAAAGCCGTACTTATGGTGAAGTGCTTTCAAGAATTACCAATGATGTAGATACACTTGGTATGTCGCTCAACCAAAGCATAACGACCATGATTACCTCCATAGCAACCTTAGTCGGTATAACTATTATGATGTTAAGCATTTCTCCGCTTATGACGCTTATTGCTATATTTATACTTCCTATATCTGGTGCTTTGCTTGGTTTTATAATGAAGCATTCACAGAAATATTTCAGACAGCAGCAGGATTACCTTGGCCACATAAACGGTCAGGTTGAAGAAGTGTTTGGTGGTCACAACATAATCAAGACCTTTAATAAGGAGGAGGAAACCTTAAAGGAATTTAAGGAGACCAACAATGTCCTTTATACATCGGCAGTAAAGTCACAGTTTTACTCGGGACTTATGATGCCGATTATGACCTTTGTCGGAAACTTAGGCTATGCGGGAGTTGCAATATCCGGTGGTATGCTTGCCATAAAGGGCGTAATTACAATCGGTGACATACAGGCGTTTATTCAGTATGTAAAGCAGTTTACCCAGCCTATAACACAAGCTGCGCAGGTTATGAATCAGATGCAGTCTATGGCTGCAGCGGCTGAAAGAGTATTTGAATTCTTAAATGAGGAAGAAGAAGTTCAGATAATAGATAACCCTATAAGACTTGATGAGGTTAAGGGTGAGGTGACCTTTGACCATGTACAGTTTGGCTACGACCCTGAAAAGATAATCATTCATAACTTCTCAAGTGAAGTTAAGCCGGGACAGACCATCGCCATAGTCGGACCTACCGGCGCAGGCAAGACCACTATGGTTAAGCTTTTGATGCGTTTTTATGATGTAAACGGCGGAGCAATCAAGGTAGACGGACATAATGTAAAGGACTTTAACAGACGCGAGCTCCGCTCGGCATTTGGAATGGTACTTCAGGACACCTGGCTTTTTAAAGGCCCAATTATGGAAAATATCAGATTCGGACGTCAGGATGCAACGGATGAGGAGGTAATCGCTGCAGCAAAAACAGCGCATGCACACCACTTCATATCCACACTTCCGGATGGCTATAACTTTGAGTTAAACGAGGATGCAACCAATGTATCACAGGGACAAAGACAGCTCCTTACCATAGCAAGAGCCGTGCTTGCCAACAGTCCGATACTCATACTTGATGAAGCAACATCAAGTGTAGATACAAGAACCGAGGCAAGAATTCAAAGAGGTATGCACAACCTTACCAAAGGCAGAACCAGCTTTGTAATCGCTCACAGACTTTCAACTATACGAGATGCAGACTGTATACTTGTCATGAAGGACGGCGACATCGTGGAAAGCGGAACCCACGCCGAACTTCTTGCAGCAAACGGATTCTACGCAGACCTATACAACAGTCAATGGAACACTGTATAAATATCGGGTTGACGGGTAGACGTTCGGCAGGATATAGAGGGTGTAACTGCCGGATGTAGTTTCCTTAAGGATGCTCATCATATATCAGGTCTTCGAAGGACACGCTCTCGCTCGTTTTCGACGTAGGCTCACTAAGCTCAATATAATTTCAGAAAAAAGGGATTAAAATCATTTTTGCATAAATGCAAATGTTTTTAATCCCTTTTTCCTTCATTAAGTTTCTGAGCCGGTAGTTACACCCATATCCAGCCGACACGCTACGCATGATAATATCCGGTATTTTTCTTATGTGGCTATAAATCATGGCATTTTTTTGTGTTCTGTTAGCCACAATCTGCTTATTCTTCCGGAAATTACTTGGATATGGCTATAAATTGTGGCATTTTTTCGTGTTCTGTTAGCCACAATCTGCTTATTCTTACGGAAATTACTTGGATGTGGCTATAAATCAGGGCTTTTCCCTGTGTTCTGTTAGCCACAATCTGCTTATTCTTCCGGAAGTTACTTGGATGTGGCTATAAATTGTGGCATTTTCTCGTGTTCTGTTAGCCACAATCTGCTTATTCTTCCGGAAGTTACTTGGATATGGCTATACCCCGGGATTTTCAATATAATGCCACTCCGTTGCCCTGCAGGTAGCAGCTTTTGCCTTCCCAATCGGTAGTTTGCGTATTAACAAGCAACGTACCGTCTGCATTGGCGCATCCATAGCCGCCTATAAATTCTGTTCCTTCACGTCCGTCAGCCCAGGTTACATTATCTGAAAATTGGAACCATTTACCTCTTTCAAGTACACCATAAGCATTGGCATAATAAAGTACGGTTCCTGTCTTGTCGTAGGTTACAACATCCACATACATATATCCAAATACATTAAAGAAACAATAATCGTCAACTTCATCCCCTGCTATGGTTTTCTTAACATTTGCAAAGTCATTGAATACCTCGTGTCCGTTTGCATCGAAGTATATAACGTGATCACCATCAGGATGATAGGTAAGTCTGTCCTTCATGGCAGTTCCATCAAACTGGAAATAATATGTATAAGTGCCGTCACACTTAAAATCATTTATAACAGGCTTTCCGTCTGCTGCGGTTCGGCAGGTTATGTTTTCATCGTCATCAATATAAAATTTAAATCCCTGATATTCGGCAAAACAGCCCTCTTCATCTGTAACAGGATTAAAGCTTGGGATATCCGGAGTGGCAGGAACATCAGGTGTAGTTGGATTATCCGGTTTATCCAAAGCAGCAGGAACATCGGGTGTGGTTGGATTATTCGGTTTTGTGCCTAATGCAGGAATTGTTACATCTGCAAGAGATACCTCATTAGTCGAATCTTCAAGAAAGAGTTTCCCACACTTTGCACATACATAATATTCTTTATTTCCGGTTTGGGTTTCTGTTGCAGGCTTTGCTTCAACTTTTTCTAAATCGTGTGTTGGTGTCCATATGGTATATAGATTTGTATCATCTGTTATTACATTTCCGAAGGCGTAAGGAGTGCCATCCTCATATTCCCATCCGCTAAATATATAACATTCTTTGTCTTCAGGTGTGTCTATTTCCTGCGCAAGGGCACCTTCTTCTACTGTTTGTTCTTGGTACAGAGTGTTTTTATCGGTATAAAATTTAACCGAACATTCTTTTATCGGAAGAAGATCGAAGGTATCGGTAGCAGAGCTGTATTTTATCCTGCAATTATAACGAGCGACATATTCGTCACTTGATGAATTGTATGCCTCGATTACAAGCGTACATATCTCCGGTGTGTTTTCGTTAATCTGGCTTGTGTCGTGCAAATCAAAAGTAGTATTGTTTCCATTTGAAACGCTTGAACCGTTAAGACCTATCCAGTAGCTGTCCGCACCGCTTACAACATCCCACGATAATATGCCGTCAGATGTCAGGCTTACACCGGTAATTTTAGGAAGAGTTGACTGTGCATAAACAGGCAGCCTGACTATACCGAGCGTAAGAATAAACGTAACAACGAGTGACATTATTTTTTTTACTTTTTTATTCACGTTGATTCCCCCTTAAAAAACGTAATAATTACTTTTAGATTATAACTTGATACATATATAATTATCAAGCTGTTTTTGCTTTATAGGAAAGTTCTCCTATAAAGCAAAACCGCTCCGCTAAGAATGCACAGCTCGCGGATAGGAAAATTTGCTGCGCAACCGCTCGCGCACGAAGTGTCACGAGTTACACTTTTGTTCTGTATGGGGCAGGTATGCCGTAAAATAAAAATAATTCTTAAAAGATTGAACTAATAGCTTACAAAAATAACAATTAATGATATAATATTAATATTATTATCATCTCGAAAGGAAAAATGTAATGAAATGTCCTGTTTGTGGAAACTATATACCGGATGGTTCGGATTTTTGTGATAATTGTGGAACCTTTATAAAGGAAGACACCATACATGAAGCAAAAGATAAAAATGATATCCTGACAGATCTTTTTTCACCTCAGATTACTCCGGTTCAGGAAGCGAAAAAGATGAAGCCTAAAGTTAATATTGATAAAAAAACTATGGTAATAATAGCGGTGTTTGCTTTAATTGCGATAGTCGGTATTACTGTTCCGAATATAGGCAGACGAAGAGGAATTGCGGGAATTGGGGAGCCTGTTCAGGAGGAAACTTACAGGTATTTTGAAAAAGAAGTAAATGGCTATGAGGTTTCGATTTATGCAAATTATTCATATGAGATAGAAGCTCTTGTAGTCCATACTAAAAATTACTATGGATTTGGACTTGATGACAGACTTGCACCAAGAGACATAGCTCTTGCGTGGGGAAAGGTTGCTGAGTATAACGATAAAATTAATTTTCATTGGAGTCAGCATGGAAGGTGGGTTTACTGGAAGGTAAATTCCTATGATGAGTTGGATGATATAGGCGGAGAGGATTATGTTGCATGTCATTTGTCAAATAATCATCTTATACCAGCGGATAAGTCGGTAAAAAGGAAAATTAAAAAAATCAAAAAAGGTGATCATATAAAAATAACCGGATATCTTGTAAATGTTGATGCCGAAAATAAAAGGGGTAAAACCTATTTCTGGAATTCAAGTACAACAAGATACGATACCGGAGATGGTGCATGTGAGGTTATATATGTTACAGATATAGTCTGGATAGATTAGCTCAAAAAAGAATTAATTGTATAAAAGTATACAGATACAAAAAGAGGAGGTCGGTCACAGATATGGAATTTACCCTTTTGGAAAATAAAAAAACATATCCGGAGAATTTTGAAAAGGCAGCAGTACAATTAGGAACCTTTGTAAGAAGAGCCAATGAAGCGTTTAATAATTTTAACAGCTTATATCAGAGCAATAAAAACCTGAATGAAGTTATCTACTATATGCAGGGACAGGCGATTTCACTTATAAATGAAATGTCTGGTTATGCAGTAAATCTTCTTGCTGAAAATAGCATAAATATGTCGTTGGAAGGATTTCTTACCAAATATCAGGGAGCGATGCAGTTTGATTATAATGCTCAGATTGCCATGACATTAAATGCACAGGCACAGATTATGGCGGGCTATCAGCAAAGACTTATGATGAAGGGACAGCAGAGCTATGCTGCAAATCAAAACCAATTGGATTCTGAAGCAAGAAATGCACTCATGGCGCTTTATAAAGATGACAGAACACGAATGATAATGTGTGAAGCTGTAAAAACCTGTATTATCAATATTTATAATGCATTTTTAAATGAACTGACCGAAAATAATATATTTGGAAAAGAGATATTAATATCAAGAAGCAGGGCTGCTGAAACTTATTCTATGAGTTTTCAGGGATACAATCCTAATCCGAATCAGATAGTTCAGGCTATCTACGAATATCCCGGTGAGAAACAGTATTATGATAATATTTTTTGGCAGCTTATCGGAGAAGAAAATGATAATTTTGAGGGCTTTCTGAAATTCTGGGGACTTGAATTCTTCTATCCGGGAATTGCAGAAAAAAGAAGAGCGTCTAAGGATTTTGACAAAAAGATAGCCGAGAGCGAGCTTTCAGGATTTGATTATGCCAATTATAGTGCGGCAAATTATGCGTATTTAAGGAATAAGCTTTCCGAGCTTCAGCTTTCAGATACGGCAAATTATCCTGAATTTTCTACATATGCAAACTACATAAGAAATTATTATCAAAACATATGTATGTATGGAAACCTGTTTAACGATCCTATTTACATTAGCTATCTTAAGAAGGATATTCCGCTTCCGGAATTTATTGAAATAATAAAAAAAGAAAGGGATGCACTTCCTATAAATCCATATCGTTCTATATGGATTTATGGTGATCCTGTGGGTGAAAAGGTTCCGCTTTCTCCAAAGCAGAATATGCTTCAGGCGGCAGCGTATGAGGGTGACGGAATTATATTTAACTGCCCGCAGGGCCTTATGGGTGGAAGAGGTATTATGCTTACCACTAAATACATAGTTGATTTATCGAAAAATATCCGCATACCGTTATCACATATAGTTGATATAGTTTATTTCGGAACTGACAATATCAGAATAACCGATGGTATGCAGGTTATAGATATAGGAAAGCTTTCAGCTCCTTATATAAACAATAAAATGTTTCCGAATCCGCAGATGAAGGAGGGATTATTACGTGCTCTCACCTTTGCGTTTCTTAATCTTATAAAGGTATATTGTATAAGATACGGCGGCAATCAGTTTTTGGCACAAAGTAATCCGTATTTACTATAAATCAAATCGTAATATTAAAATTTAGAGGAGGGGTTTTTCAGAATGAAAAAAATTTTCAAAAAACATTTTTTAAAAAGGTCAATCGCTTTAGGTGCGTCAGCTGCTATGGCGATAGGTGCTTTTGTGACGTTTGAAGCACCTTTAGATGTAAATGCGGCATTTGAAGCGAAGCATTACGACATAACAATAAACGGTGGATATTGGAATGGTGTAAGATATGACTTAAATAATTCTCTTATTGTTGACTCGTTCTTGTGCGACAGCAAGTATACTTACTTCCTTCAGGCAGACGGAACTCCGATGAAGGACAGACTTACATATCATCCTGATGGGGAGCATATTATATACTTTGATGCGTATGGGCATGAAACCTTCAGCAATTTCAGACGTGTAAAAAGAAGCATAGCCGGTGAAGATGTGGATGATTTATGTTTCTTTGATGTCTATGGATATATGTATGTTAATTTCCTTACGTATGACCAGACAGGTACTAATCTTTATTATGCCAATCCTTACGGCGTTATGGAGTGCAGTGGCTGGTTTCAGTTTGCAGGCGATGCCGGTCCTGTAGCAGAAGCCTTTGGTATAACGGAAGGAACATACGGTTATGCATACCCTTGTGGTATAGTTGATCCTGCAAGTATCGGTGACGAGAGCAAGATGTCAACATTTATACCGAATCCTGATTATAATTATTCATATACGGAAGACCTCGGCATTGATGATAGCGAGCTTTATTATACCTATCCTTCTCAAAACGGTAACGGCGGAAATGGAAATAATGGTGGCAACGGAGGTAATGGCGGAAACGATAACGGCGGCAACAATAACGGAGGTAATGGAGGAAACGGCAACGGCGACAATGGCAACGGCGACAATGGCAATGGCAACAATGGCAATGGTGTTAAAATAGCTTCGGATTATACATATGAGATAATTCCTTTACTTGAGCCTTTTAATCAATACTTCTATATAAAGACCGATAATCCTGATCCGGATACCTTTAGATTTGTTGATGAGTCAACCAAGTATTCGGATACCACCGGAAGTATAACTCCTGTACAGAAGATATTTGCAGATGTAAAGTACGAGAATGAAGAAACCGCACGTGTTAAGGGTGGATATATAGCTACAGGTTCTTATACGGACGGCGGAACACTTAAGCTTCAGGAAGCGACACTAACAAGTAAGACTCCGGTCTATAATATATCAACCGGAAAAACCACATACAGTAAAAATTATAACTACAATGATACGAATATTACCTTAGAAGTGCCTGCGCTTGTTGATAATGTTGATTATCTGATACAGACATATACATTGGATAAAACAGAATTTTTTGATAAGATGTCTGCGGTACAAAGAGGATTTAGTTCAATTTGTTTATATGGCGGTACATATGTCTTAGGCGAACAAAAGAAGAATGAAGGTTCGTATTACGGTATATCTACATCACCTCATATAGATCAGATATATTATATTCAGGACCCTTATTACAGAGAAAGTTCAACTGCCATGCTTGTAGGTGCTTTATATCCTTTCAGATATGATTCTTTGGGATTCCCGAGCATTATGGCGAGCACGGCCAAAAGAATAGATTCATCGGCAACCTACGCATGGAACAGCGGTGCGCATTATCTTGTTGATATAACATATAACGGTGAAACGAGATCCTATGGCGGTGCAGGTAGCGGAGAAGGTCAGGGTATAGAAAAGGATATGATAGTTGACTTTTTCTCGTTTGATGGGGCTAAGGGAGACTTGTATAATAATTATACCATGGAAAGTCTGGCAGCTAAAATCAATTATTATGATTCACTCACAATACCGGATAATCGCGAAAATATCCTTACATGGGCAAGTATAAGAAGCAAGGTGGGAGCAAAGGGAAGCTATGTAAGACTTGCTCTTATTACTTCGATATTTGGCGGAGGCGGAACCGGATATACCTTCCTTTATGATGACGGCTCCAATACAGAGGGAACAAATGGATGGGGTTCTGTCGGACATTTTTATAATGCATGGTTTGAGGGCAGATATTATAATGCATGGGAGTTTTTTTATCCGGGACTTACATTCGAGGATGCGGTAGACGATTACAAAAACGAGGGCGGCAACCTTCCAAGCGGACAGATGCCACACCTTTATTTCAAGGATTATTACTGCCCGGTACCGGAAGGATATGAGTATACTACGGTATTTAAATACAGTGGTACCAGTGTACGCAGTGGAACAAAGGAAAAGGTATCATCCGTTGGTTACAATAAGGATACAGGTGTATGGGAAGGTTATATGTGGTTCTTATATGACAAAAATACGGATAGCTGGAAGATGAATGAGTTCGAATCCTATGATCATCATACGATTTACTTTGACCACGGACTTGGCAATTACGGAGGTGAAGCTATCAGTGATCCAACCTTCCTTGACCGTTCCGAAATTACCATGAATGAGGTTCTCAATGTAAACGACGGCGGAGAATATGATATCGACAGAAATACGAACAAGGAACCGTCGAATTTCCTTATCTATGATATGACGGTTGAGCCGGGAACACCGGGAACCAATTAAATAATAAATATATAAATATACCGGAATCGGAATTAAAGCCGACTCCGGTAATAATAGGGAGGATAGTATGAGATTAAAAAAATTTATTTCAGCAGCTTTATGTGGAGTTATGCTTGTAACGGCAGCCTCAGCTACAGGTTTAACGGCAGGTGCAAAGGAGATGACCGATATCGAAGAAACGGATATATCCGTTTATAGCACCGACGGAGTTCAAACACTGTATAATTATTTATATGAGCATAATTATATTGCAGATGAGAGCTCGGATATTAATGCTACCATAACATTAAACGGGGAAAATGGGTTCCCGGCAATTGAATATTATTATTCCGATGATAACTTATCTGTTATGCTTGAGTACAATGCGGATGATAATACAGTGTATTTGGATGCGAATATTTTGGAAAATATGGGTACTGATAATTTTGATAATGTCGGTTTATGGAACGGTGTATGTAAGGGCTTTGACAGAACGACGTATAAGTCAGGCGATATACTGTTATTTGAAAAAACATATTCGGATAATTACAGTAAGGACGATGAGCAGACCAATGTACTTATTAATGAAGCTGTAAAAAAAGCATTTCCTGTGTGGAATGAGCTTGTGAAAACTGCAGGTGTCAGCGGCCTTAATGTAGTGGGCTTTGATTCTTATGAGGCGGATTCACAGTCAGTACCGGTTAAGGACACGGATAAGTCTGATACTTCAACAGATGATATAACAGTCGGCGAATTTGCAACCTATGAGGGATACACATTTACAAGAGATGAAGACGGAGATGTAACCTGTACAGATTCAAATGACGAAGCGGTTATAGACGATTTTAAATGTGACGGAACTTATACATATTATTTTCAGGCAGATGGAACAGCGATGAAGGACAGACTCACATATCATCCTGACGGAGAGCATGTTATTTATTTTGATAAATACGGACATGAGGTTTTTTCTGATTTTGCAAATGTTAAAAAGACTATAGCCGGCGACGCGGTAGATGACTATTGTTTCTTTGACGTATACGGATATATGTATGTGGATGTTCTTACATATGATAAAACAGGAACATTTCTTTATTATGCAAACCCATATGGTGTTATGGAGATGGGCAAGTGGTTTCAATTTTCGGAAACAGTACAGTGGGCTGACGGAACCGAGGCAGAAGGCATAGCAGGAGGATATGGATATGCCAATGAAGATGGAACACTGCTTACCGATAAAGAGACAACTGACTGGGAAGGAAGACCTTGCTATATGCAGGGCAACGGAGTGGCTTTATATTAATTGACAGAAGTGTGAAATTATTATGGAGGATAATGAATTGAACGATTTACATGTCAAAAAGATAAATCGAAACCTTGTATACGGATGGATGCTGATTGTGCTCATTCTTTTTGTGAGCTATACGCTTGAAGTGGTAAAAGGTCAGCGAAGCATGAGCTATCTTTTTATCTTTATGCTTGTGACTGCTGTTCCGGCAATTATCGTTTTAATCCTTTATCTGAAAAAACCGGATAGATATTCATTAAGATACACCATTGTCAGTGGATATTTTATAATGTATATCTTTGTTATGATTACAGGAAGTACAACTATGGTATTTTCATATATACTTCCTATGCTTTCTCTGTTGGTCTTATATCATCAGCCGATAATTATTCTTGTAACGGGTATATGCGCAACTGTTTTGAATATAATTTCTATCTTTTTAAGATACAGTCGTGGTGAAATAACAACGGAAAACAGTAAAGACATAGAGATACAGCTTGCACTTTTATTCTTATGCTTTCTTGGCTCATATCTGGCAACAAGAATTTATGATGAGATACATAAAACCAATGAAAAGTATAATAAGGAGCTTACCGAAAGAAATCGGGACATAGAACGTATGACTATGCAGACCATAACCACCATAGCCAATACAATTGATGCCAAGGATGAATATACGAGAGGTCATTCAAAACGAGTTGCCGAGTATTCGGCTACAATTGCAAGGGAACTCGGTATGTCTGATGTTGAGGTTACAAATATCAGGATAATCGGCCTTTTACATGATATCGGAAAAATCGGGATTCCTGATTCGGTATTAAATAAACCGGGCAAGCTTACGAATGAAGAGTATCAGATTATGAAGGGACATACTACTGCAGGCGCAGAGATACTTAAGGATATTGATATGATTCCCGGCCTTGAAATCGGCGCAAAATATCATCACGAGCGTATAGACGGAAAGGGTTATCCGGACGGGATATCCGGTGATGAAATACCATATCTGGCACGTATAATTGCAGTAGCGGATGCTTATGATGCTATGTCTTCAAATCGTGTATACAGAAGACATCTTCCTCAGGAAAAGATATTGGATGAGCTTGAAAAGGGCTGCGGTACACAGTGGGATGCCGAAATAACAAATGTAATGATGAGGCTTATAAGGGAAGACCGACTGCCAAAGGTTAATCCGGATGCCGAAACAGAGCTTGTACAACAGACCTCTACTATCTTATCCAGGGTAATTGACATAGCGGAGGATCGTGGCGGAGATAATAAGGATGAATTAGATGAGCTTACGAGCACCTATGGAAGAGACCGCGGAAAAGCAGCCATCCAGAATTCTATAGCAAAAAACGGAACCGGCTGTCTGCTTATATTTGATATAGACCATTTTCATAAAATAAATGATATCGAGGGCTTTATAGCGGGAGATATTTATCTTAAGAAGGTAGTGGAGCAGATTAGGAATCTAGCGGAAAACCAGATTATTTCGCGTTTTGGTGCGGATGGGTTTGTGGTTTACTTCTCAGAAGTAAGTGATGCCGCTGAGGCTGAAAAGCTGGCAGAGATTTTTCTTGAGCGCATAAAAAATCTTGCCAAGACTGATAGCCGTGTGAGCAGAATTTCGGTTTCAATAGGTATAACTGAGGTTGTTACTGAAAAGGATAAGGTTATGTTCCTCTATGAAAATGCTAATAAGGCACTTTATGTGGCAAAGCAAAATGGCGGAAATACTTATTATTGTCATCGCCCGGTTGATTATAACAGCGAGGAACTTTCAGATCCTGCCGCTGACCTAAAGAAGCTTGTTGAGATTATACAAAACCGTGAGCATTATAAGGGTGGATTGGTAGCTGCTTATCCCGAGTTTGGAAAAATGTATGAGTTTATCAGCTCCCTTGCCGAGCGCAATGAAATGCAGGTTCAGATTGCATTATTTACCGTATCGCAAATTAAGGGTGCCAAGGCATCGCTTGATGAACAAGACAGGGTTATGGAACTTCTGCAAAAGGCAGTTGTTAATTCGATTCGTAACGTGGACGTTATAACTAAGTACAGCAGTACACAATATGCGATACTTCTTATGAATCTTTCCTTGACAGAGGTTGAAAATGTTATAAATCGTATCATGACAGAATTCCTCAGAACCTATGATAAAAATGAGTTTTCGGTTCATTATGATACAGCGGATTTGTCGAAAAACTAACGGCATGGATTGAAATAAAGGAAGTGGCATAAATGCTTTTCAAAAATAAAAAGAATTTCAAAACCTATGACAAAGAAACTCAGATACCGGTACTCAGATGCAGCATATGTACCGGAGAGCGTGTCGCCGGTTTTAAAGATAAAACCACCGGTAAATTCAACGACATAACACTAATCCGAACCGATGCCGACTTAAAGCAATTTATGAAAGAATACGGTGTCGAAAAAATAACAAAAGAATACTAAAAAACACTTGATAATATACATATTATAATTGTATTATATTACCATAAAACTATAGCGACTTGGAATTATAGATAAGTATATAAGTAGGTACTGTGAACCCGCCGGTACTTAACGAGGTCTTTTCGAGTTTAGTACCACTGCGAGGTGAGGGTAGCGAAAGCGTGCCTACGATATACTTATCTATAATTCCAAGTCTCATATGATATAAGGAGGTATAGATATGTCAAAGAAGAAATTGGATAGTAGAAAATGTGCGATGATAGGCTGCGGCTTCGTAGGCTCGGCATCAGTGTATGCACTTATGCAGTCAGGATTATTTTCGGATATAGTTCTTATTGATGCCAATAAGGACAAGGCAGAGGGAGAGGCGCTTGATATAAGCCATGGAATCCCATTTGCAAAGCCTGTAGAGATAATCGCAGGAGATTATTCGGATATATCAGATGCGTCAATCGTTATTATAACTGCCGGTGCCGCTCAGAAGCCGGGCGAGACAAGACTTGACCTTGTAAAGAAAAATGTAGGAATATTTAAGTCAATTATTCCTGAGGTGGTTAAGTACAATAAGGATTGTACACTTCTTATTGTTGCAAATCCTGTTGATGTGCTTACCTATGCTGCACTTAAGCTTTCAGGCTTCCCTAAGGAGAGAGTAATCGGTTCAGGTACAGTTCTTGATACTGCAAGATTTAAGTATCTTCTTGGTGAGCATCTTGACCTTGACAGTCGTAGTATCCATGCATTTATAATCGGTGAGCACGGAGATTCCGAGATTGCTGCATGGTCCTCTGCAAATGTATCCGGTGTACCAATCCATAAGGTATGCGAGATGAGAGGCTTTACGGATCATGACTATGAGACAAGAAGACTTGCGGAGCAGGTTAAAAATGCTGCTTACGAGATAATAGATAAAAAGGGCGCAACCTATTATGGTATAGGTATGGCAATCAAGAGAATATGTGAGGCTATCATAAGAGATGAGCGTTCTATACTTCCGGTTTCTACGCTTATGACAGGTCAGTTCGGACTTGAGGATGTATGTCTTTCCATGCCGGCTATAGTCGGTGAAAAGGGTGTTGATACACTCCTTCCAATCGAACTTGATGAAAATGAAATGGCAGCACTTAAAGCTTCTGCAGATACTCTTAAGGCGGTTATAGCAGATTCAGGATTATAAGAGAATTATATATTTAAGCTTATATATAAGACAGGATGATTTTACAGGTGCTCAAAGGCTATGAGTACCTGTAAATTGATTTATTGATAAAATCCGGTAAGCATAAGGAGATAATTCATGGGAAATATACAGGAAGCACAAAATGCACTTAATTCAGAAGAGGTCTCGAAAAAAATAATATCCAGAGACAAGATTATTATACGTACAAGTGTTATAGGTATTTTGGCAAATGTTTTTTTATCGGGGTTTAAAGCTGTTGTAGGACTTCTTACACATTCGATAGCAATTATAATGGATGCTGTAAATAACTTAACGGATGCAGCATCCTCGCTTATAACCATAATCGGTACAAAGCTTGCGGCAAAGGAGCCGGATAAGAAGCATCCCTTCGGACACGGAAGGGTTGAGTATCTTAGCGCGATGGTTATAGCGGTATTGGTTCTTTATGCAGGTGTAACCTCACTTATAGAATCAATTAAGAAAATAATTGCACCTAAGAAGCCTGAATATACGGTTGTGGCACTTGTAATAGTTGCGGTAGCGGTTGTGGTAAAAATTGTGCTTGGAAGATATGTAAAGGCAATGGGAAAGAAAACCAACTCGGATGCACTCGTTAATTCCGGTCAGGATGCAACCATGGATTCTGTCATATCTGCTTCGACACTTGTGGCAGCGGTTATATTCCAGTTATCCGGACTTTCGCTTGAGGCATGGCTTGGTGCTGTTATCTCAATCATAATTATTAAATCCGGTATAGATATGTTAAGAGAAACCATATCTCAGCTTCTCGGTGAGAGAATAGACAGAGAGCTTGCTCTTGCCATAAAGGAAACTGTTACCTCGTTTCCTGATGTGCAGGGAGCATATGACCTTATCTTAAATAACTACGGACCAAACGCATTTAACGGTTCGGTTCACGTGGAGGTACCTGATACATATACCGCCTATGACCTTGATGATTTGTTAAGGCAGATTACCATAGCTGTATTTGAAAAGCACAATGTTATACTTACAGCTATCGGAGTTTATTCGGTCAATACAAAAAACGATTATGCTGCAAAGGTACGTGATGATGTCAGCAAAATAGTTTTTAAAAATGAGTATGCGCTTCAGATGCATGGCTTTTATCTTAATGAGGAAAAGAAAACCATACGTTTTGATGTAGTGGTAAGCTTTGATGCACCGGACAGAAAAGAGGTTTACCAAAATATAGTTAAAGAGGTAAATAAAAAATATCCGGACTATACGTTACAGATTGCGCTTGATACTGATTTTAGCGACTAGATATACCGGTATCTGACCTAAGAATTATTGACCATATCAAGAAAATATCTGTGCACCCTGTTGTCTTCTCCGAGTTCAGGATGAAATGTAAGTGCAAGCTGATTCTTATATCTTACGGCAATGATATAATCATCTATGACTGCAAGAACTTTTACATCAGTAGATTTAACGGCTTCTATATAAGGAGCTCTTATAAAGATCATTTCAAAACCGCCAATCTCATTTAGATTGGCGATTTTTTTAAAGCTTCCAAGCTGTCTTCCGTAGGCATTTCTTTTTGTAATGACAGGAAGTGTTGCAAAGTAGGTGTTTGGATCGTTTGAAAGCTCCTCGGAAAGAAGTATCAAGCCGGCACAGGTCGCAAGCACGGGAAGTCCGTTTTCGATTTTATCCTTTAAAACCTCATACATATCAAGCTCACGTAACAGCTTTCCCTGAACGGTGCTTTCACCGCCGGGAAGAACCAGTCCGTCTATATCGTCCGTTATATCTGACTTTTTTCTAAGCAGCACACACTCAGCACCTAAATCTTCAAGCATCTTTTGGTGCTCTATAAATGCGCCCTGAACAGCAAGTATACCGATTTTCATTTTATTTGCCTCTTTCTTCCATGATGAGTTTAATCTCCTGTTCGTTTATACCAACCATAGCTTCGCCTAAATCCTCGGATAATTCTGCGATAAGTTTTGCATCGGTATAGTTTGTCACAGCCTTTACGATCGCAGCGGCACGCTTTGCCGGGTCACCTGATTTAAATATGCCTGAACCGACAAATACTCCCTCGGCGCCAAGCTGCATCATAAGTGCGGCATCAGCAGGAGTTGCTACACCTCCTGCGGCAAAATTAACTACCGGCAGCTTTCCGTTTTCATGTACATAAAGCACAAGGCCATAAGGAACCTGAAGCGACTTTGCGGCCTCATATAATTCATCCTCTCTAAGTGAAGTAATACGGGCAATTTCCTCGTTCATCCTGCGCATATGTCTGACTGCCTGAACTATATCACCTGTTCCGGGTTCGCCCTTGGTTCTGATCATGGATGCGCCTTCATTTATACGGCGGAGTGCCTCGCCTAAATCTCTTGCACCGCATACAAACGGGACCTTAAATTTCCTCTTGTCTATATGATATACATCATCTGCAGGAGAGAGCACTTCGGATTCGTCTATATAATCTATCTCTATCGCCTCAAGAATCTGGGCTTCTGCGAAATGTCCTATACGGCATTTTGCCATGACGGGTATGCTGACCGCCTCCTGTATGCCCTTAATCATTTTGGGATCACTCATGCGGGATACGCCTCCGGCAGCACGTATGTCGGCTGGTATCCTTTCAAGTGCCATGACCGCACAGGCACCTGATTTTTCTGCGATTTTTGCCTGCTCAGGAGTGGTTACGTCCATGATTACGCCGCCCTTTAGCATCTGTGCAAGACCTTTGTTTAATTCGTACTGTGTATTAGCCATTAAAAATCTTCCTCCTTGTAAATGTTTTTCAAATATGATACACTCAAACTGAACATAAGGAAATGCTCAAAAAATATATTTTTGATATATTCAGTTTTAAGGGAGACAATATGCTTACATATAATTTTGATGATTCAAAAAGACCTTTATATGAACAACTTTATTTGCTTATAAAAAATGATATTGAGTGTGGAATTCTCATGCCGGATGAACATCTTCCGTCGAAAAGGAGTTTTGCAAAAAATCTTGGGGTTAGTACCATTACGGTTGAAAATGCATATGACCAGTTGATGAGTGAAGGCTATATGTATTCGATTGCCAAAAAGGGATATTATGTCGCGGATATAAAGGATAAAAGTAAGATAGTAAAAGCTGTTCGGATAAATTCAGATATAAAGCTTCCGGAGCCCGCAAAAGAATATATCTATGATTTATCGGGTAATCAGATAAATCCGGACAATTTTCCTTTTTCCATATGGGCAAGGCTGATGCGTGAAACTATTTCAAGGGATAAGGACGCACTTATGACCAAGTCTTTTTGTGCAGGCATAAAACCCATAAGAGAAGCAATTGCCGCTCATCTTTATTCGTTTCGGGGTATGGCGGTTGAGCCTGCCCAGATATTGATTGGTGCAGGTACGGAATATCTTTACGGCATACTGCTTTTGCTGCTTGGTAAGGATAAGCTATACTGCGTGGAAAATCCCGGATATAAAAAGATTTTTCAGATATACGAAAAAAACGGTGCAAGGTGTACATATGCAGATATGGATGAATCCGGTATAACGGTGGATGGACTAAATGAAGTAAAGGCTGAGGTAGCGCATATAAGTCCGACGCATCATTTTCCAACGGGTATAACCATGCCTATCAGCAGACGTTACGAGATATTGGCATGGGCAAATGAAAAAAAGGGAAGATACATAATTGAGGATGATTATGACAGTGAATTCAGGTTAAACGGAAAACCGATTCCGTCACTTCAGAGTATCGATGCAGGCGGAAAGGTGATATATGTAAATACATTTTCAAAGTCGATTTCTCCGACCATAAGGGTAAGCTATATGGTTTTGCCGGTTGAGCTAGCCAATAAATACTATAGGGAGCTTTCATTTTACTCCTGTACAGTTTCCAATTTTGAACAGTATACTCTTGCCGAATTTATAGGTCAGGGATATTTTGAAAAGCATATAAACCGTATGAGACTTCATTATTCGAGGCAGAGAAATATGGTTATGGACAGTCTTAAAAAAAGCGGTTTGTCGGAAAGATGCTGTGTGCTTGAAAATAATTCCGGTCTACATTTTATCCTGCAGTTTGATACAAAAAAGAAGGATGAGGAATTGAAACGGTTATTTGAAAAGAAAAGTATACATATGCAGCCGATTTCGGATTATTATTATAAAAGGACTGATACGCAGCACAGGTTTATATTAAATTATTCAAATGTAGATAAAGAAATGCTTGATAAAACATTTGATATTATAAAAAAACTATTGTAAAAATTTTATATAAAATGCAGTTTAAAGTATACATGACAATTGCATATTGCGTTTGTTTGTGATAAAATTTATATATTATGGGGTTATTTGTTACTAAGGAGGTAAAAAATGGACATCAATAAAGTACTTATGCAGTATGATAATATGTTTGATGTCGATTCGATGGAAGACATTGAAGAATTTCTTGCTCATAAGATTGATGAGGCATATAAAGAGGAGGATTACTACTCGGTAATTACACTCTTAAATGAAATGATAGGTCTTTGCAGAGATACGAGCCAGGGGGAAAAGGCAGATAAATATTCTAATCAGGTCTTAGAGCTGATGGCAAGTAAGGGAATCAACGGAACTGTAGAGTATGCCACCACGCTTCTTAATATAGCTAATGCTTACAGGGCATTTGGAAAGCTTGATAAATCACTGGAATTATACGAAAATGTTGAAAAAATTTATAATGATAAACTTGAACCGGACGCCTTCAACTATGCAAGTCTTTACAATAACTGGAGTCTTTTATATCAGGAGCTTTCGGATTTTGTAAGTGCGGCAAATATGCTTGGAAAGGCCTTGAAAATAGTTGACCAGTATCCTAAAGCTGTTATGGAGCAGGCGACAACAAGAACTAATATTGCGGTCACTCTCCTTAGACTGAGCCGTGAGGAAAAGGATGAGACTTCTTCCGACAAGGTTTATAATACTGCTATGAAATATCTTGAACAGGCACTGCTTATTTATGAAAATGATGGAGGCAGAGATTTTCATTATAGTGCGGCACTTTCTGCCATGGGTGATGCGTTATACTATAAAAATAAGTTTATGGAAGCCGCTGAATACTATGGAAGAGCACTGGAGGAAACAGAAAAACACGTCGGAAAAACCGATGCATATTTCAGGATTCAGGACAATTATGAGAAGGCTATTCAGGGAAGTGAGCTGGCAAATTATGACCACATAATGAATGATTTTGATGATGCGGATAGTATATTGAAGGATGAGAAAAAGGGCTCACTTAAGAATATTATCAATAAAAGGGAATTTAAAAATAATATGGAGCGCTGTCTTACCTTTTATTATGAGCATGGTGCTCCGATGATTAAAGAAAAATTTCCGGAGTATGAATCAAGAATTGCTGTAGGACTTGTAGGAGAAGGCTCCGATTGTATGGAATATGATGATGATATATCGAAGGATCATGATTACGGAGTGGGCTTTTGTATATGGCTTACGGATGAAATATACGGAGAGATAGGTGAGGCACTTCAACGTGAATACGATACGCTTGTAGCTAATTTTGGAAATGATTTCTTCAGAAGAGAAGATAATGATAAAAAGCTCAGCGAAAGAAGAGGCGTATTCACAATAGGCCGTTTCTACGATACGGTGCTTGATAGTAGCGGATTTTATGATAAACTTTGTGGCCTGGCAGGTTATGGACAATACAGCTTAAGTGAACAGATGTGGCTAAGGCTTTCAGAGGAAAGAATAAGTATGGCAATAAACGGCAGAGTTTTTCGTGACGACTTGGGAGAATTTTCAAGAGTCAGGACTGCACTGAAGGAATACTATCCAAATAAAGTAATAATGCTTAAGCTTGCTCAGTATATACATGATTTTTCACAGGCCGGACAGTATAACTATGTCAGAATGATGGCAAGACATGATTACACGACAGCCAATATATGCAAGGCTAAGGCTATTGATAATGCAATGCATATTATTTATATTTTAAATGCAAAGTTTGCTCCGTATTATAAATGGTTAAGACGTGGACTGGAGGATGTAAGTGTTCTTACAAAGGCGGTTAAGCTTTTGGATGAGATATCGGAGCAGCCGATTCAAAAGGATGCATGGGAGCATACCTCGTACAGTCCTTATATGATAAATGTTGCCGATAAAACAGCGACAGCCTTTGAGGATATAGCAGGTTTGATTCTCGATGAGCTGAATAAAAGACGTATAATCAGAAAAAAAGATACTTTTTTGGATGCCTATGCATCAGAGATAGCATCTCTTGCCTACGTCAATGAGGATAAGGATAAAAGTGATGTTTATGAAAATAAAAAAAGGCCGAGTGTTTCGGATGTTAAGGAAGGAAGGCTCAGTAAGGTGGCAGAGGAATTAATTGAAGAGATTGTGCTTCGGGAATGGAATCAGTTTGACAAGGTCGACAATGAGGGTGGACGTGCAGACTGCCAGGATGACTGGAATACATTTTCAATTATGAGAAGAAGTCAGTATATGACGTGGAATGAAGAGCTTCTTACCAGTTATAGAAATGATCTTGCCGAAGCTGACGCAAGTGGCTGGAATCTCATTACGGAAAAATATGCACGTATGATGGAGAGTACGTCTCCTGAGGAGTTCCTTGAGTTAAAGGAAAAGCTTCCTTACAGGAGTCCGGAAAGGCTTGCCATTCAGGAGGAAATAATTAAAATACAGATTGAGTGGATGGAAGAATTTGCTGCAAAATATCCTAAGATGGCAGGAAATTCAAGAAGCATTCATACCTATGAGGACAGTCATAATAATACCTCTTACGAAACCTATTTAAGAGGTGAAATAGGAACATATTCGGATGATACACTGGTACTGTACGGAAGGTTTATTGCAAAGCTGAATCAGGACGGCAAAAATCTTGCATATATGATTATGTCCAATACAGCAAAGCTTTATGGATATTCTTCGGTGGAAGAGGCGGAGGAAAAGCTTGAATAATGAAAGTAATATTTTGCAGATGGAACAGCATATGTGAGGACGGAATAACCAATGCTATTAAGCGGCTTGGTTATACGCTGGTGCCCTTTGACAGAATGTTTGATAGTGTGGATTATGATACTGACTACCTTGAAGCTTTGGCCGGAGTGATACAGGCGAATCGCGATGCTGACTGTGTTTTTTCGGTTAATTTTCAACCTATTATTGCAAGAACCTGCAAGGTGCTTAAAATTCCTTATATATCATGGACAGTGGATTGTCCACAGTTTCAGCTATATTCTGAAACCATAGATTATCCGACGAACAGAATATTTTTATTTGATAGGATGCAATATGCTAAATTTGCTCCATATAATCCGGATTGCATATTTTATATGCCGCTTGGATGTGATCTTGCAACCTGGGACAGCATCAAGCTTACAGTGCAGGACCATGTAAATTATGATTGTGATATATCCTTTGTCGGTTCTCTTTACTCTGAAAAAACAAGGTATAACTCTATAGAAAAAGAACTGCCGGATTATATGCGCGGATATGTAGAGGGGCTTATAGATGCTCAGCTCAATGTATATGGATATAATTTTATTGAGGATTCCATTTCGGATGAGTGGGCGGCCGAGTTTAAAAAGTATGCTGATTGGATTCCGCTTGCAGAAGATTACAGGGAAGATACAAGAGCGATAGTTGCGGATACGTATCTTGGATATAAATGTACCGAGCAGGAGAGAATTCGTGTGCTTAGGGCAATAAGTGAGAGATTTGATATGGATTTGTGGACCTTGAGCGATGCGTCCATGATACCTAAAATTCATAACCGTGGCGGAGCTGATTCCAACAATATGATGCCACAGATTATAAAATGCAGTAAGATAAATCTCAATATGACCAATAAGCCTATTAAGACAGGTCTTCCGCTTAGAATATTTGACCTAATGGGTGCCGGAGGATTTGTGATTTCCAATTATCAGGCCGAGATACCGGAGTATTTTGAGGTGGATAAAGAGATAGTTTTATATGAGAGCATACCTGATTTGCTGGATAAAATAGATTACTACCTTAAGCATGATGATGAAAGAAAGCAGATAGCAAAAAATGGTCATGACAGGATAAAAAAAGAGCATACCTATGATATCAGGCTTCATGCTATGATGGAGATAGCCGGAATTATCTAAATATATAGGGGAGGGGTGATTCAGATGAATGAAAAAATGAATTTTTTTAAGCGTATTGAAAACGGTAGCTTTGTAGTAAGTGACAAGTTAAAATATATGATTGTGTCTTTGACTGTTGCATTTGGGCATCTGATTTTCCTCATACTTTTTTATATATCAGGAGTTACTCCACTTTTTATTTATAATATATTTATAGTTTTGATGTATGCCTATTGCGGACTAATCTGGTCAAGAAAGGGAAAATATATAAATGTTTTTGTCTTTCTTATTGTGGAGATAATGACACATTCTGTGCTTGCGACCATTCTGACCGGTTGGAATCCGGGATTTATGATATATACAATTACCTTGATTCCGATATGCTTCTACGCTTCATATACTCTTGAAGAGATAAAGAGCGATTTGAAGGTTTCTTTATATACATCCCTGATGATATCTGTGATATATATGACAATGATTGTCATAACAAGACACAGTGAACCGGTGAGTCAAATAAACGGTACGATAGAAGAAATATTCTTTTATCTTAATAATATCATTGCTCTTGCATTTTTACTCTATTTTGCCGTTTTATATGTAATAGAAATGAGAAATATGCAGAGGAATCTTCGTGTTGAAAATGTAGAGCTTGAGGAGCAGGCAAATTATGATAAGCTGACGCATCTTCTGAATCGTAATTCCATGACTAAGTATTTCAATGATATTATAGAATTTTCCGAGCTTGAGGACAAAAATTTCTGCATTCTTATGGCAGATATAGATGACTTTAAAAAGGTAAATGATACCTACGGACATGACTGCGGAGACGAGGTTCTAAAGAAAATCGCTGCCATAATAACAAGTGATGTAAGACAGGGGGATTTGGTATTCCGCTGGGGCGGTGAGGAAATCCTTGTGTTAATCAGATCGGATCTGAAGGTGGCTACCAATGTTGCACATCGTATCTGTAATCATGTAGCGACCTCCATAACCAAATATGAGGATAATGACATAAGAGTAACCATTACTATAGGAGTTGCAGCCTTTATGAAGGGCATGACCGCCGATGAGCTTGTAAAGCAGGCGGACGTAAAGCTCTACTACGGAAAACAGCACGGCAAGGATCAGGTGGTCGCATAATACATAAAAATTTGAGGGCTTATACAGGTACTCGCATAGCTCGCTGTCGCTCACGCTATGCTAAGCACCTGTATAAGCCCTCAAATTTTTTTTTACGCTGACATATCTATTGAAAATACTACTGCTATCGGTGGTAATAAGCAGGTATATAGGAGCATTTAACCCGATTTGCGTTAAATCAAAAGCGAAAAATTCTTTATATGTGCGTTAAAAAAATCGAACTGTTTGAGCGTAGCGAGTTTTCGATTTTTAGCACAGATAAAGAATTTGAGTGCGTTGATTTAGCAAATTGATGGTTAGCTCTTATATACTTGCTTATTTTACCACGATAGCAGTAGTATTTACGTTTCGATTATGGTTCCGCCGCCGACTACGAGGTCGCCGTCGTAGAGGACTACTGCCTGGCCTTTTGTTATGGCGCGCTGCGGTTCGTCAAATATTACCTTTATTTTGCCGCCTTCGATTGGGTAGACGGTTGCCGGAGCTTCGGTATGTCTGTAGCGAACCTTTGCTTTGATGTGCATAGGTTCAGTTAGTTTTTCGATGGAAATCCAGTTTATGTCATCTGCGATAAGCTCCTTTGTAAAGAGGTCATCGTTTGTTCCCAGCATAACCGTATTGTCAACAGGGTTTATATTCATTACATACATAGGCTCACTAAAGGATAAGCCGAGACCTTTGCGCTGACCTATGGTGTAGCAGATTATGCCCTTGTGTTCACCGAGGACATTTCCGTTTTTATCTATAAAGTTTCCGTGTGGGTATAGTTTTTTTGTGTAGTTTTCTATAAATTTTACATAGTCTCCGTCAGGTACAAAGCATATGTCCTGGCTATCATGCTTTCTTGCATTTATAAAGCCGTTTTCTTCGGCAAGCTTTCTTACCTCGTCCTTGCTCATAGAACCGAGTGGAAATATCGTGTGGGCAAGCTGTTCCTGGGTTAATGAATAAAGTACATAGCTTTGATCCTTGGCAAGATATGGTGATTTTTTAAGTAAGTATCTTCCGGTTTCTTCGTTTTTTTCAATTATGGCATAATGTCCTGTTACTACATAATCAAGTCCAAGCTCTTTGGCACGATTAAACAGATACTCAAATTTAAGGTAACGGTTACAGTCTATGCAGGGATTAGGAGTTATGCCGTTTTCATAACAGGATACAAATTTATCCATAACATCTTCTTTGAATCTGTCGGAAAAATTAAGGACATAGTAAGGTATGTCAAGAGACTGTGCAATATATCTTGCATCCTCCACATCATCAAGGCTGCAGCAGGTATGTCCCTTGGGAATATCTATGTCTGAATTGGTATATAATTTCATTGTGGCACCCATACATTCGTAGCCCTGCTTTACCATAAGGTAGGCTGCAACGCTTGAGTCCACGCCGCCGCTCATTGCTATTAAAGCTTTTTTATTCATAATATCCCTGATTCTCCTTGAAAACAGAATTTCATAGAAATAATAACATTGTAAATATATTGTTGTAAAGTTTTTAATTAAAAGAGGTTATATTATTATGGGTTATAAGTTAAAGATTTTAATTTAAATTAATTTGTTATAATAAATATTGATTTGCATAAAAAGTTAGATTGTGCTAACATTTAATATTATTGAGAAACAGTCCAAATAATAATATTAATCATATTTTAACATAAATATCAAGACAATATAAACCTATTAGGAGATGATACAATGCAGCGTTACGATGTGACCGGTATGAGCTGTGCAGCGTGCAGTGCCAGAGTTGAAAAGGCTGTTTCCAAGGTTGATGGCGTTGACACGGTTGCCGTTAATCTTTTGACCAATTCCATGAC
Organism: uncultured Lachnospiraceae bacterium; assembly: GCA_902788555.1. GTDB lineage: Bacteria > Bacillota > Clostridia > Lachnospirales > Lachnospiraceae > Coprococcus_C. The sequence continues at coordinate 44,419 of CADAKQ010000009.1, forward strand.
TGTCTTTGGCGATGTAAGCGCTGATACTGTTATAAGAGCAGTAGAGGATGCGGGATATGGTGCAAGCTTAAAAGATGATGCCGGTAATGATAAAAACAAAACGACAAACAACTCTGTAAATTCAAGTGATAAATCCGGCGAAAACATAGAGTTCAAAACAATAAGAAAAAGATTCTTCGTATCCCTTGGATTTTTGCTTATACTTATGTATTTTTCCATGGGGCATATGATGCTTGGATTTCCGCTTCCGGCTTTTTTTGACGGAAACCATGTAGCTATGGGGCTTATACAGCTTTTGCTTGCGGTTATTATAATGGTTATCAATCAAAAGTTTTTCATAAGCGGATTTAAGGGATTCAGACATCTTGCGCCAAATATGGACAGTCTTGTTGCTCTTGGCTCGGGAGCCTCATTTATTTACAGTGTGTGTGCACTTTTTGCTATGACAGATGCACAGAGTAGTGGAGATATGTCGGCTGTAGAGCATTATATGGATGAGTTCTATTTTGAGTCGGCGGCTATGATACTTGTGCTTATAACACTTGGAAAGATGCTTGAGGCTTACTCTAAGGGCAGAACCACGGATGCGATAAAAGGTCTTATGAAGCTGGCACCGGATACTGCAACTGTCGTTCGTGATGATAAAGAGGTAACGGTTCCTGCAAATGAGGTAAGGGTAGGCGATACATTTGTCGTAAGACCGGGTGAGAGAATTCCTGTTGACGGAAGGATTGTATCGGGCAGTACGAGTATAGACGAAAGTGCCTTAACCGGTGAGAGCATACCGGTTGATAAGGAAGTAGGAAATGAGGTTAAGACCGCAACAATAAATCTTTCCGGCTTTGTATCCTGCGAGGCGACAAAGGTCGGTGAGGATACAACTCTTTCACAGATAATCAGGATGGTTAGCGATGCTGCTGCTACCAAGGCTCCGATTGCCAAAATAGCCGATAAGGTTTCGGGGGTTTTTGTACCGATTGTAATCGGCATTGCCATAGTAACATATATAGTATGGAATTTAGCCGGATTTGATGTCGGATTTTCACTTGCCAGAGCAGTATCGGTTTTAGTAATAAGCTGTCCTTGCGCACTTGGACTTGCTACTCCGGTTGCAATTATGGTAGGAAGTGGTTTAGGTGCAAAAAATGGCATATTATTTAAAAATGCAACTGCACTTGAAAATGCCGGTAAGGCAGATGTGATACTTCTTGATAAGACAGGAACCATAACAAAAGGTATGCCGGTTGTAACAGATGTGGTCTCGATTGATGGCTTTTCTAAAAAGCATCTTATAGAAGTTGCCTATGCACTTGAGAAAAAAAGCGAGCACCCGTTGGCTAAAGCGGTTGTTGCATATTGTGAAGGCTCAGATGCTTCAAAGGAAGTTAAAAATAATATTGATATTTCTTCGTTATCGAATTTGGAAATCGATGAATTTGAAAATCATGCAGGCAATGGATTAAGCGGAAAAACAGCAGGAAAAAATATATATGCCGGAAACCGCAGATATATATCCGACAAGATAAAGTTAAGCGACGTTGTTATTAAAAAAATAGATGAGTTATCGGATGAAGGAAAAACTCCTATGCTTTTTTGCGAGGAGGATAAGCTGCTTGGAATTATTGCAGTTGCAGACGTATTAAAGGACGATAGCGTTTTGGCCATAAGTGAGCTTAAGGCTATGGGCAAAACTGTTGTTATGGTTACCGGAGATAATAAGAAGACAGCTGATGCAATTGGCAAAAAAGCAGGAGTTGATGAGATAATTGCAGAGGTTATGCCGGAAAGCAAGGCTAAGGTTGTTACGGACTACATTAATCAGGGTAAGAAGGTTATTATGGTCGGTGACGGTATAAATGATGCACCTGCGCTTACTCAGGCGGATGTGGGCATCGCAATAGGCTCCGGAACAGATATAGCAATTGATTCGGCTGATGTGGTTTTGATGAAAAATGAATTAAGCGACGTAGCGGCAGCGGTAAGACTCAGTAAGGCGACCATAAAGAATATTCATGAAAATCTCTTTTGGGCATTTATTTATAATGTAATTGGTATTCCACTTGCTGCGGGTGTGTGGTATCCTATATTTGGATGGCTTCTTAATCCGATGTTTGGTGCTGCGGCTATGAGTATGTCAAGTGTATGCGTGGTAACAAATGCGTTGAGACTTAATCTTAAGAAGATAAAGAATAAATCTTCAGATGATCAAAATAAAGATGATACAATAAATGAGATTGATAAGAATACGGATGAGAAAAATCAATCAATATCTGATAGTGATACATCAGATAAAAAAGAAAAAATATTAGATGAAAATTATAAATCAGAAAAATCAGGAATGGAGGACAATAAAATGCAGAAAATAATGTCTATTGAAGGAATGATGTGTGCACATTGCGAGGCAAGAGTTAAGAAGGCTCTTGAGGCAATCGATGGGGTAACCGAGGCAGTTCCAAGTCACGAGAAAAATGAGACAGTCGTTACATTTTCAAAGGAAGTAGCAGATGATGTTTTAAAGAAGGCTGTTGAGGATCAGGATTATAAGGTTGTAGGGATAAAATAAGCTAAAAAAACAATAATAAATAAATAACCTGAAAAAAGTGTGTACAATTAAATAAAACTTATGTTATCATATAATTTAGGGTTATCAGACTGATACGGGATGTCGGAATAACTAAATTTATCAAGACTAAGACGGGGGTAACGGCCATGATTAGCAGATATATAACTGATGATGGTATATTTAGAGAAATTGAAGATTATGAAAATGGAATGTGGATTAATCTTACAGCCCCCACTCAGGAAGAAAGTATTGAAATTTCTGAACATTATGGTATAGATTTGCCGGATATAAGAGCGGCTCTTGATGAAGAAGAATCTTCACGTGTCGATATCAATGACAATTATGTTCTTATAATCTTTGATATTCCGACGGTTGAGATACGTCACAATCAGGAGGCATATACAACCATACCTCTTGGAATTATATGGACGGATGATTCGATTATTACCATATGTTCTGTGGAGACACCTGTTATAAAGCATTTTATAATAAATAAGCTTAAGGATTTTACGACTAAGAAAAAGGTAAGATTTACTTATCAGATTCTTTATCGTACCAGCATGCTTTATCAGTCTTATCTTAGGATAATTGACAGGAAACGTCTTGAAATGGAAGAAAAAATGGGCGGAGCAACTGAGGATTCTGATATAATAATCCTTCACGAACTCGAGTCAAACCTCGTGTATTTTGATACCTCTCTTCGAGCGAATCGTATGATTGTAGACAGACTTACCAGATACAGCGGTATCAAAAAGTTTCCGGAGGATCAGGAGCTTTTGGATGATGTGATTGTAGAAAATCTACAGGCTATAGAGATGACGCAGATTTATCGTGATATCATAAAAGGTACAAGGGAGCTTATGTCAACAGTTATTGACAACAGGCTCAATAATATTATGAAATATCTGGCAGCCATAACAATTGTAATGGCTATACCGACCATAATTTCCGGCATATACGGAATGAACGTGGCGGGCAGGTGGATGCCGCTTTCGCAGACACCGTATGGCTTTTATATAATTTGCGGAATTATTGTTCTTATATGTATAATTGTAATGTGGGTATTAAAAAGAAAGAAAATGTTATGAAGTTTTAGAACAGGATAAATGGTGATATTATGAAACAGTTGAAATTTAAGTTTGTTGTAGCCTCAAGCCTGATTTATGGTTTTGGGAGTATACCGAAATCAAACTATATGATTAGGCATCCGGAAAAATATTCGGAGGAAGTGTGCCACAGACGTGCCATAAAAATAATGCGCCATATGAAGCTTAAGGCTATGACAAGAACAAAGTGTTACGGAGTAGAGAACCTGCCTAAAGAGGGAGGTTATATAATGTACTCAAATCATCAGGGGAAATATGATGCATTGGGTATACTTATCAAGCATAAGCCGACCTGTGCAGTATTGTGGGAGGCTAAATCAGCGGACAGACTGTTAGCAAGACAGATATGCGGACTGCTTCGTGCCAAGACTATTGAATTTGACAATCCGAGACAGCAGATAAAGGTATTGAATGAGATAGCTGATGAGGTTGCAAACGGAAGAAGATATCTTATTTTCCCTGAGGGTGGGTATACCAATAACAGAAACACTCTTCAGGAATTTAAGCATGGATGTTTTACATGCTCGTTAAAATCAAAGACACCGATTATTCCGGTTGTTTTATATGATTCATGGAAATCCATGGATATTAATACTATAAGGCCTGTTACCACTCAGGTGCATTTCTTAGAACCGATTTACTATGAGGAATACGGTCATATGAAGAAAAAAGAGATAAGTGATATGGTAAAGGAACGCATACAGCAAAGGATAGATGACATAAAAAGCGGTGAATTTAAAAAACAGCTTAGACAAAAGAAATGTAATAGATATGAGGCAAAAGGAGCGTAAGAATAATCTTACGCTCCTTTTATTCTGATATACTATATTTAAACCACAGAGTCATATATGCTGTAACAGGAGATATTTTTTTCAAGACTATGAAATGCAGCTTGTTGTAGAGACTTGTGCTTTGGTATTGTGCTCTTTCTTCCATACCTACAACATATATCGGAATACCGGATGTATAAGCCGTTTCACAAAAATTCATAATATCCTGACTTTCGGTACATAAGGTGCCGGAATGATAGGTTTCGAGTAAAACAGCCTTAATATGTGCTTTGTCTATATCCGGATATACCTGCCCCGGAACAGCCTTAATATAAAGCACGGGCGAAGTATCGGTAAGAGAAATGTTTCCATATGCATTTTTATCAATGAGAAAATCAACCTGTTCTAAGCCGTTTGTATCCAATGAAAAGAGCTTATCGGAGAAGGAAAGATGATTAAGCAGGCTTAGGCTGTCTATAATTTTTCCGTCGTATGAAACAAATACACCACAGCTTTTTTTGCTGTTAATATAATTTACTGCAAGTGCAAAATTTGTAAGGCCATTTGCTCGTTTATCATCCAATATATAATTGCTTGAAACAAAAATAACAGGAATATTTATCTTGTTAAAGACAAGACCGATGGCTGCTGCAGAGTATTGGAGAGTGTCTGTTCCGTGGGTAATTATTATACCGTCAGGATTATCCTTTAAAGCATTTTTTACACATTCTATCAGACTGTTTATATATTTTCCGCTTAAGTTTTCACTTAGTATGGTATATGGCTCAGAGGTTAAAAAAACTGTTTCGGAAGAAAAATTCGGAAACTTTTTCTTATATAATTCAATGATTTTATATTTTTTATCATCCGAATTGACAGATATATAATTATCCTTTAATGAGGAACCTATGGTTCCTCCGGTTAATATAACTAAGATTTTCTTCATGATTATGCTCCTGTTATAATTTATTTTAATGCTATTATATATTATTTATAGCTTAAATCAATAAATAAATGCATAAAGAATTACATGATTTTATTGCATCTTTTTTTCAAACGTAATAATATATAAATCAGATGACAAAGGTTTTAAATATATATTTGCGGAGGATAAAGTATGAGGGGAAAAAGGCTTGAGGCATTTGTGCTTTCGGTATGTCTTTGCATTTTGCTTTTTGGATGCGGGGACAAAAACTATGGTGACAGTAAAGCGACAAGAAGAAGACTTGCTTCGAATCGCTCAACCAAATCAGAACTTAAAACGGAATATGAGGAGAATTACAATAATTACATGGTAGCTACAGGCGAAGCGAGTGAGCTTATGCTTGTATATATGGTAGGCTCCAATCTTGAATCAGAGGCAGGACTTGCGAGTGAAGATATTGAGGAGATGCAAAAATGTGGTTTCCTTAATGAAAACATCAAGATTGTAATCTGTACCGGAGGTGCAAACTACTGGTGGAATGACGAGATATCTAAGGATGAGGTCGCAATATATGAGGTCAATTCCGGAACAGATAAATTAAATAAGCTTACAGTTTTAAATAATGACAATATGGCTGAGGCGGATACCCTTACTGCTTTTCTTGATTATGCCTATGACAATTATGAGGCAAACTATTACAGCCTTGTTCTTTGGAATCATGGAGGAGGAGCAGTTTTAGGCTATGGCGGTGATGAAAGATATGATTATGATACTCTTTTGATGTCGGAAATGGATGAGGCTTTTTCCAATTCTCATATAGTAAATGATGGAAGAAAGTTTGAGTGGGTGGGCTTCGATGCCTGCCTTATGGGCATGATAGAGGTGGCTGAGCTTTTGACACCTTATTCGAATTATCTTATTGCCTCTGAGGAGGTTATTCCGGGAGAAGGCTGGGATTATACTTGCCTTAAAAAGCTTTCTGATGGTACGGATTTTTCGGGGGTTAATGCAGGACAGATTATAATAGATAAGTATGCGGATTACTATGATAATTATGAGTGGTATAGTCCTGAGTATACACTGTCCTGTATGGATTTATCACAAACTAAGACCGTTATGGATGCCTTTGATTTGCTCATATCCGTTACGGAAAATGATTTAATTAACGGCGAGTATTCCAATATAGCGAGACAGCGTGGAAATACAAAATCCTTTGGTATAGTAAATGAAGACCTTTGCTATGATACGGTTGATTTATTTAATCTTTCGGAAAATATGTCAGAGGCACATCCGGGTGAAGCGTCAGCGCTTCAGAACGCTTTAAATGATATGGTTATATATGAAAGGTCAAATGTTGAAAATACACATGGCGTTGCTATATATTTTCCATACAATAATAAGCTTTATGCCGAGGAGTGGGTGGATGAGTACAGTCTCAATGACTTTAGTGAGACGTATATGCAGTTTGTTAAGAATTTTACGGAAACCTTCAATGGCGCACCGCTTACGGTTTGGGATATAAGTGGTGATGATGCATCGGTTGACCTGGCTTCTGATGATAATACTTCGCCTGATGATTTGGGTGAGGATACAGCCGGAGACGATATGGCGGCTGAATCGGAAAATGAAATCGGTAATCTGGGAAGCCTCGGAAGCTTTCTGATACAGCTTTCAGACGAACAGGCGGCAAACTTTGCTTCAGCAAAGCTTGCTATATGGGAAATATATGAAAATTCCGATGAAGGAGGATACGGTCTTTGGATTGATTCGTCGGATGTAAATCTTTCTTCAGACAATGTGCTGTCATCGGGAATTATAAATAAAAGGATTGTTTTAAAGGATACGGCAGGTAACCAGGCAGACTGTTGTGCAACGGAGATAGAACGGGGAGATGGATATGCGGTTTACAAATCCTCAGTATTTGTCAGCTTTTTGGATGATAATGGAGAATATGATTTGGACAGAAGCTTTATTCCGTATGACATTCATATCAGGATAGATTCTGCAAATCCAAATGGTGTGATAACCGGAATTTATCCGTTTGAAAATGAGGATAACAGTTCTCTTTTGCCGGAGAAAACCAGTGTTACTTTTGATCAGGGATGCTTAATCGAACCTTTTTCCTTTGGAAGAATTATAGAGTTTAATGATGACGGGACGGTAAAGCCTTTTGATGAATGGGAAAACTACTCGGGTGTATTTTACGGCTTTTCTTTGGAGGGCGATTTGATGGTTGATATGGTTGATATAGACCCTGATATAGAAAAGGTATATGTTTATTCGATTAAAGATACTCAGGGAAATGAATATCAGATAAATGTCATTCAATAAAATAATACATTAATTAAAAATTTCATATGTATAAAAATCCTTTATTTACAGATAATAGAAACAGACAAAAAATATTAGATGAGGAGATATACAGATATGAAAGCAACAGGTATTATTCGTAGAATAGACGAGCTCGGAAGAATTGTAGTTCCGAAGGAAATCAGAAGGGTATTGAGAATCCGTGAGGGTGATCCGATAGAGATTTTTACTGATAAGGATGGAGAAATTATATTAAAAAAGTATTCACCGATAGGCGAGCTTTCAAGCTTTGCACAGGAATATGTTGAGGCTGCTGCACAGATACTTGGCTGCGGAGTATGCGTATGTGATAAAGATCAGATTATAGCAGTTGCAGGAATACCTAAGAAGGAACTTTTGGGAAAGAGTCTTCATAAGGAACTTGAAGAAGCGATTAATGACAGAGAGGCTATACTCGCCAGAAAGGGCGAAAAGAAATTTATTAAGATACTTGGAAATGGTGATAATGAGTATTCCGGAGAGATAGTTCAGACAATTATAAGTGAAGGCGATGCCATAGGAGCGGTTATTCTTCTGAGCAAGGATGATTCGATTTCCATAGGCGAAACGGAACAAAAGGCGGCAGTGATAGCAGCTAAATTCCTTGGAAAACAGATGGAAGGGTAAAAATAGGTACTTTTATCAAAAAAACTATAAAAAATAAGTGTTTTTAGTGCCTATGTACTTGACAAATTGCCTCTAACAAGGTATAAATAAGCGTAGGGCATTTGTTATAACATTTGTCACAAACAAGAGGGGATTGTGAAAAACAATCAACGTTTGTATTATAGGAGGAATTTTTAAATGAACAAGAATGAATTAGTTGCAAGTATTGCAGAGAAGACTGGCTTAAAGAAGACTGAGGCTGAGAAGGCTCTTAAGGCTTTCACTGATACAGTTGCAGAGCAGTTAAAGAAGGGTGACAAGATTCAGTTAGTTGGATTTGGTACATTTGAGGTTGCTGAAAGACCTGCAAGAGAAGGAAGAAATCCAAGAACCGGTGCTACAATGAAGATTAAGGCTTCAAAGGCTCCTAAGTTCAAGGCTGGTAAGGCTTTAAAGGATTCTGTAAACTAATTAGCAGATAAATAAGAGCTAAAAGGTCATCATGCTTAAGTATGATGACCTTTATTTCGTTATTGGGACAGGAGATATTATGAGATTAGACAAATATTTAAAGGTTTCAAGACTTATTAAAAGGCGTACTGTAGCCAATGAAGCGTGCGATGCCGGAAGAGTAATTGTAAACGGTAAGGTTGTTAAAGCATCATATGAGGTTAAGCTTGGCGATATAATTGAGATAGCCTTTGGTAATAAGACATTAAAGGCTGAAGTTACGCAGATATCAGAAACAACAAAAAAGGAAGATGCAAAGGAAATGTATAACATACTTTAGTTTCTTTTGGCATATTATATTCTATATAAGTTTCTTGCTTCGGAGGTTTATATGAGTGATATTCAATATGCTAAAAATCATAAGCTTACTCTTGATAATAGAAAAAAAGCATCAATTTATGGAATAACAGAGGTTGTTTCCTTTGATACTGACGAGGTTATTCTCGTGACTGACATAGGAGTCCTGACTGTAAAGGGAAAGGATATGCATGTTATAAGACTTGACGTGGATAAAGGCGAACTCGAGATGGCAGGCACAATTGACAGCATGAATTATACGGAAAAGAAGGATATAAAGAAAACGGCATCAGGAATAATCGGGAGAATGTTTAAGTAAATGTCGGAGCTTTTATATTCTCAAAGGAATATGTTTGCCGTGAGTCTTATAATGGGGATTGGAATGGGTTTTTCGTATGATTTATTGAGAAGCTTTAGAAGAGAGATAAATCATAATGATTTTCTTGTCGGTTTGGAGGATATAGCTTATTGGCTCATATGGACATGGGTTTTCATCGAAAATATATTCAAATTTAATGATGGAAGCTTCAGAATTTACATATTCATTTCTGCAATAACCGGATTGTTAATTTACAAAAACACTATAAGTGGTGGCATTTTTAAAATTACAAACTATATCTTGTGTTTTGTAAAAAAATGTCTCGAAAAACCAAAGAAATTGTTGAAAAATGGTGTATTTTGGTTTAAAATTAAAGTATCTGTTCTTAGTAAAAAATTTAAAGAAAAGGAAAAGGATGCTTTAAAGCAATCCGGCAGAGTGAACAATGAGCGCACAGGCAAGAAGGAGAAGAAAAAAGTCAACAAGAAAACAGTCTAAGTTTGTAAGCTTTCTTATTGTATTAGCTGTTTTGTTTGTTTGTACCATATCGGCTTTAAAGGTAAAAGAGCTTCGTACACAGGGTAAAGAGCTTGCCTATGCAGAATCGGTGTTAGAACAAAAGATTGAGGCTGCAAAGCAGGAAAATGATGTTTTGCTTGCAAGACAGCAGTATATGCAGACTAATAAATATATAGAGGATGTAGCAAAGGATAAGCTTGGACTTGTTTATCCGGATGAGATAGTTATAAAGCCACAGCAATAAACTAAAATCCTTCCGCTCCGTAAATTTTCGGGGCGGTCTTTTTTTGTCAATAAAAAATTATTATAGCTACCAGAGTTAGACAGCAAAACGCTTGCTTCAAAGTTATAATTTTTAGGCTGAAAAGTTTAAATTTGGAGGGGTAGTATGAAATTAACAAATGCTTTCAGGGGATTTGGTATGGCAGCTTTTGCTTTTTTTATCGGAAGAGCTTTTATAATGGGGATAAATCCTTTTGCTGTTGGTTTTCTTGCTGCGGTATGTCTTTACGAAGAAAGCGCATGGCTTGTTTTTGCAGCTCTAATGGCAGGAATGTCGTTTGGAACAATAACCGTTGCTGTTGCAAAGTATGGTGTTGTATTTGTAATAATAATGGCTGTATTAAAAATAAAAAATTCTATATTCTTTAGGAACAAAACACTTTTGGCTGCATTTATAGTATCATCTATGATATTTCTTGTTGATTTAACAGCCGGATATATACAGTACGGTAATGTTGAAATTATAAAGTCACTTGTTGAAGCATCACTTACATTTTCTTCAACGGTTATATTTCATAAGGGGATTGTAAGCATAAAAGAGGACCATTTAAAAATAGCATATGATAATGAAGCAGCACTCAGTGTTTTGGCACTTTCGGCAACGGTTCTCTTAGGTATGCCGGATAATGTTAAAGGAATAGTATTTGCACAAAGCTTTGCATTATTTATGCTTGTTTTTATGCTTTATAAATTTGGCCTTGGTATGGGACTTTTATGGGCAGCTGTTTCAAGCGCAGTATGCTTTAAAGATATGAGTGATATGCAATATCTCACGGCGTGGATGATTGTAACTGCACTTACTTATATTATTGTTCTTTTTTTGGATGTGGGAAGACTCTGGTTTGCGATTATTTTTTTGACAATATATTATCTTGCCGGAATAGGATATTATGAAATGCTGTTGTCATTGGACAGTCAGAAGGCTGTTCTTTCGGCTATTCTTATATTTATACTTGCTCCTAATTCCATGATGCTCAGGCTTGACGACCGGCAGAAGATAAAAGATTCAGGCAATTCGTCTGAATGGGGAAGACTCGTCATAGAAAGGGTGAATAAGCTGGCAGATGCCTTTAAACGAATAGAATACACTTTTGCGGGTGAAAGCGGGACAGGTATAGGCTTTGGTGATGTGGGTGAAATTATAGAGCAGTTTACAAATCAGATTGATTCACGTGTACCTATAAATAAGACGATAGAGGCCGGTATCATTGAAGAGCTTTCGGCAAGGGCGGTAATGATTAAAGATATATTTTTGGTGAAAAATCCTGATGACAGATATGAGGTATATATAAATGCACGCGTAGGCAGAGGAAGTCTTGTGACGGCAGACACTGTTAAGAAAATTGTCGAAGATAAAATGAAGGTTAAGTTGGTTTTGAAGGATGAGAGCAGGAGTATAGTAAGCAGAAATTATGATATAATATGTATGGTTGAAAAACCGGATTTTACATGTAAAACGGCAGTAAGGCGGTTAAGCAGGTATGATGAGGATGTCTGTGGAGATAATTTTTATGTAGGTGATTTACAGGACGGTCAAAAGCTTTTGCTCATAGCAGATGGTATGGGTAATGGTGAAAAAGCGGCCAGAGACAGCGAAAATCTTATTGATTCCCTTGAGGAACTCTTGAGTGCCGGCTTTGATAAGGATATGTCTATCAAGGTAGTTAATTCCTATCTCGCAAAAAAGAATAAAGGGGAAAGCTTTTCAACTCTGGATATGTTGCTGGTGGATCTTTATTCAGGATGCGGAAGACTTTATAAACAGGGGGCTGCCACAACCTTTATAAAGCGTGGTGACTGGATTGAGCTTATAAAATCCACCTCACTTCCGGTAGGTATCGTAGAGGAAGCGGTTTGTGAAAAATGCATCAAAAAATTTTATTCGGGAGATATTATTGTAATGGTTAGCGACGGACTGCTGGAGAGTATAGTGTTTGAAAATAAGGAAGACTATATGCAGGAGCTTATACTTAACTCAGAGGCAGCAGAACCTGATGAGCTTGCAGGTGAAATAGTTGATGATATAAAAAATCTTTCGGGTAACAGACTCAAGGATGATGCAACTATAATAGTATGTAAAATTGTTAAAAGTTTGTGACGGGACTATACTTTAAAATGATGATATGTTATTATTTTACAATATTTTATAAATAATTGGAGTACAGATGAAAAGATTTGAAGCGAAAATTTTGGATTATATAAATGAATATGATATGATTTCTGATAATGATAAGGTTTTAGTCGGTCTTTCCGGAGGCGCGGATTCGGTTTGTCTTTTACGTATTTTAAAAAGAATTGGTGTAGAGTTATATGCTGTACACATAAATCATGAATTAAGAGGTGCCGAAGCAGATGGCGACGAAGAATTTTGCAGGGAATTGTGCAGTGAGCTTAATGTACCTTTTTCTGCATATCACAGGGATATAAAGGCATATGCTTTGGAGAAGGGATTAACTGTTGAGGAAGCGGGCAGACAGGTTAGATATGATGCCTTTAGAAAATATGCGGTTGAAAAACATGCAACTAAAATAGCTGTGGCACACAACAAAAATGATTTGGCAGAAACGGTGTTGTTTAATGCTGCAAGAGGAAGCGGATTATCCGGTCTTTCAGGCATAAGACCTGTAAGGGACAATATCATTCGTCCGCTTTTATGTGTAAAAAGAGAGGAAATTGAGAGCTATCTTGATGAACTGGGACAGAGCTTTAGAACCGATTCAACTAATCTTTTGCCGGATTATGACAGAAATAAGATACGACATATTATACTTCCCGCCTTATGCGAAATTAACAGCAAAACGATAGAGCATATATCCGATATGGCGGGTGAGGCAGGAGAAAGCTATTTGTTTGTAAAACAGCTTGCTAAGGAGAAGTACGAAAAGCTTGCTTTGAAAAAAATCCCCGGTCTAAGAGTTGAAATAGATATTAATGGACTTTTACAGGAACATTCAGTTATAAAAAAAATAATTATTCACGAAGCTCTGGCTGATGTTGCAGGAAAAAGAAAGGATATATCAAGGGTACACATAAATGCCGTGGAGAGGCTCATTACCGGAGAAACAGGAAAGTCAATAGAATTACCGTATGATATATCAGCAAAAAAAAGCTATGAAACATTAATCATATCAAATCAAAGAATTAAAAAGAATGAGATATTTTATGAGATTTTGTATGAGGATTTGAAAAAAAGACAAATAATTGAGATATCACAGGATGAAAAAATTGAATTATATCTGGAAGATAAGCAGGATAAAATTAATATTATAAAAAATAACTATACTAAAATGGCGGATTATGGTAAAATAAAAGGTACTCTCTGTATAAGGACTCCTCAAAAAGGGGATTATATAATAATTGACGATAAGGGTAATTCAAAAAAATTATCGAGGTTATTTATTGATAATAAAACAGACAGAGAAAAAAGAATTAACTGGCCGGTTGTTGCCTGCGGAAATGAAATAATATGGGCGGTCGGTCTAAGATACAGTGAAGGTTTTAAGGTGGATGAAACAACAGAAAAAATACTGTATTTAAAATACGAAGGAAAAGGAGAGTGATATTATGGAGAAAATAGGTGTCTTAATCAGTGAGGAAAAGGTAAATGCAAAGATAGCTGAAATGGCAGAAAAGATAAGCCATGATTACGATGGAAAAACAGTGCATTTAATAGGAGTGCTTAAAGGAAGCGTATTTTTTATGTGCGAGCTTGCAAAGAGGATTTCAATACCTGTTACCCTTGATTTTATGTCAGTAAGCAGCTATGGTAACGGAACAACATCTTCAGGGGTTGTAAAGCTTATTAAAGACCTTGATGAGAGTATAGAAGGAAGAGAAGTTATCTTGGTAGAAGATATAATGGATTCGGGAAGAACCCTGTCTTATCTGGTCAAAATATTAAAAGAAAGACATCCGGCAAGCTTCAAGGTAATCACTCTTTTAGATAAACCGTCAAGACGTGTTGTTGAAATCGAGCCCGATATGACTTGCTTTGAAATACCGGACAGATTTGTGGTTGGCTATGGACTTGACTGTGCACAAAAATACAGAAATTTGCCTTATATTGGCGTTATAGAAGAATAATTTTTACTATCCGGATAAAGAAAGGAGCGAAAAATGAAAAATAGTATAAGAAGAGGACTGGGCTTTTATCTTATATTGTTCTTTATAGGATTTTGCGTAGTGCTCTGGCTTCAGAGTAGGTCTCAGGAAACAGATACTAATTATACGATAGATAATTTTAAAAGCGATATAAATGAGCAGTTGATATCTGATGTTGAGATTTACCAAAACAGCGAGATACCAACAGGAACAGTTACAATAACTTACAATACAGGATCAACATTGGAATTTTATGTATCAGATGTCAATGCTGTTCAGGATATTGTTATGAATAGAAAAGGCGGACAGGTAAATATGAGCCTTTATGATGTGCCGAGACAGAGCGCGTTTTGGACGTGGATGCCTGTTATCGTCGGAGTAGTTCTTTTAGTTGTGCTTATGGTAATCCTTATGGGAGGCGTAAGCGGCGGCGGTGCCGGAGGTGGCGGAAGCGGCGGAAGAGTTATGAATTTTGGTAAAAGCCGTGCTCGTATGATGACTGAAAAAGACCAAAAATTTACATTTAAGGACGTTGCCGGACTACAGGAAGAAAAAGAGGATATGGCAGAAATTGTTGACTTTCTTAAAGAACCTAAGAAATACAACGATTTAGGCGCGAGAATCCCTAAGGGTGTTTTACTTGAAGGCCCTCCGGGCACAGGTAAGACCTTACTTGCAAAGGCTGTAGCAGGAGAAGCAGGTGTACCGTTTTTCTCAATTTCAGGTTCGGACTTTGTAGAGATGTTTGTCGGAGTTGGTGCATCGCGTGTAAGAGATTTATTTGAGGATGCAAAGAAGAATGCTCCTTGTATAGTATTTATAGATGAGATAGATGCGGTTGCAAGAAAAAGAGGTTCAGGACTTGGCGGCGGCCATGACGAGCGTGAGCAGACACTTAATCAGCTTTTGGTTGAGATGGACGGATTTGGCACCAATGAGGGAATTATAGTCCTTGCCGCAACCAACAGAGTAGATATACTTGATCCTGCCATACTTCGTCCGGGACGATTTGACAGAAAGGTACTTGTCGGCAGACCGGATGTAAAAGGTAGAGAAGAAATCTTGAAGGTTCACGTAAAAAATAAGAAGCTTGCCGACGATATCGACTTACATGAGCTGGCAAGAACAACTGCAGGTTTTGCCGGTGCGGACCTTGAAAACCTTATGAACGAATCTGCTATCAGTGCAGCTAAAAATAACAGACCGTATATTACTAAGGACGACGTAGATAAGAGCTTTATTAAGATAGGAATAGGCGGAGAGAAAAAGAGCCGTCTTGTACCTGAAAAGGAAAGAAAAATTACAGCTTACCATGAATCAGGTCATGCAATACTTTTCCATCTTTTGAGCGAGGTTGGACCTGTAAGACTTGTCTCAATCATACCTAACGGACGTGGAGCCGGTGGATACACTATGCCACTTCCGGAAAATGACAACGTATTTAATACAAAGAAAAAGATGCTTCAGGATATTCAGGTAAGCTTTGGTGGAAGAATTGCCGAGGAATTGATATTTGAAGACGTAACAACCGGAGCATCCCAGGATATCAAGCAGGCTACGGAAACAGCCCGTGCAATGGTTATCAAGTATGGTTTTTCCGAAAAGGTCGGTCTTATCAACTATGAGGTTGATAACGGAGAAGAGGTATTTTTGGGCAGAGATTTGGGACATTCCAGAAATTACAGCGATAAGATGGCTAAAACCATTGATGAAGAGGTAAGAAGAATAATTGATGAGTGCTACGCCGAAGCTAAGAGAATAATTATGGAAAATATGGATGTTTTGCATAAATGTGCTAATCTTCTTCTTGAAAAGGAAAGAATCGAAAAAGATGAGTTTGAGGCACTTTTTGAAGAGAATTAGTTAAAATGCACAAAAAGCAGGGATGCAATTTAGTAAATGTTTTATCTGTTGATAAAAACTTGTATGCATACTGCACAAAAAAACTTTTATAAAAATTTAAAAGTTGGATACACTTTTTAATGTATTTGAGTATAATAATACTTGTAACCCCCAATACATTATATAGTTTTTTGCTACACCCCATAAGTAACAAAATACCTTCTCCGAAGAGGACAGTCGTTCGTTGGCTGTCCTCTTCTCCTGTTTGGAGATATAAGGGTTGGCGGGGATTGGTCTTTTTTCTTTATTTGTTATCTGAAATATTCTGAAAGGTCGATTTACACCATTTTTACACCACTTTTTACTTGAAAAATGATGGTTTACACCCAATTTTTACTGAAAAATATGCAATATATATGTTTTGATAAGATAAAGATAGGATTATATCTGAAATATTAGTGAAATATGATTACAATACATTATGATTGTGTTGGGGAATCTAAATTACTTAAATCATCAATAATCTGCTGGATATGTGCAACTTGTGATGTTGTTAAATATGAAACATCTATTATTTTTCTGCTTGTATCTAATTCTAAAAGAAAATCAACTGAACAATGAAAGAAAATAGCAATCTGTTTTACCAGTTCAACAGATGGCTGAATATTATCGTTTTCCCAATTGCTTACAGATTGTTTTGTTACATTTAAAGCACTTGCTAATTCAACTTGAGATAAACGATTTGCTAATCTTAATTCTTTTATTCTTTCTCCAAGCATTTTTACACCTCCAACTTACTATATACAATACTAAAGTATTGACAAAATTGACAAAATACAAAAGTATTGTTATAATTGACATATATTCTAAAAAGAGGTGAGAAATATGGCATTTTGTAGAAAATGTGGTGCAGAAATATATGATGAGGCTGTAATATGCCCTAAATGTGGAGTCCCTCAACAAAGTATTAAGGAATCCCAGTATAATGATACAGGAGAAGCGGGGTGGTGGCTTCTAAGTTTTTTGTTTCCGATAATTGGTATTATATTATGTTTAGTATGGAAGGTAACTAAACCTAATTGTTCAAATGCTTCGAAAAAAGGCGCAATAATTGGTATAGTTGTTTATTTTATGGTTCTTATTGGACTGTTTGCATTTAATGGTAGATCTGATAGTGACTATGGAAAACAGAGACCTGGTACTGAAACTACGGCGTACTATGATTTTGATAATTATTAATTATTTTTATTAAGAATTTACTCGTTGATGAAAAATGTTGAATATTGTTTTAAAAAACAATTTTTCGTATAATTATAGTTATAATTAATTTTAACATGATATATTGGTAAGCATTATTATTCAAATTTATTGTAAGAAAGAGCATTAAAATAATTGTAGAAGTATTTAATAAATTGTTAAGAGGATTATTATGGATGAAAAAACTATAATTACGGAATTATTAAAAAAGACATTAAATAATTATGAAAAAGAATTTGAAACTGTTATTTTTGAAAATTACAGTTATTTTGCATCTTTTTATAATAATAATTTTAATGTTAAAGTTTTTTTAAAACAGGATGTAGATTGTTTTATTGATTTTTATACTGAATTTAAAAATAATATTATTATGATTGATGGAATTAGAGTGCCTGATATATTGCAACGTAAGGGTATTGGGACAAAGTTATTCGAAATTCTTAAGATAACTATAGACATTATAAATTCTTTGGATTATTGCAAAGTAAACAAAATAATTGGAGAATTGTCTATATTTGAATATCCATATGATCAATTTGAAAAATCTATTCCATTTTATAAAAAACAAGCAAGATTAAATAATTGGAAAATAATATTTTATAAATTTGATGAAGCATATAATGAATATGAGATGAACGATATTGAAGTTATCAAATTTATGAAAAAGCAAGTGCAAAATGGAAAATTTGAAATATTATTATGAAATAATAATTAATTTAAAAGTTACATTTGTACTGTCAGTTATATATTATATTTGTTATAAATATATTCAATGGATATATGATTTGCTTTGGGACAGTTTTTTGAAAAAGGATTGGAAGAGGGTTATAAATCGGGGTTTTAGGGGTGTCCCAGAACAAAAATGCATTTGTGTGTACAAAATGCGTGTCTTGCCATTTTTAAATGATGTACACACATAGGTTTTACACTTTATATTTATACAATTAATCCTTTGGCAAAATATTAATTGATATTCATCTGTATTATCTGTATTAATTGAAAAACATCTTAAGATATGATATCGTTTATACAGAAAACTATGAAAAAGTACATGCCGATTACATAAAAAAGCATATAGATTAGCAGGTATACAAAAATACAATTTTTTACAAATTTATATAATTGAATATATTCTGTTTGCGTGTTAAGCTGTAATCAGTAAAAGAGTAAATGCTGTGCGATTTGATCGTATGGCATTTTTTATTTGTAAAAAATTTGAAGGAGGATGATTAATATGCATTGTAAGATTAGAAAGCATTATCGCTTTGATGAGGTAACGGCGGATACGGCAAAAAGGAAAAGTGAGAAATTAATAATGTGCGAATCGGAATTTATAAGGGAGCTTATTTTATGTAACAGTGAGGCAGGAAAGTATATATTGTTAAGAAGAGATTTAAAGAAAATTATGAATGAACTTTCTTATATAGGTGAGGAAATTAATCATATTGCACATAAATCAAATATGATGATATTACATGACGAAGATATAAAAGTTATTGAGGTATATGCAAATGTTTTACACAATATGAGAATTGCTTTGATTGATAAGATAAATAGTATAAAGAATGATGATGTATAGTTTCTCACGAATGTGCTGATAGAAAAATAGGATTTTTTCGTTTTTAGGGTTTGGGGAAAATCTCCAACAAGTGACATGCACCGGATTTTAAAAACAGGGTTTTTGTCCGACGGTGAGAAACTTGCTCTGTGAAAAGTATAAAAACTATAAAAGTGATTTTAGGACAAATTTTAAATCGAGAAAAATTTATCCTTTTTATTTCCCGACAAAATACAGACATCGGATGTAATGAACTTACGAAAATTAATTAGTAATATGTCTTTATGAAATTTGATTTTAATTATTTTAGAAAGTGGGATGATTTTATGAATAAGCCAAACAGAAATAAATCGGCAAAGTACCAAACGGTAGAACAGGTAATGTCTGATATAAACCTTTGCAGAGGAACAGTTGTTAAAATTGCAAAGGATGCCGGTGCATATATACATATCGGCAGGGCAGTAAGAATTGATGTTAAAAAATTCTTTTACTATGTTGAAAATGAGTATAAGGAGTAAACATTCAAATAGGTAGCAGAAGTTTACTCTGCTACCTATTCGGATAAATGTTCGTTTTCAATTAATGTATCAACAGCACGTATCATAAGATGGTTTAATGATTCGCCGGATTTCTTTGCGATTGCTTTGTAGTATTCTTTTTTACCCTTTGGCACGCGTATTTTGATATCTTCAACAGTATTAGTTAAATATTTTTTAGCTGCTTTTGCTTGTGCAGGGGTATATCTGCTTTTCTTTTCCTCTTGCATGGCAGTGCTCCTTATTGTTTATGTAAATTTATGATACTAAATAGTATTTTAAAAGTCAAATAATATAGTTTGTAAATTATGTACAATATTTACTGTATATGTGCACATATATCTTGTAAAGAATGCGAATTGAAATATCTATGTGCACATATTAATATATTATTAAGGAAACAATAAAATAAAAAAGGTCAAAAAAGGAAAATAATTATAAAAAAGATAATTATTGAGAGGAGGATTAAGATGGAAAAGAGAATGGATAGCAGAAAAAGAATTTTGCGAAAAGGCGAAAGTCAGCGTAAAGACGGTACATATATGTTTCGTATAACGAAAGATAAAAAAAGACATACTATTTATGCTCCAACACTAAAAGAACTGCGTTTAAAGGAAGAAGAATATTTTGATAATATAAGCAAAGGCTTAAATGTGGATAAGCAAAAGATAATGCTTAACGATTTGGCTAAGGTTTATCTCGAAAATAAGAAAAAAACTGTGCAGCAGACTACATTTTATACTATGACTATAACCTATAACAGTTACATACGTGATAAAATAGGAAATATCAGATTGAAAGACATTAAACGCTCAATGATTAAGGGCTTTTATCTTGATTTGCTCTCCGGCGAAAAACATTTAAGTGTTTCAACATTGGCACGTATTGATTGTATACTTCTGCCAATGCTTGAGATGGCGGTTTATGATGATATTATTTTAAAAAATCCGGCTCGTGGTGTGATTGGAGAGATAAAACGTGAGTGTGGAGAGAGACCGACTAAGGTATGTGCACTTAATGAGGATGAGCAAATTGCATTTATTAATTATGCTATGAACTCGGCGAAGCATCAAAATATTAAAAATCTTCTAATTTTTCTTTTGGGTTCGGGATGCAGAGTTGGTGAGGCTTTGGGCATTAGATGGGAAGATTTGGACTTTATAAATAATATAATAGGTATTAATCACTCTGTCGCTTACATAAAAATTGACGGTCACTATAAACAAATTATAAAACGTCCTAAGTCTTTTGCTGGTAATAGGAAAATACCTATGCTTTCGGACGTAAGGAAGGCTCTTCTTGCCGAAAAAGAAAAACAGCTTGCTCTGGGGATGACTCAACCTGTAGTTGACGGATATTCAAATTTTGTATTTGTTTCCGAACGTGGCAAGCTTCATACGAGGGAAAATGTAGCAACCCAGATTAAACAGATTGTCAGAGAATACAATCAAGAACATCCGGACAATCCTATATCCGAATTTACCACACATCAGTTAAGGCATACATTTGCGACTCAGTTGTGCAAGAATTCTGACGATTTAAAAGCAATTCAAAGCATACTAGGGCATGCGGATATAAGTACCACCTTAAATGTGTATGCAGATGCCACCCAGGATGGTATTAATAAATCAATGGAAGCGCTTGAGGGTGTGATGTTCAGAAATTTCTTGGGATAATTGGTGAAATGTGGTATTATATTGATTGAACTTTACCTAGAAATAATACATATAATTGAAACGATTTTTTAATTAGGGGGAAGAAAATATGGGCGAAGTAATAGACACTATAAAAAAAGAGAAAATTATGAGTGAAGTTTATGATATATTAAAATCAGCAAAGGAAAGTCCTGAAACAAGAAAAGAAAAAAATATTTCTAACTGCAATTATAGTGCAAGGTATTATAATGGTGATTTTTACATCCATGTATATTTTATGTTAGATACAGAATGCCTTATTGATTTTAACACAGTTAGCAGTGAAAATTTGATTGATATTGAAGCGATTAGAGTATCAGAAAATCTTCAAGGTAAAGGTATTGGAAACTTATTATTTGGCTTTCTTGACGCATCGATAGAAATAATTAATTCGTTAGGGATGAATGAAATATGTAAAATAATAGGAGAACTATCTATTTTTGAATCACCATATGATGAATTTGAAAAATCTATACCATTTTATAAAAAACAAGCAAAAACCAGAAATTGGGAGATATTTTTTTATAAATTTGATGAAATTAATTGCCAAGAAATTAAGATGAATGAAAAACAAATAGAATTATTTATGAAAAATAAAGAACTAAATGGTCGATTTGAAATGATTTTATAGTTCCTTGCATTGATGAATTCGTTGTCTGTAGTATGTATAAGTAATATTAGGAGTAGACTTAAATTGAATTATAAAATGTATTAATTATAAAAACATATATAAGAAGGTGAATGTATTGAGTGAATTAATGAGAATTGATGAGGAATATCGAAATTGGATACAGGATTTGGGAAATAGATATAGAATAAGTCAGATAAAAGCGTCTATTAAAGTTAACAATGAGATGTTAATGTATTATTGGTCAATTGGTAAAGATATTACTGAAAGGCATGCTGATAGCAAATGGGGAAATAAATTTTTTCAAAATTTGAGTATGGATTTGATAGATATGATTCCTAATGCGAAAGGTTTTTCTCCAAGTAATCTACGCTATATGATGAGATTTTATGTAATTTTTAAAGATATTGAAATTGTTCCCCAAGTTGAGGAACAATTTCATAAAGACGGAAAAGAAAATATTCCTCAAGTTGGGGAACAATTTGAAATGGTATCAAATAAAGTTTTTATGATTCCTTGGGGACATATAAAATTGTTGATAGATAAGTGCCATGATAATCTGCCAAAAATTAATTTTTATATAGATAAAATTATTGAAAATAATTGGTCTAGGGCATTGTTGCTCAACTTTTTAGATACAGACTTATTTGAACGTCAAGGAAAAGCAATAAATAATTTTAAATACACACTACCTAAAGAAAATAGTGATTTGGCACAGGAAATAACAAGGGATCCATACAATTTTGATTTTTTGACATTGAGAGAGGGTTACGATGAGAAAGAGCTTAAGGATGCTTTGATGGCAAATGTTCAACAATTTCTTTTAGAACTTGGTATGGGATTTGCTTTTGTTGGAAGAGAATATCGTTTAGTTGTGGGAGAAACAGAACAATTTTTGGATATGTTATTTTATAATATCAATAATCATTGCTATGTAGTTGTAGAGGTTAAGACAAGAGATTTTAAACCTGAAGATATGGGACAGCTTGGTACATATATTGCAGCTGTTGATGGAATTTTAAAAAATGATGAAGATAATCAAACAGTAGGTTTGTTGATATGCAAAAGTAAGGATAATGTTCTTGCACAATATGCGGTAAATAGTATGATTACTCCTATTGGAATATCAGAATATAAATTAAGTAATATTATTCCTGAAAACTTTAAAAGTTCTATGCCTACAATTGAAGAAATTGAGAGAGAATTACAAGATTAGGGGATTGATAATACACCATTTTTACACCACTTTAACAAATAAAACACAAAAATAGACGAAAAAAGATAAAATGGATGGTATGAAAAATATTGTTAAACCACTACAGTATCAAAGAATACGAAATACTACGAAACATCTATGGGACCGGCCCCATAAGTAACAAAATACCTTCTCCGAAGAGGACAGTCGTTCGTTGACTGTCCTCTTCTCCTGTTTATGTGATACCACTGTTTCCCCTACTCGAATGGAGATAGGCGGTGGTGATATTCTTTTGCTCGTTTTGGAAAATTAAGTGTTGAGAAAATGTCAATAATGTATTAAAATATAATCTATATTTGACATTATAAGATTTTTGGAGGCAGGTTTCATGTCAGATCTTGGCAGAAAAGCAATTAAGATATTTGATTATGTTTTCAGGACAAAAGCGGCACTTAATTTTGGCGCATTATTTTCTGACGGAACAGAGTATTATCGTTCGCCTTCGGAGGTTGCAAAGGGAGATCCGGTTAAGCTAAGATTCAGAACCGCATCTGATAATGTTGATGAAGTGTATGTAATTTGCAACAATGAAAGATTCAGGATGTCTGTTGAAAACAGCGATGAGTATTTCGATTATTATTCGTATACAATTCCCAGAGTTGATGATAATATAGATTATTACTATGAAATCAAGTCCGGAAATGTAGTCTGCTATTATAACAAGCTTGGAACCCAGAATCACAATAATGATGATTATAATTTCTGTATTGTGCCTGACTTTTTTGTACCTTCATGGGCAAAGGGCGCAATCTTTTATCAGATTTTTGTTGACAGATTTTATAATGGTGATAAATCAAATGATGTACTAGACAATGAGTACTATTATATAGGTGAGGGAACGAGGCGCGTGACGGATTGGGGAAAATATCCTGATACCATGGATGTAAGATCCTTTTATGGAGGAGATCTTCAGGGTGTTATGGATAAGCTTGACTATTTACAGGATCTCGGAGTGGATGTCATCTATCTAAATCCTATATTTGTGTCACCATCCAATCACAAGTATGATATTCAGGATTACGATTACGTAGACCCGCATTACGGAGTCATTGTAAAGGATGAAGGTGAGTGCCTTCCGGAGGGGGCGAATTCCAATAAGGAATCAACAAGATATATAAGCAGAGTAACAAGCCGGGAGAATCTTGAAGCAAGTAATGCTCTTTTTGTCAGACTTGTTGATGAGATTCACAGACGAGGCATGAAAATAATTCTTGACGGAGTATTCAATCATTGCGGTTCGTTTAATAAATGGCTTGACCGAGAATGTATTTATGAAAATCAGGAAGGCTATGAAAAGGGCGCATACGTTGATGCGGAAAGTCCATATAGGACATTCTTTAAATTTCAGGACCCTTGGCAGTGGCCGTATAATCCTACCTACAACGGCTGGTGGGGACATGATACTCTTCCAAAGCTTAATTATGAAGAATCAGAAATGCTTTATGAATATATAATGCGCATAGGAGAAAAATGGGTTTCCCCGCCATTTAATGCTGATGGTTGGAGACTTGATGTAGCGGCAGATCTGGGCTATACTGAGGAGTTTAATCATAAGTTTTGGAAAGATTTCAGATACAGAGTTAAAAGAGCTAATCCAAACGCTATAATTCTGGCAGAGCATTATGGTGATGCAAAATCCTGGCTTTTGGGTGACCAGTGGGATACAGTTATGAACTACGATGCATTTATGGAACCGATAACATGGTTTTTGACAGGAGTTGAAAAGCATAGTGACGAATTCAGAGGTGACCTTTTAGGAAATCCGGATGCATTTACGGGAGCACTCAGGCATCATATGTCGAGATTTAATCAAAACTCTCTTGAGATAGCCATGAATGAGCTTTCAAATCATGACCATTCGCGTTTTTTGACAAGAACAAACAGGAAAGTAGGAAGACTTCATACTATGGGACCTGAAGCTGCCAATGAGGGAATAAATAAAGGTGTATTTAGAGAAGCTGTCGTATTTCAGATGACATGGCCGGGAGCGCCTACCATATATTATGGCGATGAAGCCGGAGTCTGTGGCTGGACAGACCCTGATAACAGAAGAACATATCCATGGGGACACGAGGATTGGGATCTTATTAATTTCCATAAGGATATTATTAAAATTCATAAAAAATATGAAGCTCTTATGAAGGGCTCGGTTAAATTTCTGTATGGCGGCTATAAGATAGTAATATACGGAAGATTTACAGATAAACAGGCTGTGGTTGTGATATTAAATAACGATTATAATGATCAGACACATGATATACATGTAAGAAGAGTCGGAGCGCATAATGGAAATATAATGACACAGATAATACAGACAACAGAGGAAGGATACAGTCTTGAAACTAAGGATTATCTTGTAAAAGACAATATACTTAGGATAAGTGTTCCGGGTATATCTGCTACCGTGTTAAAATGTGAACTGTAGATTCAAAATTTATTAAAAAAAGTACAGAATAATCGAACGATTGTTCTGTACTTTTCTTTATATCTATGTTACAATTAGGAAACAGACTACGATAATTGACAAGGGGATTATTATGGATCATTTTGAATTGGTATCTGAATATGCACCGACAGGAGATCAGCCTGAGGCGATAGAAGGACTTGTAAAAGGCTTTAAAGAAGGAAAAAAACAGCAGACACTTCTTGGCGTTACGGGTTCGGGTAAGACCTTTACTATGGCTAATGTCATAGCGGCACTCAATAAGCCGACACTTATTATATCGCACAATAAAACTTTGGCTGCCCAGCTTTATAGTGAATTTAAAGCTTTTTTTCCTAATAATGCCGTAGAATATTTTGTTTCTTATTACGATTATTATCAGCCTGAGGCGTATGTTCCTCAGACTGACACTTATATTGCAAAAGATTCTTCTATAAATGATGAGATAGATAAAATGAGGCACAGCGCTACGGCAGCACTTATTGAACGTAAGGATGTAATTGTTGTTTCTTCTGTTTCCTGTATATACGGTATAGGTGATCCGGAGGACTATAAATCCATGATGATTTCCTTAAGACCGGGTATGAACAAGGACAGAGACGAGGTCATAAGAGAGCTTGTTGATATTCAGTACACGAGAAATGATATGGATTTTTCGAGAGGAAATTTCAGGGTTAAGGGCGATGTGGTGGATGTTCTTCCGGTTTCAACCTTTGAGGACGGTCTTCGTATAGAATTTTTTGGTGACGAGATAGACAGGATAGTTGAGTTTGACCCTCTTACGGGAGAGATAAAGAAGTCTCTTTCCTTCGCCTGTATATTTCCTGCTTCACATTATGTCGTTGCAAGTGATAAGCTTGAAAATGCTATAGTAAAGATAGAAGAGGAGCTTGAGGAAAGAGTAAAGTATTTCAAGGAAAATGACAAGCTGCTTGAAGCACAGAGAATTAAGGAACGCACCGAGTTTGATATGGAGATGCTTAAGGAAACAGGCTTTTGCTCCGGAGTAGAGAATTACTCAAGAGTTTTAGCGGGACTTGAACCGGGTGCAACACCAAATACTTTACTTAAATTTTTTAATGATGATTACCTGATAATAATCGATGAATCACATATTACACTACCACAGATAAGAGGCATGTATGCAGGGGACAGGGCGAGAAAACAGACACTCGTGGACTATGGTTTCAGACTGCCTTCCGCTCTTGACAACAGACCCCTTAATTTTGAGGAATTTGAAGAGCGTGTTGATGATATTATGTACGTTTCAGCCACCCCTTCTACTTATGAGCAGGAGCATGAGGAAAATCGTGTTGAACAGATTATAAGACCGACAGGACTGCTTGACCCTGTGATAGATGTAAGACCTGTAGAAGGCCAGATTGATGACCTCGTAGCAGAGGTAAGAAAGGAAACGGAACAGGGACATAAGATACTTGTGACTACACTTACCAAGCGTATGGCTGAAGATTTGACAGATTATATGAAGCAGCTTGACATTAAGGTGAAGTATCTGCATTCTGATATTGATACTCTTGAACGAATCGAAATAGTTCGAGATTTAAGGCTTGGAGTGTTTGATGTTCTTGTCGGTATAAATCTTCTGAGAGAGGGACTTGACATACCGGAGATAACGCTTGTTGCAATACTTGATGCAGATAAGGAAGGTTTTCTTCGTTCGGAAACCTCACTTGTCCAAACCATAGGTCGAGCTGCAAGAAATGTCGATGGACATGTTATAATGTATGCGGATGTTATAACCGACTCGATGAGACACGCCATAGAAGAGACCGATAGACGAAGAAAGCTTCAGGATGAATATAACAGAAAACATAATATTACACCGGAAACAATCAAGAAAAATATCAGAGATATTATATCTGTTGAGCTTGATGAAGAAGAAGTAAAGAACAGCCGCAGATATGCCAAGGACCCTGAATCCATGACCAAGAAGGAGCTTAAGGCTGAAATAGAAAGACTTACTAAGAGAATGAATAAGGCTGCGGCAGAGCTTGATTTTGAAAATGCAGCCATCATAAGAGATGAATTAAAGGAGCTTAAGGTGAAGCTGAGGGATTATGATGATTAAAGCTGTTGTTTATAAAAACTGTTGACAAATCTTTGCTAATTAAATGAATGATAATAAAAAATATTTATCTGTAAATAATAAATAAAAGTAAATATAAATTATTGGTATCATATAAACAACAAGAGTTGTTTAATATTAAATTATAAATAATAAACAAATAAAAAGGAGGACAAAAAATGTATCAGGATGAAATGATTTCAGAAATATCAATGAGATGTAACATACCGGTTGAGGATGTTGCAGAGGTGCTTGAGGAAGAGGAAAACATAATTGAAGAAGAAAGGTATTGCAGGAAGAGAAAAAAGAAAATAGCTTTTACCTGCCTTATGGCAACAGCTGCTTGTGCAGCCTGTGCAACGGTTTATGTTCTTAATAAGAAGAATAAGATTGACATCGAAAAGACAAAGAATGACATCGAGAAGATGATGAAGAAATATATTGATAAAATAGAAAAATTAAAGAATGAATATCTGCCGGAGAAATAAAATGAGTGAGCATAAGTACATTACGATAAAGGGCGCAAGGGAGCATAACCTGAAAAATATAGATATAAAAATTCCGAGAGACGAGTTTGTGGTTCTGACGGGACTATCAGGTTCCGGTAAGTCTTCGCTTGCTTTTGATACAATTTATGCTGAGGGACAGAGAAAATATATGGAGTCTCTTTCTTCATATGCAAGGCAGTTCCTTGGACTTTCTGATAAGCCTGATGTTGATTCGATAGAAGGTTTATCTCCGTCTATTTCAATAGACCAAAAGTCTACAAACAGAAATCCACGTTCTACAGTTGGTACCGTAACGGAGATATATGATTATCTCAGGCTTTTATATGCACGTATAGGTATCCCTCACTGCCCTAAGTGCGGTAAGGAAATCTCCAGACAGACTGTTGACCAGATGGTGGATGATATTATGGAATTGCCGGAGGGCACAAGGTTTCAGCTTCTTGCACCTGTTGTCAGAGGAAGGAAGGGTGAGCATACAAAGCTTTTGGCGCATGCGAGAAAAACAGGCTTTGTCCGGGCAATAATAGACGGAAATATGTATGATTTAAGCGAGGACATAGAGCTTGAAAAAAATAAAAAACACAATATTGATATTGTGGTAGATCGTCTTGCGGTAAAAAAAGGTATTGAGCTCAGACTTGGTGAGTCTATAGAAACGGTTCTTAAGATGGCGGAGGGACTGTTAAAGGTTGATGTAATCGGAGGAGAGGTTTTAAGCTTTTCCGACAGCTTTTCATGCCCTGACTGTGGAATCAGCATAGATGAGATAGAACCGAGAAGCTTTTCATTCAATAATCCTTTCGGCGCATGCCCTTGCTGTACAGGCCTTGGATTTAAACGTGAGTTTGATGTAGACCTCATGATACCGGATACAAGCCTGTCTATAAATGATGGTGCGATTACTGTGATAGGCTGGCAGTCTGCTGGCAAGGATACGAGCTACACACATGCAACACTCGAAGCTCTTTCGGAAAAATACGGGTTTTCTCTTGATACACCTTTTGAAAAGCTTTCTGATAAGGCGAAGCATGTACTTATAAATGGTACTGACGGTGAAACCATTAAGGTTCGATATCATAGTAAGAGAGTTTCAAACGCCGAGTATAATGTGGAATTCGAAGGTCTTATAGAAAATGTAAAAAGAAGATACCGTGAATCCTCAGAAAGCATAAAGGCTGAGTATGAAAGCTATATGACGATAACACCGTGTGACGTGTGCAAAGGAAAAAGACTTAAACCGGAATCACTTGCAGTTACCGTAAGTGATAAAAATATAGCTGAAATTACGGAGATGTCCATAGTCAGACTTAGCGAATTTTTAAACAACATGAAGCTTACAGACAGACAAATATCCATAGGACATCAGGTTATAAAGGAGATAAAAGCCAGAGTGGGCTTTTTGGTAAATGTAGGACTTGAATATCTTTCGCTTGCAAGAGCGACCGGTACATTATCAGGAGGTGAAGCACAGCGTATAAGACTTGCAACACAGATTGGTTCAGGGCTTATGGGAGTGGCTTATATACTGGACGAGCCGAGTATCGGACTTCATCAAAGAGACAATGACAAGCTTCTTGCAGCGTTAAAAAATCTCAGAGATTTAGGCAATACACTTATAGTGGTCGAACATGATGAGGATACAATGTATGCTGCGGATTATATAGTTGATATAGGCCCGGGAGCAGGAGCAAACGGTGGAGAAGTGGTTGCCTGCGGAACGGTACAGGATATAATAGATTGTCCGGAATCTGTGACAGGAGCCTACTTAAGCCGAAAGATTACAATACCGGTACCAAAGGAAAGGAAAAAACCTGCCGGATTTATCGAAGTTGTGGGAGCAAGAGAAAATAATCTCAAAAACATAAATGTTAAATTCCCTCTCGGAGTTATGACCTGCGTAACAGGAGTTTCAGGTTCGGGAAAAAGCTCGCTTGTCAATGAGATACTTTATAAAAGGTTGGCGAGAGAACTGAATCGTGCAAAGATAAAGGCGGGCGATCATGATAAGATAAAGGGAATTAGCCAGCTTGATAAGATAATAAATATTGACCAGTCACCGATAGGGCGTTCACCGAGGTCAAACCCTGCTACCTATACCGGTGTGTTTGATTTAATAAGAGATTTATTTGCAAATACAAAGGATGCCAAGGCTATGGGCTATAATAAAGGAAGATTTTCCTTTAATGTATCGGGTGGAAGATGCGAGGCATGTAAGGGCGACGGAATAATAAAAATCGAGATGCACTTTTTGGCGGATGTTTACGTTCCTTGCGAGGTTTGTAAGGGTAAAAGATATAACAGGGAAACTCTTGAGGTAAAGTATAAGGGAAAGAGCATATATGATGTTCTTGATATGACTGTGGATGAAGCTTGCGAATTTTTTGAAAATGTTCCGCTGATATTGAGAAAGATAGAAACCTTAAGAGACGTTGGACTTGGATATATCAAGCTCGGACAGCCTTCAACTACTCTCTCGGGCGGAGAGGCACAGAGAATTAAGCTTGCGACAGAGCTTAGCAGAAGAAGTACGGGAAGAACTATATATGTGCTTGATGAACCGACAACCGGTTTGCATTTTGCGGATGTTCACAAGCTTGTAAATATCTTACAAAAGCTTTGCGAAGGCGGCAATACTGTGGTAGTTATAGAACATAATCTTGATGTTATAAAAACTGCCGATTATATCATAGATATGGGACCTGAAGGAGGAGAGAACGGTGGTACTGTAGTTGCAACCGGAACTCCCGAGGAGGTTTCAAGGATTAAAAAATCATATACCGGACAATATTTAAAAAAATATTTGAAGGGATAGTCGGCAAATAAAATAATGTATAAAATAAAGATGATAATTTAAGTAATAATTTCTAATTTATCATCTTTATTTTTGATAAATCTTATAGTATAATATAGGAAGGTTGTTAGGCTATACTAATATAGTCACGAACATCAATAAAATAAAACGGAGGATGTCATAATGTTAGTTTCAGCAAAGGAAATGCTTGAAAAGGCTGTTGCAGGCGGATATGCTGTAGCACAGTTCAACATCAATAATCTCGAGTGGACGAAGTCAGTTCTTCTTGAGTGTGAGGAGCTTAAGACACCTGTTATACTTGGCGTATCAGAGGGTGCCGGTAAGTATATGACCGGATTTAAGACGGTTGCAGCTATGGTAAAGGCTATGGATGAGTCACTTGGAATTACAGTTCCTGTAGCTCTTCATCTTGACCATGGTTCATACGAAGGAGCTAAGGCTTGTATAGAGGCAGGATTTACATCTATCATGTTCGACGGCTCATCACTTCCTCTTGAGGAGAATATCGCTAAGACTAAGGAGCTTGTTTCTATCTGTAACGAAAAGGGAATTTCTCTTGAGGCAGAGGTTGGCGGTATCGGAGGAGAAGAAGACGGTGTCGTTTCAACAGGTGAGTGTGCTGATCCTGAAGAGTGTAAGCAGGTAAATGATTTAGGCGTTACAATGCTTGCATGTGGTATCGGTAATATCCACGGAAAGTATCCTGATAACTGGGCAGGACTTCAGTTCAACGTTCTTGAGAGTATCAAGGCTGTTACAGGTAATACTCCACTTGTACTTCATGGTGGTTCAGGTATACCTGATGAGCAGATTAAGAAAGCAATCTCTATGGGTGTTGCCAAGGTTAATGTAAATACTGAGTGTCAGCTCGTATTTGCTGCTGCAACACGTAAGTACATAGAGGCAGGTAAGGATCTTGAAGGTAAGGGTTATGACCCACGTAAGCTTCTTGCTCCGGGTGCTCAGGCAATCAGAGATGAGGTTAAGGATCGTGTAGCTGTATTTGGTTCAGCAGGCAAGGCCTAAAATCCTATAACAACCAAATTTATTTATAAAGGTGCAGAGGTTGCAAAATCTCTGCACTTTTTGTATAATGAGCGTTGGATAACTCAATCGAAAGATTTCTTATATATAGAAGAGATTGTCGAAGGGGAGAAATGTCATAAACTAATTTTAGAAAATTGGAGGGTGTTAATTATGAATCAAAATACTGGAAAATCAAAGGGCGGATGTATAGCAACTATCATATTATTATCTTTGATAAGTCTGCTTCTTGTTGGTTTTGGAATCATGAATCTTATAGCTCATGGGGATTATTACTTCGGCCATGCCAAGGATATAAATGAGATGACTGCCGATGGAGGACAACCACAAAAGGGTGAGTATGTTCAGGTAGGCGTGGATATCTGCTTTGACTGGTATGCGGAGACTACACATAAGGTAAACGGTATACCTACAGGCAAGGAACAGCATTGCGTAATTATGCTTGAAAACGGTGATATAATGTCACTCACCGTAAAAGGAAAGAAA
Source organism: uncultured Lachnospiraceae bacterium (assembly GCA_902788555.1). Taxonomy (GTDB): domain Bacteria; phylum Bacillota; class Clostridia; order Lachnospirales; family Lachnospiraceae; genus Coprococcus_C. The sequence goes on from CADAKQ010000009.1 coordinate 76,916, forward strand.
AATTATAAAAAGATTGATGAAGTTATAGATGCTACATGGGATTATATGTATGATGAGACGGGTATGAAGACGTTGCATACTCCTGTTATATTTGAAGGTAAGATAACAAGTGTAGGTACTGAAGTCAGCAAATACTATAGAGATTATATGAATGATTTGTCGGATGGATTTGATAATGCCTGGGGCTACAGACCTAATTACTATGAGCTTACTATTGATACGACAGACAATAAATGGTCCACACTTGGCTGGTATATAGGAGGAGCACTTCTTGTGGCGCTCTTTATATTCGGGGCGGTTTCGAGTGCAAAGACATTAAAGGCGCTTAAGACTGCTGAAAGGGCAGGATACGATAGTAATGCGTATATGCAGAACAAGCAAAGCGACACAAATACAAATAACAACTTGTTTGATAATGATATAGCCGGCTATACCAATATGCCTCAGAATAATTATGCAAATGATATAGTTGATGGCGTAAATAAAGATGAAAATAAATTTTAAAAATAATTAAAAAAGTTCTTGCATTATGATTTCACATGTTATATAATGGCTATTGCTGTGACATTGATAGCGTTGAAGCGGAGGTTGCCGCTTAAGAAAATAAGCGGGTTTTTCGTGGAGCGAATGTCAATTAATAATAACTGGCGACAAGTCACTGTACTTAATAACCATCTGCCAAGGGCAGAGATGACGTGTGAAAATCATAATGAAGAAAATTATGACACACACGGGAAAGTTGTACAGTCACCGCTTGTCGTACTGAAACAAAGTGCGAAAAGGAGGCGGCTTTTTTTATGGCAAGTCAAATTATGAGAATCACATTGAAGGCATATGATCACAAGTTAATTGATCAGGCAGCTAAGCAAATCATTGAAACTGTAAAGAGTACAGGAGCAAAGGTAAGCGGACCTGTTCCAATGCCTACTAAGGTTGAGAAAATCACAATCTTAAGAGCTGTTCATAAGTATAAGGATTCAAGAGAACAGTTCGAGCAGAGAACTCACAAGAGACTCATTGACGTTATTTCACCATCACAGAAGACTATCGATGCTCTTCAGAAGGTTGATATGTCAGCTGGTGTATATGTAGACGTTAAGATGAAGTAATTCATCAAAAAACATTTAATTAAGGAAATGATGACAAAAGGTCATCGAAGATATGCAGTAACCTAATAACATTCCTGTTTAATAAGGAATGAATTTAGTATGATTGCTTCGGCAATCCGCTGTGAATTAAATTAGGAGGAAATTTAAAATGAAGAAAGCTATTTTAGCAACCAAAGTCGGAATGACTCAAATCTTCAATGAAGATGGTGTATTAACACCGGTAACAGTATTAGAGGCCGGACCATGTGTTGTAACTCAGGTAAAAACAGTTGATAATGACGGTTACGATGCAGTTCAGGTAGGTTTTGGCGAAAAGAAAGAAAAAGTAGTTACAAAGGATGTTTCAGGAAAGAAAGTTATCAGAAACCCACATGGTGCTGGTAAGGCTTTAGCAGGACATTTCAAGAAAGCAGGAACTACACCTAAGAGATTCGTAAGAGAATTCAAGCTTGAGAATGTTGCCGATTACAATGCAGGTGATGAAATCAAGGCAGACATCTTTGCAGAGGGTGATAAGGTTGATGTAACTGCTAAGTCAAAGGGAAAAGGATATGCAGGAGGTATCAAGAGATACGGAATGCGTTCAGGTCCTTCAGCTCACGGTTCAAAGTACCATCGTCATGCTGGTTCAAACGGTTCTGCAACTACTCCGGGTAGAGTATTTAAGGGTAAGAAGATGCCTGGACATATGGGTAACGTAAGAGTTACGGTTCAGAATCTTGAGATAGTTAAGATAGATGTTGAGAACAATGTAATTTTGGTAAAGGGTGCCGTTCCTGGACCAAAGAAATCATTAGTAATGATTAAGGAAACAGTAAAGGTTGGCAAATAAGCCGGTCTTTAAGGAAGGAGGAACATTAGATGGCAACAGTAGCAGTTTATAACATCGAAGGTAAAGAAGTTGATAAGCTTGAGCTTAATGATAACGTGTTCGGTGTTGAAATAAATGAAACATTATTACACAAGGCAGTTGTTACACAGTTGGCAAACAGCCGTCAGGGAACACAGAGCGCAAAGACTCGTTCAGAGGTTTCCGGTGGTGGTAGAAAGCCTTGGAGACAGAAGGGAACAGGTCATGCAAGACAGGGCTCCATCAGAGCTCCGCAGTGGGCAGGCGGTGGTGTTGTATTTGCACCAAAGCCAAGAGATTACTCTAAGAAGATGAATAAGAGAGAAAAGCAGATAGCTATTAAGTCAGCTCTTACTTCAAAGGTAAATGATGAGAAGTTCATCGTAGTAGATGAGTTTAACTTAGATGAGATTAAGACTTCTAACTTCGTTAAGATTTTAGATGCACTTAAGGCTCCAAAGGCACTTGTAGTAACTAAGGGTAAGGATGAGAAGGTTGTTCTTTCTGCAAGAAACATCCCAACTGTTAAGACTACAATGTCAAGCTCAATCAATGTATATGATATCCTTAATTATGATTCGCTTGTAATCACTAAGGATGCTGTAGCAGCAATCGAGGAGGTGTATGCATAATGGCAGATATAAAATATTATGACGTAATACTTAAGCCTGTACTTACAGAGAAGAGTATGAACGCAATGGCAGAGAAGAAATACACTTTCCTTGTACATCCTGATGCAACTAAGAGTCAGGTAAAGGAAGCTGTTGAGAAGATGTTTGAAGGAACTAAGGTTGCAAAGGTCAACACTATGAACTATGACGGTAAGACAAAGAGACGTGGAATGACCTATGGCAAGACTGCTAAGACAAAGAAGGCAGTAGTTCAGCTTACAGCTGAGAGCGCAGATATCGAGCTCTTCGAGGGACTGTAAGAAGCGTGATTTATACGCAGTAAAGCGTGATAATAAAACGTATGTATCGAAAGGAGAAATAAAATGGGAATTAAGACATATAACCCATATACACCTTCAAGAAGGAATATGACTGGTCTTGATTTTGAGGAGATTACAACAAGCACTCCTGAAAAATCACTCCTTGCTAAGAAAAAGAAGACAGCAGGACGTAATAACCAGGGTAAGATAACAGTAAGACACCATGGCGGTGGAAACAGACAGAAGTACAGAATAATAGATTTCAAGAGAAATAAGGATGATATACCTGCAAAGGTTGCATCAATTGAGTATGATCCAAACAGAACAGCAAATATAGCACTTCTTCACTATGCTGATGGTGAGAAGGCATATATAATCGCTCCTGTAGGACTTAAGGTTGGCGATGAGCTTATGAACGGTGCAAAGGCAGAGGTTAAGGTTGGTAACTGCTTACCGCTTTCAGAAATCCCTGTTGGTACTGAGATTCATAACATTGAGCTTTATCCTGGAAAGGGCGGACAGCTTGTTCGTTCAGCAGGTAACTCAGCACAGCTTATGGCTAAGGAAGGTAAATATGCAACTTTAAGACTTCCTTCAGGTGAAATGAGAATGGTTCCAATTATCTGCCGTGCAACAATCGGTCAGGTTGGAAACATCGAGCATGGACTTGTAAATGTTGGTAAAGCAGGACGTACACGTCATATGGGTATCAGACCTACAGTTCGTGGTTCCGTTATGAACCCTAACGACCATCCACACGGTGGTGGTGAAGGTAGAACCAGTATCGGTAGACCGGGTCCTTCTACTCCTTGGGGTAAGCCGGCACTTGGCTTAAAGACAAGAAAGAAGAACAAGCAGTCTAACAAGCTGATAATCAGAACAAGAGACGGAAAGAACGTTAAGTAAGGAGGGTAAACTATATGGCTCGTTCATTAAAAAAAGGACCATTTGCGGATGATTATTTATTAAAGAAGATAGATGCATTAAATGCAGCCAATGACAAGCAGGTTGTTAAGACCTGGTCACGTCGTTCAACTATTTTCCCTTCATTTGTAGGTCATACAATAGCAGTATATGATGGAAGAAAGCATGTTCCTGTATATATTACAGAGGATATGGTAGGACACAAGCTCGGTGAGTTTGTTGCAACCAGAACCTACAGAGGACATGGTAAGGATGAAAAGAAGGGTAAGAGAGGTTAAGCGAAAGGAGGATACATCAAATGGCAAAGGGACATAGATCTCAAGTTAAGAGACTTAGAAACGAGAATAAAGATACAAGACCTAAGGCTACTGTGTCATATGCAAGAGTTTCAGTAACTAAGGCATGTTTTGTATTGGATGCTATCAGAGGTAAGGATGTAACTTCAGCGCTTGGAATACTTGCTTACAACAACAGATATGCATCAAAGGTTATAGAAAAGTTATTAAAGTCAGCTATTGCTAACGCAGAGAACAACAATGGTATGAAGGCAGAAGACCTTTACATTGCTGAGTGTTATGCAAACAAGGGACCAACAATGAAGAGAATTCAACCAAGAGCACAGGGCAGGGCTTACAGAATCGAGAAGAGAACAAGCCACATCACTATTGTGCTGGATGAAAGATAGGAGGTAAGCAATGGGACAGAAGGTTAATCCACATGGTTTAAGAGTCGGTATCATCAAGGATTGGGATTCTAAGTGGTATGCTGATACTAAGGATGGCGAATTTTCAAATAACCTTGTTGAAGACTATAAAATCAGAGAGTTTTTAAAGAAAGAGCTTTATTCAGCAAATGTTTCAAAGATTGAAATCGAGAGAACTGCTGATAAGGTAAGAGTTAATGTTTATACAGCAAAGCCTGGTATCGTAATCGGTAAGGGCGGTGCCGGAATTGAGAAGATTAAGACAAAGGTTCAGAAGCTTACTTCAAAGAAGCTTATTATCGAAATCAAGGAAATCAAAAAGCCTGATTTAGATGCACAGCTTGTTGCAGAAAATATTGCTGCACAGTTGGAGAACCGTATCTCCTTCAGAAAGGCTATGAAGTCATGCATGGGAAGAGCTATGAAGGCAGGAGCTTTGGGTATCAAGACAGCATGTTCAGGAAGACTTGGCGGTGCTGATATGGCAAGAACTGAGTTTTACAGCGAGGGTACAATTCCTCTTCAGACACTTCGTGCTGATATCGACTATGGTTTTGCAGAAGCAGATACAACATATGGTAAAGTTGGTGTTAAGACATGGATTTACCATGGCGAAGTACTCCCAACTAAGGGAAATAAGGAAGGGAGCGATAAATAATGTTAATGCCTAAGAGAGTTAAGCACCGTAAGCAGTTCAGAGGAAGCATGAAGGGCAAGGCGCTTAGAGGAAATAAAATCACTAACGGTGAATATGGTATAGTTGCACTTGAGCCGGCATGGATCAAGTCAAATCAGATAGAGGCAGCCAGAATTGCTATGACACGTTACGTAAAGCGTAATGGTAAGGTTTGGATTAAAATATTCCCTGACAAGCCTGTTACAGCTAAGCCGGCTGAAACTCGTATGGGTTCCGGTAAAGGATCTCTTGAATATTGGGTAGCTGTTGTTAAGCCGGGAAGAGTTATGTTTGAAATCGCAGGTGTTCCTGAGGAAACTGCAAAGGAAGCTCTTCGTCTTGCAACACATAAGTTACCTGTAAAATGTAAGATTGTATCAAAGGCAGATTTGGAAGTTGAAGAAGGAGGTACTAGCAGTGAAGCTTAAGGAATATAAAGAAGAATTAAACGCAAAATCACTTGATGAATTAAAAAGCGATTTAGTAGCTGCTAAGAAGGAATTATTTAACTTAAGATTCCAGAATGCCACTAATCAGCTTGAAAATACAAGTAGAATTAAAGATGTAAGAAAGAATATAGCAAGAATACAGACAGTTATAGCCCAGAAGGCTAAGGCTTAAGATATCGTAAAGGAGGAAATATTGTGGACAGAAATCTGAGAAAAACACGTGTAGGTTTAGTTACAAGTGATAAGATGGATAAGACAATTGTTGTATCAATCGTTGATAATGTAAAGCATCCTCTTTACGGTAAGATTGTAAAGAGAACTTACAAGCTCAAGGCTCATGATGAGAACAATGAGTGTAAGATTGGTGATAGAGTAAGGGTTATGGAGACAAGACCATTATCAAAGGATAAGAGATGGAGACTTGTTGAGATAATCGAGAAAGCAAAGTAAGGAGGCAAAGACAATGGTTCAGCAGGAAACAAGACTTAGAGTTGCTGACAATACAGGTGCTAAGGAAATCCTTTGCATAAGAGTATTAGGCGGTTCTACAAGAAGATATGCCAATATCGGTGATATCATCGTTGCCTCTGTTAAGGATGCAACACCAGGCGGAGTTGTTAAGAAGGGTGACGTTGTTAAGGCTGTTGTTGTTCGTACAAAGAAGGGAGCACGTCGTAAGGACGGTTCATACATCAAGTTCGACGAGAATGCAGCAGTAATTATAAAGGATGATGGAAATCCAAGAGGAACTCGTATATTTGGACCTGTAGCCAGAGAGTTAAGAGATAAGAAGTTTATGAAGATAGTTTCTTTGGCACCGGAAGTATTATAGGAGGTAGAGACTGTGGCAACAACAAAAATCAAAAAAGACGATCTTGTTAAAGTAATTGCCGGTAAGGATAAAGGCAAAGAGGGTAAGGTATTGGCAGTTGATACTAAGAATAATACAGTATTAGTTGAAGGTGTTAATATCGTTCATAAGCATAGTAAGCCAAGTATGCAGAATCAGCAGGGCGGAATTATAGATAAGGAAGCTCCTATTGATATATCTAATGTTATGTACCTTTACAAGGGTAAAACAGTTAGAGTAGGCTTCCAAGGCGAAAAGAAGGATAAAGTAAGAGTAGCCAAGGTTGACGGTAAGTTAGAAGTTATCGATTAGGAAGCATAGGAAAGGAGGCACAGGATTTTGAGCAGACTTAAAGATATGTATAGCACCGAGATTAAGGATGCTATGATGAAGAAGTTCGGATATAAAAATGTTATGCAAATACCAAAGCTCGAGAAGATTGTTATCAACATGGGTGTTGGTGAAGCAAGAGAAAACGCTAAGGTTTTAGATTCAGCAGTTAAAGATTTGGAGACAATTACAGGTCAGAAGGCTGTTATTACACGTGCTAAGAAGTCAGTTGCAAACTTCAAGTTAAGAGAAGGTATGCCAATTGGCTGTAAGGTAACTTTAAGAGGTGAGAAGATGTATGAGTTTACAGACAGACTCGTAAACCTTGCGTTACCACGTGTACGTGACTTCAGAGGTGTCAACCCTGATGCATTTGACGGTAGAGGTAATTATGCATTAGGTATTAAGGAACAGCTTATTTTCCCTGAAATCGAGTACGATAAGGTTGATAAGGTAAGAGGTATGGATGTTATATTCGTAACTACTGCCGAAACAGACGAGGAAGCTCGTGAGTTATTAACACTTTTCGGTATGCCGTTTAAGAAGTAAGAGGAGGAATAATAATGGCTAAAACAGCAATGAAGGTAAAACAGCAGCGCAAGCAGAAGTTTTCAACCAGAGAATATACTCGTTGTAAAATATGCGGACGTCCACATTCTGTATTAAGAAAGTATGGAATTTGCAGAGTATGCTTCAGAGAATTGGCATACAAGGGACAGATACCGGGCGTTAAGAAGTCAAGCTGGTAAGATTAAATAAGGAGGCAAAAGAATTATGTCAATGAGCGATCCAATTGCAGATATGCTTACAAGAATACGTAATGCAAATACTGCAAAACATGATACAGTAGATATACCGGCATCTAAAATGAAGCTGGCGATTGCGGATATTCTTCTTAAGGAAGGATATGTAAAGGCAGTTGACGTTATAGAAGAGGGTAACTTTAAAACAATAAAGATTACACTTAAGTATGGTGCAGACAAGAATGAGAAAATTCTTACAGGTCTTAAGAGAATTTCTAAGCCTGGACTTCGTGTATATGCATCAAAGGATAATCTTCCAAAGGTTCTTGGCGGTCTTGGAGTTGCAATTATATCAACTAACAAGGGTGTATTGACTGATAAGGAAGCAAGAAAAGAAAATGTTGGTGGAGAGGTACTTGCTTTTATTTGGTAGTAAGTACAGCTTCGGATAAATATTAAGGAGGACGGCGAAATGTCACGTATCGGAAGAATGCCTATCGCTATACCTGCAGGTGTTTCAGTAGATATAGCAGAAAATAACAAGGTGACTGTAAAAGGCCCTAAGGGAACTCTTGAGAGAGTACTTCCTGCTGAGATGGAAATTTCAAAAGAGGGCGAAGAGATTGTTGTAAAGAGACCAAATGACTTGAAGAAGATGAAGTCATTACATGGACTTACAAGAACACTCATTAATAACATGGTAATCGGTGTTACTGAAGGATATCAGAAGGTGCTTGAGGTAAACGGTGTAGGTTACAGAGCAGCTAAACAGGGTAACAAGCTTAACCTTGCACTCGGATATTCACATCCTGTTGATATGACAGATCCTGAGGGAATAACTACAACAGTTGATGGTAACAAGATAATTGTAAGTGGTATAGATAAAGAAAAAGTTGGCCAATATGCTGCCGAAATCAGAGAGAAGAGAGCACCTGAGCCATATAAGGGCAAGGGTATCAAGTATGCTGATGAGGTTATAAGACGTAAAGTTGGTAAGACTGGTAAGAAATAATTAAGGGAGTGAAAAAGATGATTAAGAAAGAATCAAGAAGTGCTATTCGTACTAAAAAACATTTAAAGATTCGTAACCGTTTTAACGGCACTGCTGAAAGACCAAGACTTGCTGTATTCAGAAGTAATAATCATATGTACGCCCAAATTATTGATGATACAGTAGGAAACACTTTAGTGTCAGCTTCAACAGTACAAAAGGATGTTAAGGATCAGTTAGAGAAGACAAATGATGTTGCTGCAGCAGCTTACTTGGGACAGGTAATCGCTAAGAAAGCACTTGATGCAGGCATCAAGGAGGTTGTCTTTGACAGAGGCGGCTTTATATATCAGGGTAAGATTAAGGCTTTGGCAGATGCAGCAAGAGAAGCAGGCCTGGAATTCTAATAAAGGAGGAAAATTTCTATGAAGCATGAAATAATAGATGCCAGCAAGTTAGAATTAGAAGAGCAGGTTGTTAATATCAAGCGTGTTACTAAGGTTGTTAAAGGTGGACGTAACATGAGATTTGCTGCTCTTGTAGTTGTTGGTGATAAGAACGGCCACATCGGTGCAGGTGTTGGCAAGGCAACAGAAATTCCTGAAGCTATCCGCAAGGGAAAAGAAGATGCAATCAAGAAGTTAGTAAAAGTAAATATAAATGAAAACGGAAGTATACCGTATGACTGGACAGGAGAGTTTGGCAGTGCAAGAGTATTGCTTAAGTCATCTCCTGAAGGTACAGGTATCATCGCAGGTGGTCCTGCTCGTTCAGTGCTTGAGCTTGCCGGATACAAGAATATCCGTACAAAGTCCTTAGGTTCAAATAATAAGCAGAACGTTGTTCTTGCTACAATCGAAGGCCTTTCAAAGATTAAGTCACCTGAGGAAGTAGCTAGACTCCGTGGTAAGTCATTAGACGAGATCATGGGCTAAGGAGGGAATTGAGATGGCAGATAAGGTTAAAGTTACATTAATTAAATCACCTATTGGTGCTATTCCAAAGCATAGAGCTACTGTAAAAGCATTAGGTCTTAACAAGATGCATAAGACTGTTGAGTTACCTAACAATGCAGCAACTCAGGGAATGGTAAAACAGGTTAGACATTTAGTAAAAGTTGAAGAGGCTTAAGAAATTATATTGAAAAAGGAGGTAAAGTCATGGATTTATCAAGTTTAAAGCCGGCTGAAGGCGCAACAAAGAGCGATAACTTCAGAAGAGGCCGTGGACATGGTTCAGGAAATGGCAAGACCGCAGGTAAAGGACATAAAGGTCAGAAAGCACGTTCAGGTGCACCAAGACCCGGTTTTGAAGGTGGACAGATGCCACTTTATAGAAGAATTCCTAAGAGAGGTTTCAAGTGCAGAAATCATAAGGAAATCGTTGCTATCAATGTTTCAGCTCTTGAGAGATTTGAGGATGGTTCAGAGGTAACTGTTGCAACTCTTATTGAAGCAGGTATTGTTAAGAATGCAAGAGATGGAGTTAAGATATTAGGAAATGGAGAATTAACTAAGAAGCTTACTGTTAAGGTTGATGCATGCAGTAAGGCAGCAGAGGAGAAGATTACTGCTCTTGGCGGAAAAGTTGAGGTGATTTAGTATGTTCAAAACCTTAAGTAATGCTCTTAAAGTTAAGGAAATACGAAATGGCTTGTTATTTACGCTTCTTATACTTGTAGTTATAAGACTTGGCTGTCTTATACCGGTGCCGGGTCTTAATACTCAGGCTGTTAAGGAATATCTTGAAGGTGCACTTGGAGATGCTAACAGCTTTTTAAGCTCATTTACGGGTGGTTCATTTACGCAGATGTCAATATTTGCACTTAATGTTACACCATATATTACTTCTTCCATCATAATACAGCTTCTTACCATAGCTATTCCGGCTTTGGAAGAGATGCAGAAGGATGGAGAGGATGGTCGTAAGAAGATAACTGCAATTACAAGATATGTAACAATTCTTCTTGCAGTAATCGAGAGCTTAGGTCTTTGCATAGGCTTTGACAGAGGAAACTATCTTACAATAACAGGAGTGCTTGGATATCTTGTAATCATCATTACACTTACAACAGGAAGTACCTTTGTAATGTGGCTTGGTGAAAAGGTTACGGATTATGGTGTGGGAAATGGTATTTCAATCATTCTTCTTATAAACATCGTATCCAGAATGCCAAGTGATTTCTATGACCTTTATCTTAAGTTCGTAAAGGGCAAGGATACTGTTAATATGGTAATCGCCATAGCAATAGTTGCTGCTGTTATCATAATAACTGTTGCACTTGTTGTATTATTACAGGATGGTGAAAGAAAAATACCTGTGCAGTATGCACAGAAGGTTCAGGGAAGACGTATGGTTGGTGGAAGAGGAAGCCACATACCGCTTAAGGTAAATACCTCAGGTGTTATCCCAATCATCTTTGCATCATCACTTTTGTCGGTTCCTGCTGTAATTGTTAATTTGTTCAATATTAAGACAAATACAACATGGGCAAAGATAATGCAGGGAATGAACTCAAACTACTGGTTTAACAAGGCGTATCCTTGGGCAAGTATCGGACTTATAGTATATATCCTCTTAGTATTCTTCTTCGCATACTTCTATACATCGGTAACCTTTAATCCGATGGAGGTAGCGAACAACATGAAGAGAGGCGGAGGCTTTATACCCGGTATAAGACCAGGTAAGCCAACACAGGATTACCTTAATAAAATACTTAACTATATAGTTTTCATCGGTGCAGTCGGACTTATAATTGTAGCTATGATACCTATATTCTTCAACGGAATGTTTGGTGCGAATGTTTCTTTCGGAGGAACGTCACTCATCATTATCGTAGGTGTTATTATAGAAACAATTAAGCAGATTGAATCAAAGATGATAGTAAGGAACTATTCCGGTTTCTTATCAGATTAGTATAATATAGGAAATAAGGAGTGTATCATTTTGATACATTCCTATTCCTGATTATAGACGAATATGAAAAATCGAGTGTATAATTGAATTATTTATTAAGATATATAAATTTGATTAATATTTCTCATTTATTGAGAATTGATATATAAATGAAACAGTGAAGAATAAAGAACAGGAATTGGAGGTAAATGATATGAAGATAATTATGTTAGGTGCACCGGGTGCGGGAAAAGGAACACAGGCAAAGATGATAGCTGAGAAGTTTGGCATACCACATATCTCAACAGGAGATATATTCAGAGCAAATATAAAAAACGGTACCGAGCTTGGAGCAAAGGCTAAGGAATATATGGATAAGGGCTTACTTGTACCGGATGAGCTTGTAGTTGATTTGATAATGGACAGATTTAAGGCTGATGATTGTAAGAACGGATATATACTTGATGGATTTCCAAGAACAATTCCACAGGCAGAGGCTCTTGATAAGGCACTTTCGGCAAACGGAGACAGCGTTGATTATGCAATAGATGTAGAAGTACCTGATGAGAATATAGTAAACAGGATGTCAGGAAGACGTGCATGTGTAGGCTGTGGAGCAACATATCATATAAAGTATAATCCGACAAAGGTTGAGGGTAAGTGCGATGCATGCGGTGAAAGCCTTATCTTAAGAGATGATGATAAGCCGGAGACTGTACTTAACAGACTCAATGTATATCATGAGCAGACTCAGCCGCTCATTGATTACTATAATAAGAAGGGAATTCTTAAAGAGGTTGACGGAACTGTAGATATGAATGACGTATTTAATGCAATCGTAAGCATCCTGGGAGAGTAATGACATGGCTATAATAATTAAATCACATAGAGAAATAGACCTGATGAGAGAGGCAGGAAGAATTCTTGCTTTAACACATGAGGAAATGAAGAAGGCGGTTAGACCCGGAATATCCACCTATGAGCTTAATAAAATAGGGGAAGACGTAATAAGAAGCTACGGCTGCATACCTTCATTTCTTGATTACAATGGTTATCCTGCTTCAATATGTATATCCGTAAATGATGAGGTCGTTCACGGAATACCTTCAAAGCACAGAATCCTTCAGGAAGGCGATATTGTCAGTCTTGATGCCGGAGTAATATATGAAGGATATCATTCGGATTCGGCCAGAACTTATCCGGTAGGTAAGATAAGCGACAAGGCTGCAGATCTGATTAAGACAACCAAGGAGAGCTTCTTTGAAGCACTTAAGGTTTGTAAGGAAGGTAATCATATAAATGATATATCCATGGCGGTATATGATTATATAACAGCAAGAGGTTATTCGGCAGTAGAAGATTTGGTTGGACACGGTGTCGGAGCAAATCTTCATGAGGCACCGGAGGTACCAAACTTCCCACGAGGAAGAAAAGGACCTAAGCTTAAGGCAGGAATGACCATAGCGATTGAACCTATGATTAACATAGGAACTCATGAGGTAGAATGGCTTGATGATGATTGGACAGTAGTTACTGCTGATGGTGAGCTTTCAGCACATTATGAGAATACAATTCTTATAACTGACGGTGAGCCTGAGATTTTATCCAGAGCAGAAGGAATTGATTTGTAGAAATATATTAGGAGGGTTTATTTATGCCAAAGGCAGATGAAATCGAAATGGAAGGTGTTGTACTTGAAAAGCTTCCAAATGCAATGTTTCAGGTAGAACTTGAAAACGGACTTAAGGTATTAGCACATATAAGTGGAAAACTCAGAATGAACTACATTAAGATTCTTCCGGGAGATAAGGTAACTGTTGTTCTTTCTCCTTATGATTTGACAAAGGGACGAATCACATGGAGAGCAAAATAAATTTGTTAAAAAATTGCTTGCAAATTGTAATAAAGGATGATAGAATATCAATTTGTAGCGGACTTTTTTGAAAGGAGTGCATTTTAATGAAGGTTAGAGCATCAGTTAAACCGATTTGCGATAAGTGCAAAGTCATTAAAAGAAAAGGCAGTATTAGAATAATCTGCGAAAATCCAAAGCACAAACAGCGTCAGGGATAATTGACTGACACATTACGTTAGAACAAGGTATCTAAGATGATAGCCCATCTGCAACTATACCTTGTATTTGTGCGTGTAATACTTTAGGTATTATATTCTAACTTAGAAAGCGGCTGTAGCATTTTATAAATGCTAATTAATTATAATAAGTAGTTATACCTTTTTGTATCGGGTATGCATTTCACCTCTTATATTATTTAAGAGATACTTTGGGGCAAATAAGGTATGTGGGTTGATTTTATCAACATGTAAGAGAAGTTAAATTTTACGGAGGTAATTTAGAATGGCTCGTATTTCAGGTGTTGATTTACCAAGAGACAAGCGAATCGAGATTGGACTTACTTATATCTATGGTATAGGTAGAGCTTCAGCAACAAGAATTCTTAAAGAAGCAAAAGTTAATCCTGATACAAGAGTTCGTGATTTAACTGATGATGAGGTTAAAAGACTCAGTGAGGTTATTAACGAGACTCAGGTTGTAGAGGGTGATTTACGTAGAGAGATAGCTCTTAACATCAAGCGTTTACAGGAAATCGGATGCTATCGCGGTATCCGTCACAGAAAGGGACTTCCTGTTCGTGGTCAGAAGACTAAGACGAATGCGAGAACACGTAAGGGTCCTAAGAAGACAGTAGCAAATAAGAAGAAATAATTGCAGTCCACGATAGATAGTCGCGGAAGTTATAGAATAACCAGGGAGGTTTAGGTTAATGGCTAAGAAAGTTACTACTAAAAAAGTGGCTAAGAAGCGTGTCAGAAAGAACGTTGAGCGTGGACAGGCACATATTCAGTCATCTTTCAATAATACAATTGTTACATTAACAGATGCCGAGGGTAATGCATTATCTTGGGCAAGTGCAGGAGGACTTGGCTTCAGAGGTTCAAGAAAGTCTACTCCTTATGCTGCACAGATGGCAGCAGAGACTGCTGCAAAGGCAGCTTTACCATATGGATTGAAGACTATTGACGTAATGGTTAAGGGTCCGGGTTCAGGCAGAGAGGCTGCTATTCGTGCGCTTTCAGCAAGCGGACTTGAGGTTGTAAGTATAAAGGATGTTACACCTGTTCCACATAACGGATGTCGTCCGCCAAAAAGAAGAAGAGTCTAATAAGGAGGTACAAGGAAATGGCAGTAGATAGAACCCCAGTTCTTAAGAGATGCAGATCTTTGGGTATGGAGCCAATGTATCTCGGTGTAAATAAGAAGTCAAAGAGAAAATTAACAAGAGCAAATAGAAAAGTAAGTGAGTACGGTATGCAGCTTCGTGAGAAGCAGAAGGCTAAGTTCATCTATGGTATGCTTGAGAAGCCTTTCCGTAACTTATATAACAAGGCAGAGAGAATGCCGGGTCTTACAGGTCCGAATCTTATGATTTTACTTGAGTCAAGACTTGACAATATCGTATTCCGTATGGGATTTGCCAGAACAAGACGTGAGGCAAGACAGATAGTTGACCACAAGCACGTGCTTGTAAACGGCAAGTGTGTAAATATCCCTTCATACAGAGTAAGTGCCGGTGATAAAATTGAGATAAGAGAAAAGAGTAAATCTTTACAGAGATATAAGGATATCGTTGAGGCAAATGCAGGACATACAGTTCCGGGTTGGCTTGAGTCAGATCTTGAAACATTAAGCGGAACAGTAGTTGAGACTCCTCTTAGAGAGCAGATTGATGTTCCTGTAAATGAAACCCTTATCGTCGAGTTATATTCAAAGTAAAAATAAGAAGTAACTTAGTACACCGGTTATCTAAAAGGAGGGTTATATAGTGTTTGAGTTTGAAAAACCAAGAATTGAAATCGCAGAGATTTCTGAGGACAACAAATTCGGAAGGTTTGTAGTAGAGCCTTTGGAGAGAGGCTATGGTACAACACTTGGTAATTCATTAAGAAGAATCATGTTATCTTCATTACCGGGAACAGCAGTAAGCATGATTAAGATTAAAGGTGTTTTACATGAATTTTCTTCAATTCCGGGCGTGAAGGAAGATGTTACCGAAATCGTGATGAACATAAAGAATCTCTGTATAAAGAATAATGGTTCTTTAAACGAGGTTAAGTCAGCTTATATAGACGCAGTAGGTGATACGGTTGTTACAGCCGGAGATATTCAGGTTGATGGTGACATAGAGATACTTAATCCTGAGCTTGTAATTGCAAACCTAAGCGGTGCGGATGCAAAGCTTGAAATGGAACTTACAATTACCAATGGCAGGGGATATGTCGGAGCAGATAAGAATAAGGGCATTGATTCATCTATTGATGCGATAGCTGTAGATTCAATCTATACTCCTGTTGAACGTGTAAACCTTACAGTTGAAAATACTCGTGTAGGTCAGATTACCGATTATGACAAGCTTACGCTTGACGTATTTACAAACGGTACACTTGCACCGGATGAGGCAGTCAGCCTTGCTGCAAAGGTATTAAGCGAGCACTTAAATCTTTTCATTGATTTATCGGAAAATGCCAAGACTGTAGATGTTATGGTTGAAAAGACTGATGATGAAAAGGAAAAGGTTCTTGAGATGAATATAGATGAGCTTGAACTTTCAGTTCGTTCTTATAATTGTCTTAAGAGGGCAGGAATTAATACTGTTGAAGAATTAACTAACAAGACTTCAGAGGATATGATGAAGGTACGTAATCTTGGTCGTAAATCTCTTGAAGAGGTTTTAGCAAAGCTTAAGGAATTAGGATTATCCCTTAAGTCAGATGATGAGTAAATCTCATCTTATTACCACTCACGCCGAATAATAGTAAGCACAGTGAAGACCCGGCCACGGGTAAGGAGGAAATAAAAATGGCAATGTATAGAAAACTTGGAAAGAAAGCCGATCAGAGAAAGGCTTTACTTCGTAATCAGGTAACACAGTTAATATATCATGGCAAGATTGAAACTACCGAGGCAAGAGCTAAGGAAGTAAGAAAGATTGCCGAGCATCTTATCACTTTAGCTGTTAAGGAAAAGGATAACTATGATGAGGTTACCGTAACTGCTAAGGTTGCAAAGAAGGATAAGGATGGCAAGAGAATCAAAGAAACTATCGAGGTTGATGGAAAGAAAAAGAAGATAACCCAGTATGATGAGGTAGAAAAGACCATCAAGAAGGATCAGCCATCAAGACTTCATGCAAGAAGACAGATGCTTCAGATTTTATATCCTGTTGTTGAGGTACCGGCAGATGCTGCGGGTAAGAAGGCAGGTACTAAGAAGGTTGATTTAACTGCAAAGTTATTTGACGAATATGGTACTAAGTATGCAGGTCGTAACGGTGGTTACACCAGAATCGTAAAGATTGGTGAGCGTCGTGGCGATGGAGCAATGAAGGTTATACTTGAGCTCGTATAAGCATACAGACAATATATGATAAAGGTTTTTAAAGGGAGTCACGGGCTGTGGCTCCCTTTTGATTGTGTAGGGTCGGCTGAATTTGCAGGGTATAACTGCTTGGATTAAGGTATTGATGGCGCATAAAAATATACAGGTATATCAAGGACGCGCTCTCGCTCGTGCTCGACGCAGGCTCACTAACCTCAATAAAATAGGATATTATCTGTTTTGCATAAATGCAATCAGCTAATATCCTATTTTATTTCGCTAAGTGAGCGCGTCTCACAACGGTCCTTTTATATACCTGTATATTTTTATGCGCCAATTAAAATTGTCTAATCAAGCAGTTATACCCATATTCAGCCGACACGCTGCGCGTGAATATAGAAAAAATCTTGTAAAGTTATTTGATAAAAAGTTTATCTTAATAATTTGGGATTATCTGTTCGTTCAAGTAAATAATCAATTGATACATCAAAATAATCAGCGATTTTAATTAATGTAGCATAATCTGCTTCATGAGCGCCGGTTTCATATCTGCTTATTGTATTTTGATTCATTGATAAGTCTAATGCGAGCTTCAATTGTGATATATGATTTTTTTCACGTAATTCTTTTAATCTCATATGGCCTCTCCTTGACAAGAATTATACCGTTATGGTATATTCTCTATATCCCGTTTTGGTATATAACATAAGTAGATTCAGATAACAGGAGGTAGTAATATATGAAATTAAAAAAATGTGTAGCTATAGCGATATTTGGAATCATGACTATGATTGGAAGCTTCTGGTATACCGATATTAATGTTAAGGCGGATGATGTAGAAGAGTTGGATGATTGGCTTGAAGTGAATGAAGATAATTTTCCTGATGAAAATTTTAGAAAATGTGTGTTGGAAGGGTTTGATATAGACGGTGATGGAAAAATAAATCCGGAAAATCCGGAGTGGGAATATTGTTTTAGGCTTAGCTATATGAATATTTCATCTCTTAAAGGCATTGAATATTTTAAGAATATTGAAATTCTTGATATATCACATACAAATGTGGATAGTTTGGATTTAAGTGAAATAGATGTATATTCACTAAATATATCTTTTACGCCTATTAAGACCATAGATATAAGTTCTCATCCTGAATTATGTAGAGGATACGAGGGTGGCGTCCATGGGATGAATGGGGCAACTGATATGAATCCAGGTTATTTATATATTGATAATACTCAGATTGTCATTTCGTCAGAGCCTATTAAGGCCATAACGATCATGGTTCCTGAAATAAGAGGTAATATTTATTTAAATAATCTTTCGAATTTTGATTCGAGCTTTTTGAATGGAGTTGAAAAAGCAAACAGTCTGAGTAAGTTAAGTTTCAATTCAGATGATAATATCTTATATTATGATTTGACTAATAATTATGGGGATTTTAATTATGATATAAGATCAGCAGATTATGAAAATGTGCATATATATAGTGATTATTACGGTGATGATCATGAGTATTTTAGTGGAAGAAAATATAAATATTATGAATGTAGCTTATCCTATGATGAAATACTTAATTATGTTTCTGAATATGAATATGAGTACGAAAATGTTGAATTAAGAATTTTATATGGAACTCACTGTTTTTCTGCTTATGAAGGATTTAGTTTTTATAAAGACGATGCGGGCAATGTTCGTTGCTATGATTCTGACGGCAATCCTGTTATCAATGAATTCAAATGCGACGGTACATACACCTACTACTTCCAGGCGGACGGTACAGCCATGAAGGACAGGCTTACCTATCATCCGGATGGAGAGCATGTTATCTATTTCGACAGCGAGGGACACGAGGTGTTCTCAGACTTTGCAAATGTTAAGAAGACTATTGCGGGAGATGAAGTAAATGATTTTTGCTTCTTTGATGTATTCGGATATATGTATGTAGATGTGGTTACTTATGACAAGACCGGTACAGTTCTTTACTATGCCAATGCATACGGCGTTATGGAGATGGGCAAGTGGTTCCAGTTCTCCGATAACGTAACCTGGGCAGACGGCAGAGAAGGTGATGAGTTTAAAGGCGGCTACGGTTATGCAAATACCGATGGAACCCTTATGACGAATACCCAGACAACCGACTGGGAAGGAAGAAACTGTTATCTCCAGGGTAATGGAGTTGCACTTTATTAGTATAGTTTGTTTTTAAAATAAAAGGGAGTGCTGCACGATTTTCGTGCAACACTCTCTTTGCTTGTTTTGATTTAAATGCAAAATTATGATTGGTTAAGCTTAGCCTTAAGTTCTTCAATTTCTTTTGTAAGCTCGGCTATGGTGTTGTTTTGGTCGGCTATAGTATTTCTTTGTTCGGCAAGCAATTCTTCGCTTTCAGCCCTGCCTTCATCCTTACCAGCCCAGAATATTTTGTCAGCTTCGGTAACAATTACGTTCCCACCCATATTCTTCACCAGATTCCTTTCATTTTCATTACCGTTTGTTACATGTCGTTTAGCTCTTTAGTAGTTGCAGTTTCATCCTTCATAATGCTTTCATATCTGAGTATGTAAAAAGGTATTAAAACATAAAACTTCTTTTCTGTTATTTCTTCTTTTGTAAAATCACTTAATATCAGATTGTCGGCATCATAATCAACTGCTTCACCGTTTGGAAACTTATATGTGATTTTTGCCCTTTTAGGTGTTGCAGAATTGCTTCTAATGTAGATGACGGTGTAGTATGGCATCTCGATTATCAGACGTCCGTTATCCTTTTTAGCAGCCTGCCTTGCAGTAAGAAATGAATACTCAGCAATCCTTTTTTCAATATCATGCTTGCATCAATTGTAACTCTACAATAAGAAAGATATGGAAAATTACACTTGTTTGGTGCGGACAATTATGATAGAATAAATGCTATATTGAAGAGTTCATTTAAAGAGGAGAATGGTATGATTGAAAAAGTAAAAAAGATAATCTGGCTTTTAATACTTTGTTTATTTATCTGTAGTGATTGTATAACTTTAAATGCTGCTGAGGATGATAACCTGCCAACACCTCATTCACAAGATTCATATGGGAGGATTCGTAAATCAAGCTTATCTGTTACGGATGATGGTTATATGAGAGTCTACTATAACGGTCAAATGATTTGTATAGAGTTTTATGATTTTAATTTTAATTTATTGAGTAAGAAATCTGTTGATATGGAGTTGTCATATTGGGGTGGCTTTTATGCCGGTGAGAAATATTATTATATTGCTGTGGGACAGGATAATGACGAAGAGGATGATACAGCAGAGGTTTTGCGTATAATTAAATATGACAAAAACTGGAATAGATTAGGCGCAGCAAGTATTACAGGTAATTTGCAATTATTTGATGGTGGCGTAACAACTGTCTTTGATCATGGACATGCAGCTTTTACGGAACGTAATGGAACTCTTTATCTGGCTACGGGTCATGGTGGATATAGACTGGGTGATGGACTTCGCCATCAAGGCTTAATATTAATTGCGGTCGATACTGATAGTATGACCGGCGAGATAATAAGAAGTGATTTATTGCATTCGTTTGCACAATGTATGGCTCATGATGAAGACTATGTATATCTTGCTGAGTTAAGTGATGCTCAAAAAAGCATATTGCTTTCACAATATGAGGGTTCCGGAGTTGACACGAAAACAAAAAATACAATTAAAGCCTTAGAGATAGGAGATGTCAGTTGCGCTAATCTGGATGATATGGCTTTATCTGCAGATAATGTATTTTGCCTAGGCACTTCTGTTGACCAGACAAAATATGGAAAGGAAGAAAATCTTTCATACAATATATATCTTACAGTGACACCTAAAAATAATTTTACGGAAGAATCTACGACATTAAAATGGATAACTGATTATAATGACGGATATTCCGGTTATACGTTTAGGGATTTGCATATTACCAAAATAAATGATAATAGATTTATGATTGCATGGACTAAGTTTGGAAATGGTGAGGCACCCGAATCTATAAATACATATGATGATATTTTGTCAGGAGCTTATATGCATTATGTTTTCGTTGATGGCAATGGAGATATTATAGGTAAGGAAAATACGTGTTTATCTGCTTCTATGACTGACTGCCGGCCTGTCTTGAATGGCACAAGTATATCATATTACGCTTCGGATGATATGAATGTTGGCTTTTATACAATAGATGCATACTCAGGTGAGGCAGATAAGAAAGTCTACAGGATAGCGGGTAAGGATGCGGTATGGGATATAGATGGAGATGTACTTACCATAAGTGGTGCAGGAAAAGTAGAATATACATATCAGTTTTGGCCTTATGATATTCATAAAAAAATAAAAAAGATTGTATTTGAAGATGGTATAGAAGAAATCTCAGAAAGATCATTTGCACACTTTGAAAATCTCACGGAGGTTGTTATACCGGATAGTGTTACATATATTGGTAGTGAGGCTTTTTTTGTAAATTCGTTTTACTCGTCAAGGCACAAAATAGTAATATGCGGAAATGATGGTTCCTATGCGGAGCAATATGCGAATTATAATAAGTTAGACTTTAAAAGTCCTTCAGGGAATGTTAAAGTTGCAGATTTTATTTTTGCCTCATATGAGAATTGTGACTTCTACAAAGACGCATCAGGTGATGTACGCTGTTATGACAGCAAGGGCAAGCCAGTCATAAACGATTTCAAATGTGATGGCGAATATACTTACTACTTCCAGGCGGACGGTACAGCCATGAAGGACAGACTTACATATCATCCTGACGGAATTCATGTCATCTATTTTGATGAAAATGGACACGAGGTATTCTCAGATTTTGCGAATGTAAAGAAAACCATTGCAGGCGAAGATGTAAATGATTTTTGCTTCTTTGATGTATTCGGATATATGTACGTAGATGTACTTACCTACGACAAGACAGGTACAGTACTCTACTATGCTAACCCATATGGTGTTATGGAGATGGGCAAGTGGTTCCAATTTTCAGATACTGTTAAATGGGCAGATGGTACATCTGCGGAAGGTATCGCAGGTGGCTATGGCTATGCCGATGCCGATGGTACACTTCTTACTAACACCCAGACGACAGATTGGGAGGGAAGAAGCTGTTATCTGCAGGGCAACGGAGTTGCACTTTATTAGTATAGTTTGTTTTTAAAATAAAAGGGAGTGCTACACGGTTTTCGTGCAACACTCCCTTTGTTAGTTTTGATTTAAACGCAAAATTATGATTGATTAAGTTTTGCCTTAAGTTCCTCAATCTCTTTTGTAAGTTCAGCTATTATTTTGTCGCTTTCAGCCCTGCCTTCAGCTAAACCTTCAGCTCGACCTTCATCCTTACCAGCCCAGAATATTTTGTCAGCTTCGGTAACAATTACATGTCCACCCATATTCTTCACCAGATTCCTTTCATTTTCTTTTCTATTATTTCTTCTTTTGTAAAATCGCTTAATATCAGATTGTCGGCATCATAATCAACTGCTTTACCGTTGGGAAACTTATATGTGATTTTCGTCCTTTTAGGTGTTGCAGAATTGACCAGACGTCCGTTATCCTTTTTAGCAGCCTGCCTTGCAGTAAGAAATGAATACTCAGCAATCCTTAAAGCTATTGAACCGTCGTTGTAGCTTTGACATTCTATCAGATACTTTTCATCACGTATTTTGATGATGAAATCTGTAATTAATTAAGGGTATGAAAAACCTCGGATGGTTACTCTTAAGAGACTGGAATACGTCATCAAAGGTGTTTGAATAATCAGTATTATTACCCTTATTATTGTCAGTTTTATAAGTCATAACTTATTCTTCCCCCTTATTGTACAATATAGTATATTTGATTTCAATAATTTTGTGTGTAAAATAAAATATAAAAATAATCTCATCACCTGCCTTTTCTTAAGTTTTTTTAATCTTTAGTAAGGTATTAAGCAGGATAATTCTTTGGATTGTAGGAGAAATCCTAAATGTTGATTACATTTGTAAAAGATATTTATCTGCTTGTGAGAATGATACTACATAATTAGACAAAATGCAACAGAAAATTACTCCGGAACATGGGGGACATGTGGAAGACTTCAACTGACAATTTCTTTACTCCAACATTTAGAAAAGTATTAATCTATAGTTTGATTAACTTGAACAAAATTAGGTATCATGATATAATTTCGTCTGAGTGGTAAATATTCTTAACCGGTATTAATACAATCAAGGAGGTAATTATGTTTAAACAGAAAAGGTTAGAAGCAAAAAAATTAATTTATGTATTATTGGCTGTAATTGTTGTAATTGTTTATTTCAAGAGTGTGCAGGCAAGAGAGGTATTTAGTGCTGATTCTTATGAAGATATTAAAGACGGAACGAAGATATCTTATCAGTCGGATAATGATGAAACTGAAATAATCGGATACCACTTTAATCTGGATAAGGATGCAAAGTGTACATTTAAAGGAAAATATTCTACCGGCCTTACGATTATGTTCAATTTAATTGATGATAATAAGAACGAAATTCTTTGGTCATGGGTTGGTCTTGGCTCAAATGATTTGGATTTTTCGGTATATTTAAAAAAAGGTGACTATTATTTTAATTTAGAAAAGTATAGCAAAACGGAGCTTTCTCTTGATTTTGACATTGAATACTTGGAAAACAGTGATATTGAGAATAATGACAAGATTGAGACTGCTCAAGCTATAGATTGTGGCAAATCACAGTCGGGAGCTTTTTTGTATAATGATTATGTTGATGTATATAAATTTGAGGTACCGTATTCGGGAGAAGTAACATATGGTGTGAGTGTTGAATCATCTTGTGGCAGTTTGTTTTTGAATTCGAATTCAGAGTGGAGCTCTGTTGGTAACTTACAGGTGGGCTCCCAGCTTTATGATTCAAAGGGAGAAAAAGTAAGTTTAAGCTACTCTTCAAGTGACGGAAAATATCATACGGGTAAAGTAAATGCCGGTACCTATTATCTGGAGATAAGTAAACTTGGTTCAAATAACACTCCTTCGGGATATGGAATATCTTATTTGGAGTTGTGTGGAACGTACAAATTCGATATAGAGATTCCTTCGTTAAAAGATTCTGTGGGCTCAAAATTTTCAACATATGAAGGTTATGAATTCTATAAGGATGAAAACGGAGATGTGAGATGTTTTGACTCTTCAGATAATTTGGTGATTAATGAATTTAAGTGTGATGGAACATATACATATTATTTTCAGTTGGATGGAACAGCTATGAAGGATAGACTATCTTATCATCCTGATGGAACACATATAATATATTTTGATGGAGCAGGTCATGAGGTGTTCAGTAATTTTTCACATGTAAAAAAGAGTATAGCCGGAGAGCCGGTAGATGACCTTTGCTTCTTTGATGTGTATGGTTATATGTATGTAAATGTACTCACATTTAACCAAAGCGGAACAGCGCTTTATTATGCAAATCCGTATGGTGTTATGGAGTGTAATGGATGGTTTCAATTTGCAGAAGGTGCAGGTGGAGTAGCAGAGCCGCTTGGTGCCGCAGAGGGCAAATGGGGATATGCTTACTCAAATGGAGTAATAGATGCTGGAAGTATAGGGGATGAGAGTGTTAAGACAACATTTGTACCTGTTCAAGCAACAGAAGTACCGGAAAAAGCAATTAAACCTCTTACTTATTTTTCTGGAAATAAACCGGTTAAGAAAATGGGTGAAGGTGATCAGGCATCTGAATTCAAGTATGATGAAAACGGTAATCTTATTGAATACTATTCCGGTGGCAGACTTTTAGAAAAATATGAATATAACAGCAAGAATAATTTAACCAAAGAAGTAATGGTACTTGAGGATGGCAGTGAAGAAGTAACCGTTACCTATGAATATAATGGAAATCAAGCTAAGGAAACCATTTATAATCCTAATGATGCCGGCGTTGATTTTTACTACATTTATGATTTCGACGAATTTGGAAAGCTTGTAAAGTTGACTATGCTTGATAAGGATGGAAATGTTATAGGATATGATATAATCGACCATACAAATACAGGAAATGAAGAGAAAAATAAATTACTTTATTTCTTTGGAAACGGACCGGATTATATATATCAGTTCAATACAGCATCATATGGTACAGATGGTTCAGTTTATGATTTTATAGTACATGAATATGATGAAAATGGAAACGAAATAAAATCCATACGTTATTATGAAACCGGAGTTGATGTGATAACAACATATGAATATGATGCAAACGGAAATGCCATAAAATCAACAAGCAGTTCTGGCGGATATAGTAATTCAACATATTATGAGTATGATGCAGAAGGAAATTTATCAAAGATAATATGGGGTGATGGAGCGGATGCCGGTTACATTACCTTTGAATATTAAGATAAAAAGAGGTGCTTATGGAAAAAAGAAAGAAAAGAATTTCTTTAATACTTTTAATTATATTAATTATAAGTGTTGTAATGGTTAAGCAACCTTCACGGGAAATTAAGGCTGCATTTGTGGCACCGCATTATGATATCCGTGAAGACG
This sequence comes from uncultured Lachnospiraceae bacterium, assembly GCA_902788555.1. Classification (GTDB taxonomy): domain Bacteria; phylum Bacillota; class Clostridia; order Lachnospirales; family Lachnospiraceae; genus Coprococcus_C. Next base: position 102,300 of record CADAKQ010000009.1, read on the forward strand.
GGGGAAGCTGGGATGGAACGTACTATACTTTAAATAATGAAGTAATAAAGGATGCTTTTTTCTGTGACGGAACATATACCTACTTTTTGCAGTCGGACGGTAAACCTATGAAGGATAGATTGTCATATCATCCGGATGGCGAGCATATCATTTACTTTGATTCGGAAGGGCATGAGGTGTTCTCGGATTTTGCAAATGTAAAGAAAACAATCGCCGGAGATGAGGTAAACGATTTTTGTTTCTTTGATGTTTATGGATATATGTATATTGACGTGGTAACTTATGACAAAACAGGAACAAATCTTTATTATGTAAATGCTTGTGGTGTTATAGAGATGGATGAATGGTTTCAGTTTTCCGAAAATGTTACTTGGGCAGACGGAAGGGATGGAACGGAGTTTGCCGGACAGTACGGTTGTGCAAATGAAGACGGAAGTCTGGTGGTAAATACACGAACAAAGGATTGGGATGGAAAACTTTGCTATCTGCAGGGCAACGGAGTTGCGGATTATAATGTAAATGCAAGATATTATCAATTTCCAATCATAAGAACACCGCATGAAAAGGAATATTACAATAATTATAGCAATAAGAAGATGGGATGGGGCCTTGTAAGAAATACAAATCATGAACCTATAAAATGTGACAGTAGTGTTGCTTTGGCAGACTATGATGCATGGTATGTTGATACTCGTGCAACAGAGGATGACAAGGTATTGTATCTGACCTTTGACTGCGGATATGAGAATGGGTACACAGGGCGTATATTGGATATTCTTGCCGCTGAAGATGTTCCGGCATGCTTTTTTGTAACCCAAACATATATAAGAGATAATATAGGATTGACGCAAAGAATGAAAGCAGAAGGGCATCAGGTTGGGTGTCATACCATAACGCATCCTTCATTGCCAACGAAATCATATGAGGAAATCGAAAGGGAAATATGTGGGTGCGCAGAGTACATGAAGGCAAATACAGGATATGATATGGATCCATACCTGCGTCCGCCTTATGGAGAGTACAGCGAGAGAACATTGGCAATAACCCATGATTTAGGATTTAAGACTATTTTTTGGAGTATAGGATATGTTGATTATAATGTAAATAAACAGCCGGGTGCCGGATACGTAATTGATCATTTTAATACGAACCATCATAATGGAGCCATAATTCTTATGCATGCTGTATCCTCATCCAATTGCGAAGCGCTTCAGACGGTTATACAAAATATGAAAGCGGAAGGCTACAGGTTTGCCAGCCTGAATGAGCTTCAATGATGAATTATAATAGCTGACACGAAAATAAAGAGGTTTGCATTGCACTTAAATGTGCATACAAACCTCTTTATTTTTGACCTTATAATTAGTTGACTGCCGGTATACATTTTAGTTATATTTATCCAAGCTCATTTTAAGTGATTTAATAGTCTCAATAAGTATCTTTGCATCCTTTTCCGAACAGGTATCCAATAACTCGGAAATTTCCTGCTTGATAAGTGTTTTAACCGAATTAGGATTGTCGTAAAGTAATTCATCTGTGGATACCTGAAGTGTTTCGGCCATTTCTACCAGAACAGGAAGGCTTAGCTTGGTGTTTCCTGTCTCGATATGGCTCATGTGTGTAACGGAAATTCCTACCTTTTCAGCAAGCTGCTCCTGCGAAAACCCGCAGGCCTTTCTTAATCTTCTTATGCGCTGTCCGATTTTATAGTAATCCATTTTCTCACCACCTATACAGTAGAATTATACTTGAATTGTATAGGCAATTATGATAACATTTAATAAACTGTGTAGGCGAAAATGTGCTTATACAGTTAAAATAATTAATAAATAATTTTTTATTATTTTGTAATTTATAGTCACAAATATTAAAAAGAAAGAGGGTAGTGGAAAATGAGAATTAAAAGGTTTATTGGCTTGTCGGCATTAGGCATGGTTCTTACTTTATCAGGGGGATTGTGCTCTGTAAGCTATGCTTCGGAGGCAGAGGAAGCATCGACGACATATGAAACGGACGAAGGTCAGTCTGTTGAATCTGAGGAGACTTCTAATTATGATTTGGGAGAGCTGGAAGAAAGTGATATATCGGTTGCTACGATTGATACGGAATCGGAGCCTCTTGTTTTTGATAAGACTATTAAATATACGTTTGAAGAGGGCATTTATCAGAGGAAGATATATAGAATTAAAATTGAAAAAGATTCTATTTTAAATATCAAAGGTAAGTTTTATGCGATTGAAGGTGGAAATTCAAATATAATGTTTCTGAACTCTGATTTCGATGAAATAAAGGTAAATGATAATTCAAGAAAAATCAGTAAAGACGCCGGAGTTGTTGATTATGAATATACACTGTGCTTTCCTAAGGGAACATATTATATGCTTATTTATAATCAGTGGGGAACATTTTATTCAATTGGTGGAAAAAATAAAGATTTAAAAACATTAAGTTATGATTTGTACGCATCTGTTGAATATCCTAAGTCATCAGAGATTGAAACAAATGATACTATTAAAACAGCTCAGTCTATAGATTGTAAGGAAACCGTATACGGTATGCTTACATATGATGGTGATGATGATATAGATACTTACAGAATTGTTGTGGACTATAAAGGAAAATTAAAAATTGATTTTTCCGGAAGACTTTTAGAAAGTGATTATTATTCGATTTATACTGAGTTGCTGGACGCCGAAGGTAAACGTATTACCAGTAAAGGAATTAAATATGATAAGCAATTGGAAACATACAAGGGAACACTTGAAGAGACTGTAGAACCGGGCGTGTATTATTTGCAATTGTCATGTATAGGAGCACCGAGAGAAGAAGCAGAAAAATACTACTGGTTCGATGTGACACTACCATCGGAATTTCAGCCTGTCGGAGTAAAATTTGCAGAATATGAGGGATATACATTCTACAAAGATGATTTTAAAGATGTTAGATGTTATGCTTCGGATGGTAAACCTGTTATAAATGATTTTAAATGCGATGGCACATACACCTACTACTTCCAGGCTGACGGTACAGCCATGAAGGACAGGCTTACCTATCATCCGGACGGAGTGCATGTTATCTACTTCGACAGCGAGGGACACGAGGTATTCTCAGACTTTGCAAATGTTAAAAAGACTATTGCGGGAGATGAAGTGGATGATTTTTGCTTCTTTGATGTATTCGGATATATGTATGTTGATGTAGTAACCTATGATAAAACAGGAACAGTACTCTATTATGCCAATGCTTACGGTGTTATGGAGATGGGCAAGTGGTTCCAATTCTCCGATAACGTAACCTGGGCAGACGGAAGAGAAGGCGATGAATTTAAGGGTGGTTACGGCTGTGCCAATGCCGACGGAACCCTTATTACCAATACCCAGACTGTCGATTGGGAAGGAAGAAGCTGTTATCTGCAGGGTAATGGAGTTGCATTGTATTAATGGCAGCAGATAGATAAAAGGAGGAAATGTGGGTTTTCCGCAAGAATAAGATGGATAATAATTTTAACAATAACCAAAAAAGTGATATGAATAATGCATCAAATGATTATCAAAATAATTATCAAAATAATTACAATAATCCTTATAATGTGCCATACAATAATGAGTTTCAACAGGGATATGGTCAGCAACCATATAATATGCAACAGGGATACGGACAGCAGCTACCGAAAAAGCCTCGAAAGCCTATAAAGGCTAAGTGGATTGTTATTCCGGTTTTAGTTATATTGGCAATCATTTGTGTAGTAGTATTTATAAAGACAAGAAAGGTAAAAGTAAAGCTTGATAAATACATAACTATTGAGTATGCAGGATATGATTCCAAAGGACAAGCATATGCTACCTTTGATGTAGCTAAGTTTTACAGGGACTATGGCGATAAGATAGAACGGACAAATGCAAAAAAGAAAGCTCTTAAGAGTGAATGGGGAGGTCTTTATAGTGAGGTTTTAAAGGAATCAAAACCTGTTGAGGATTTATATGAGGATTGTATCAGAGGCAGCTTGAATATTTCCAATAATCTTAGCAATGGTGATACGATAACATATGAATGGGATATCAATACAAAAAAGGCATTGGAATATTATAATTGCGAGATAGAATTCAGCAATATTAATTTTATTGTATCCGGATTGGAAGAGGTAAAGGATTTCAATCCATTTGATTATATCGAGATCACCTATTCGGGAACAGCACCAAACGGAACTGCTTCCATAGCAAAGGATACCTCGGTATCGGAAATGAATGATGTTTATTTTACAATTGACAAAGACAGCGGTCTAAGTGTTGGCGATACGATAACCGTTACAGCATCTGCATATAATTCGGATGATTATTTTATGGAACATTATGGTGAAAAGATTGCCAAGACGGAGGAAAGCTATACTGTTGATGGAATACCTCACTACGTTGCTGATGTAAATGAAATCCCTTCGGATATTATGGACAAAATGTCTTCTCAGGGAGAAGACGCAATTAGAGCATACGTAGCAAATGATTGGGAAAAGCCTGAAAATCTTACAGGTTTAACACTGGTGGGAAATTATTTCCTGACACCTAAGTCGGGTATGGATGTAAGAACAAATAATTATTTGTATCTGATATATAAAATATCCGCAATCAATCCTGACCCGGAGGAAAACATAGATTTTTATTATTATGTATGTTTTACTGACATAATTATGCTTGCGGATGGAACCTGTTCCGTAGATTTGAGCAGCTACTCAGTGCCTGCATACGGATGGTTTGATTCAGAAGGCTTTAAGGTTGGCAATTATACATATGTAGGATATGAGAATTTAGATTCTTTATTTAATAATATGATAGTTACAAAAATTGAAAACTACGAATATACTTCTACAGTTCAGGAGTAAGTGAATATCGCCGCAACAATATCAAATTGGCTGTGGCGATATTTGGATTCAAAAGATATTCTTCACTAAAATATTAATCTAAATAATAAAGAGAAGGGGATATTTAGTGAAAAAATCATTTTTAAAAAAAATTACTAAAAAGCTCACATCAATATGCATAGCTGCTGCCATGGCACTTGGGGTTATATCAATATCGGATACAAAACTTGATGTGAAGGCGGCATTTGATGCGCAACTTACTACGAATTAAATCATCAAATTATTAAAGATGCTTTTTTCTGTGACGGATATTTTACATATTATATGCAGATGGACGGAACGGCTATGAGAGACAGGCTCACTTATCATCCGGACGGAGAGCATGTTATTTACTTCGATGAAAAAGGTCACGAGGTTTTTAACAGCTTTGTAAATGTCAGGAAGAGTATAGCCGGTGAAGATGTAAATGATTTTTGTTTCTTTGATGTGCATGGATACATGTATACGAATGTGCTGACATACAATCAGGACGGAACGGCACTTTACTATGCAAATCCATACGGAGTTATGGAACGAAGCGGATGGTTCCAATTTGCAGAGGGTGCAGGCGGAGTTGCCGGGGCACTCGGTATAACGGAAGGCACTTGGGGATATGCCTATTCTGATGGTCGGGTAGATCCGGAAAGCATAGGAGATGAAAGCGTAAAAAACAGTTTTAAACCGAACTATACACATCAGCACATTTGGGAAAATGTCGGACATACTGAACCAAGGTACTATCGTGTTGACACAGGCGAGGATGTAACGGACGGACAGATTGTTGCTGTTGATGGTCAGTTGTGCATAATAACTGGTTACATTGGTGGTTATCAATGCTTAGTTTGTGGAACTAAAGTAAATTCAGCTCAAGAAATAGATGATCATGTATGGGGGACTCATAATGGTGAAGCAAATTATGGAACATGGCAGGAACCAATCTATGTTGCAGTTACCCAGAAATCAATCTATGTTGAAGACTACCAGAGATGTATATCCTGTGGCACGAGAAAATAAAAAATGATAACAAATAAAAAGAAAACGGAGGAAGGCAATATGAAGATGAAGGGAATAATAACAGCAACAGTATGTGGACTTTTGTTGGCACTTGGTGGAGGCACAGCTTGCCTAAATAGTTATGCAGAGGACAATAGGACATGAGGTGTTCTCAGACTTTGCAAATGTCAAAAAGACTATAGCGGGAGATGCGGTTGATGATTACTGCTTCTTTGATGTATTCGGATATATGTATGTAGATGTGGTTACATATGATAAGACCGGTACGGTTCTTTATTATGCCAATGCATACGGCGTTATGGAAATGGTGTAGCACTTTATTAGTATAATTTGTTTTCAAAATCGAGTAGGAGGCGGTTAGTCACCGCCTCCTACTCGATTTTTGATTTAAACGCAAAATTATGATTGGTTAAGCTTAGCCTTAAGTTCTTCGATTTCTTTTGTAAGCTCGGCTATGGTGTTGTTTTGGTCGGCTATAGTATTTCTTTGTTCGGCAAGCAATTCTTCGCTTTCCGCTCTGCCTTCTGCCCTGCCTTCATCTCTGCCAGCCCAGAATATTTTGTCAGCTTCGGTAACAATTACATGTCCCCCCATATTCTTCACCAGATTCCTTTCATTTTCATTACCGTTTGTTACATGCCTGATAATCATATCCATATACGTGATAAAGTTGTTGTAATCATATCCGCTTATGGATTCATTATGAAATGATTCTGCAAGGAAGCCAAGGAAGAAGTCTAAGTCGGTTTCAACCTCGTTAAGCTCATCCGTAGTTGCATTTTCATCCTTCATAATGCTTTCATATCTGAGTATGTAAAACGGTATTAAAACATAAAGCTTCTTTTCTATTATTTCTTCTTTCGTAAAATCGCTTAATATCAGATTGTCGGCATCATAATCAACTGCTTTACCGTTGGGAAACTTATATGTGATTTTCGTCCTTTTAGGTGTTGCAGAATTG
>CADAKQ010000009.1:109175-134207 GCA_902788555.1 uncultured Lachnospiraceae bacterium
GACGGTGTAGTATGGCATCTCGATTACCAGACGTCCGTTATCCTTTTTAGCAGCCTGCCTTGCAGTAAGAAATGAATACTCAGCAATCCTTAAAGCTATCGAACCATCATTGTAGCTTTGACATTCTATCAGATACTTTTCACCACGTATTTTGATGATGAAATCAGTAATCCTTTTTTCAATATCATGCCTACCGTTTTCTTCCGAATATTCAGTTATATATTCGTCAGTCGGGAGCAGTTCAACAGCCTCATTTAAAGAATAATTCTTTTGAAATTTGTAATTAATTAAGGGTATGAAAAACCTCGGATGGTTGCTCTTAAGAGACTGGAATACGTCATCAAAGGTGTTTGAATAATCAATATTATTACCCTTATTATTGTCAGCTTTATAAGTCATAACTTATTCTTCCCCCTTATTGTACAATATAGTATTTTTGATTTCAATAATTTTGCGTGTAAAATAAAATATAAAAATAACCTCATCACCTGCCTTTTTGTTTATTTATAATTTTTCTTTTGTATGGTATATAAGCAGGATAATTCTTCGGATTATTAGAAAATCCTAAATATTAGAATATTTATTAAGATTTTTAGCTGCTTGAGGAAAATAATACTACATATTCAGACAAAATTCAACAAATATATTATAAAATATAATAGTCTATATAGTTTAAATAAACTTGAATTACATAGGCAATTATGATAACATTTAATATATTAAAATCTCAGTCTGTTTTTATGAAATTAATACAAAATATAATATTTTAAAAGAAAATAAGGAGGCATTAAGTGAAAAAATCATTTTTTAAAACACCAGCTAAAAAGCTCACATCAATATGCATAGCTGCTGCCATGGCACTTGGGGTTATATCAATATCGGATACAAAACTTGATGTGAAGGCGGCATTTGATGCGCGCGCCGCACTATGATATTGATATAAATAATGATTATTGGAACGGAACGGAGTATATCAGATCAGGAAATCTTGTCACAGATGCATTTTTCTGTGACAGTAAATATACATGGTTCTTACAGGCAGATGGGACTCCGATGAAGGACAGGCTCACTTATCATCCGGACGGAGAGCATGTTATATACTTTGATGCGTATGGACATGAAACATTTAGTACCTTTAGACATGTTAAGAACAGTATAGCGGGAGACCCGGTAGATGATTTGTGTTTTTTTGATGTAAACGGATATATGTATGTCAACTTTCTTACATATGACCAGGCAGGTGTTAATTTATATTATGCCAATCCTTACGGTGTTATGGAATGTAACGGATGGTTTCAGTTTGCAGGTGAAGCGGGACCGGTGGCAGATGCTTTTGGAATTACCGAAGGTACATATGGCTATGCTTATCCTTGTGGAATAGTCGATCCTGCAAGTATCGGAGGGGCAGATAAGCTTTCCACATTTACACCTAATCCTGATTATAATTATTCATATAGTGATGATTTAGGAGTGAATGACAGCAGCTTTTATTTTATACATTCCAATGGGGTGCCGGGATGGGGATATGTTGATGCATCTCAGTATACATATGAAGTCATCCCATTACTGGAACCTTTTAATCAGTATTTTTATATAAAAACCGATAATCCTGACCCGCATTCTTTCATGTTTGTTGACAAAGATACGATTTATTCTGACGAGGAAGCAGGAATTAGACCATTATATCCGGGGAATTGTTATTCGTTTGATGATGTTGAATATGAAAATATTAATACTCATAGAGTAAATGGTGGTTATTTAGCTTATTCATCACGTAATAATTCCTTTGGTCGTTCAACAAGCCCTGTTGATGGTGGAGAATTAACACTAAAGAAGTTTCAGATAGATGAAGAATTATCAGAAAAATATAAAACGCTTACATATGGTTATTTTGACACAGATATAAAGGTTACAATTCCAAAGCTGGTTGATGATGTGGATTATCTTATTGAAACATATGGTGATAACGACAAGGATTTTTTTGATAACCTTCATGGAATTGAAAGTGGTTTGGACTCAATATGCTATTATAGTGATTTTTATATAAATGGAAAACAAGTTAGAAAAGATAACCAATATGCAGGAATTGCAACCGCAATTTTTCCAGAACAAGCTTTAATGATTCTACAGCCTTATAAAGAAGTTGATAAAGGAGTTATGTTTATGAGTAGTTTATATCCTTATAAATTAAATTCTTCAACATTTCCACAAATGATGGTTGAAGTGGCAAAACGGATTCATCCGGATATAACATACGAAGATGTTCCTAATATGCATTGGGTTTACAGGATTTCCTATGATGGAAGATCCGGATCGTATGGGGGACAGGGCTCAGGTGGAAAAGGAATAAACAGTAATCAATTAGCACATAAATATGCTTTTGATGGAAGTAGCAATGATGCTTGTTCATATGATAATTTACAAGCAGTATATAATAAGCTTTATACATATGAAGAACTTGAAGTTCCTGATAATTCAATTATAGATTTGACATGGGCGGATGTTCGTTCAGATGTAGGTAATGAAGGCAAATATGTTAGAATATATAATGCTAAAGGTGGTACAGCATATACATACCTGTATAATGGAGGCGGTACATCTGAAGGAGATATATATAATCCGGGAATAGGTTATATATCGAATGCATGGTTTGACGGAAGGTTCTTTAATAACTTTGAAATTATTGAATCGGGCATATCTTTTGAAGAATCAATAGAAAATGCAAAAGCTAATAATCAACAGGTTCCTTCTATAGTCATGAAAGATTTTTACCGACCGATTTCTGATGATGTAGACGATACATGGGAATGGGAAGGTTATAAGTTAAGCGAATTAGGATATGATAAAGAAACAGGTTTTTGGTCCGGTGCTATGCTTTTTATATATGATAGCGAAAGTAATAGTTGGAAAATGCATAGTTATAAGCCTTATAATGGCTTTAATTATGTTAATTCATTTGGATTGTTTTATAAAGAGAATGGAATAAAAATTTATTATAATGAATCGCCTTTTGCCGATTCAATGACTATTACCATGGACGAAGCACTTTCAATGGAGCTTGATAAAAATACTAATGTTGACCCCGAAGAATTTTTAATTTATGATATGACTGTTGAACCCGGAACTAAAGGAACAAATTAACGAAATTTACATAAAATGAATTTAAAATTTGATGGGAAGAAGGTATAATAATGAGGAAATTTCTTTTTAAAACAATTACAAAAAAACTTACATCAATATTTGTAGCTGCTGCCGTGACCTTTGGAATTTTAGCTATATCGGATACAAAGCTTGATGTAAAGGCGGCATTTACAGCACCTTATTACAATATTAACGATAATGGCGGTTCGTGGGATGGAAATAATTATATACTTGATGGAAATATTATAAAGGATGCATTCTTCTGTGATGGAACATATACATATTTTCTTCAGGCAGATGGAACTCCTATGAAGGACAGACTTACCTATCATCCTGATGGCGAACATGTAATATACTTTGACAGTAAGGGACATGAGGTATTCAGTAACTTTGCCAATGTAAAGAAAAGTATTGCAGGTGATGTGGTAGATGATCTTTGCTTCTTCGATGTATATGGATATATGTATACCAACGTTCTTACATATAATCAGGATGGTACAGCACTTTATTATGCAAATCCTTATGGTGTTATGGAACGAAGCGGATGGTTTCAATTTGCCGAAGGTGCCGGTGGTGTTGCAAGCCCTCTTGGTGCAACCGAAGGCAAGTGGGGATATGCATATACTAATGGTGTTATAGAGGCATCAAGTATAGGCGATGAATCGGTAAAAAACTCGTATATTCCATCAAAGGAAGCTCCGGTTGTGGAAACAACTGTTGATGACGTAGATGTAAAAAATGACGAGGTTGAAAAGGACAGAACCGTAGAAAATGAAAAGATTAAGCTCCCTAAGGGTGTTCCGGCTATGGACACGGATTGGAAGAAAGCTTATAATAGTAAATTAAGTGATTTTATGAAAAACGGTGATACCTTTGATGGGACACAATCATATAAGATGCCGGCAGAATCATATTTTTTATATGACATGGATAAGGATGGTATACCTGAACTATGTGTTCGTTTTGGTGAAAGTGAAGCGGATTATTTTCTAAAGATATTTAGTTATCTTGATTCAAAAGTAGTTGAACGTGCTGCTTTTGGCTGTGGACATACAAGCTTTTATTCAAGTTCAAATAAGGAAATTATTACTGAGTGGTCGCATATGAACGGAACATATATAAGTAGACTATGGTTTACTGATAGTGGATATAGTACTGATGAAATATGGGATGTTAATTATAATAATAATCCCGATATAGAGGATAAATCACCTGAAGATTTTATTGAAGGTTCGAAATTGTTGACAGAATTCAAGCTAAATACAAGACTTCCGTTATCGGGTTACGGAATAAGTATGCCGACTTCAAAAAATCCGGACAATGATGACGTACATAAAAAAATTAATGAAGTGATAAATAATAATGAATATGTACATTTAATTATAGCAAGCAGATATAATGATAAATATGACAAGGATAAGGTCAGATACGATACCCTTTTCAAAAAAGGCACTATTTCGAAATATGATTCTTATGTTTTGATTAACACAAAATGGGGGGATTTGAACGGAGACGGACAGGACGAATGTATTCTTTTGCTTGGTTTGAAAGAAACATCAAGTGATTGCAATATTGTCGTACTTAGTCTGCAGGATGGTGTCGTTTATGCATATGCGGATGAGTATTACAAATCGGACCTTTTTGTAAAGGATAATATTATATACTATGATGAGGGTAAATTGAGTAAGATAATAGTGTTTTATAAGTATAATGCATATACAGAATATACATATTAATATTGGAGAAAAAAATACGGTCAGTGAATTGGATTTGTTTGAAAACAGTTGACGGATATTAATATCAACAAGTGTGGCTCTATTGGCTTCATTAGCATCGGGGTAATAAGATAACGAGTTTAGAGTTGCATTGTATTAATTAATACTTGATTAATATTTAGAAATATGTTATAAGTTTGAGGTGACAATTTTTTAAGAAAAGGGGAAAGAAAATGAAGAGAATTATTACAAGTATTTTAATGATTGCGGCACTTATGATTTTATGCGTAGGTTGTGGTAAGGGTAAGGATGTATCAGGAACATATAAGCTCAGCTCTATGGGTGGCACAAGTGTTGCGGATCTTCAGAAGCAATATGACGAGATTGGTATGAATGTAAATGTTGCTGATATGTTCACTATGGAGCTTAAGTCTGACGGAACTTTTACCATGATATATGGCGGAGAGTCAGAGAGTGGTACCTACAAGGTTGATGGAAGCAAGATTTCAATGACTATCGAAAATGATACTGAAGAGGGTACTGTAAGCGGAAATACAATTACCCTTGGCTCAGGTGACGAGGAAATGGTTTTCAAGAAGTAAAAGAGTCTTATGAATTTTTTAAAAGAAGCAGGTTTTTACCTGCTTCTTTTAATGTAAAAAAATAATATTTGTGCTATAATGAGCAAAGCTATATAAACCAAAATCAGGTATAGGATAATGATTAAGATTAAAAACCTCGAATTTGAATATTATGAACGGGATGAAGAGGATAATCTCACGGATATGATAAATGCTATACGTGGGATTAATTTTGATGCGAAAAAAGGTGATTTCATAGCTGTAGCAGGCAGAAACGGTTCGGGGAAAAGTACATTTGCTAAAATTCTTAATTGTCTTATTACTCCTATTGACGGAACCGTTCTTATAGGTGATATAGATGCAATCAACGGAACGGAAGATGACATTTTCAAAATCAGGAAAAAGGTTGGTATGGTTTTTCAAAATCCGGATAATCAGCTTATCGGAAGTATTGTTTCTGAGGATGTTGCTTTCGGAGCAGAAAATATCGGAATTCCCTCCGATAAGCTTTGGGAGAGGGTGCTTGAGGCACTTGATGCTTCCGGACTCGGAGTAAAGATGGCTGAAAAAAAGATAAATGAATTGAGTGGAGGAGAAAAACAAAAAACTGCTATAGCAGGGGTTCTTGCCATGAAACCGTCATGCATTGTTTTGGATGAAGCAACAAGTATGCTGGATAATAAATCCAGATGGGAAATTTTAAATAGTATTAAAGCTTTAAATGAAAAGCTGGGACTTACAATAATAATGATTACTCATAATATGGATGAGCTTCTTTTGGCTGACTACATCTATATTATGAATAAAGGGAAGATATTTCTTCGTGGAAGAAAAGAATATATTTTTTCGAATAGGGATAAGCTGAAGGAGGCAGGACTTGAAACTCCTGTCATAGCAGATATAAGGGACTTACTTTTTAAAAATAAGGTTATACGGGATGACAGCCTGTTTTCTGTAGATGAAATAGTAAGACGTGTGAAAAAGGAACATCCTAAAGCTTTTTTTCTGGACACGAAGCTTCAGGAAAATCATTTTCCGAAATTAAGAATTAATCCTGTTAATGCTGTTTTATTTAATCATGCATCTTATGCGTATTATAAAAAAAATATTCTAAATGACATATCGCTCAGTATAGGTAAGGGTGAGTTTGTCGTTATAACAGGCGGAACGGGAACAGGAAAGTCAACTCTTTTAAAAATGATTCCGGCACTTATAAAAGCAAAACCTGAAATGGTTTATGTGGATGGTGTGGATGTTATGGATAAAGCTACGGACTTGGGTGAGATTAGGAAAAAAATAGGATTTGTTTTACAATATCCGGAGCAGCAGCTTTTTGCAAAAAATGTATATGAGGATGTCGTGTTTGGACCGAGAAATACAGGTATTTCCGAGGTTGAAGCCGAAAAAAGAGCTTATGAGGCTATAGCACTTGTCGGTCTTTCGGATGAGATATATGATATGCCGATAAATAAGCTTTCAGGTGGAGAAAAAAGGCGTGTTGCACTTGCCGGAGTGATTGCCATGCAACCGGAGTATCTTATACTTGATGAGCCTTTGTCAGGTCTTGACCCGGAGGGAAAGCAGAATATGCTTGATATCATGGAAGCATTACATAAGGATGCGGGTATAACCATTATAATGGTAAGCCATGATATAGAGAGTGTCACAAGGTACGCAGACCGTATGATTGTTTTGAAGGGTGGTAATGTTTTTGTTGACGGAGTTCCTGAGAATGCTTTTTATGAGATGTATCTCAGAGCGGAGGATAAGGAAAAAGAGCTTTATAATCTACCGGTTATGATGCAGCTTTTAATCAGGCTCAGAAGTGAGGGGCTTTCGGTTGATTGTCTTATAACTGATATAGATAAAGGTGTAAGCAGTATTGTGGAGGCACTGTAAAATGCTTAGAGATATAACAATAGGACAATATTATAGCACTAAATCACCGGTTCATGAACTTGATCCGAGGGTTAAAATACGGCTTGTGATAGTATTTATTGTACTGTCTTTATTGGATAGAAATATTTATCTTTTCGGACTTTTGACCGCTTTTTTTATGTTTGTACTTGCAATGTCTAACGTACCTGTCTTACATATTTTAAAAGGGATGAAAGGAATAATTATCTTTATCCTTTTATGTTCGCTGATAAATATTTTTACGGTTTATGGTGAGGTGCTTTTTAAAATCGGAGGTATAACGATAACAACTGAGGGTATTCTTAAAGCTATATATGTATTTTGGAGGATGCTTTTGATTATTTTTATGTCCTCACTTTTGATGTATACGACTACTCCCACGGAGCTTACGGATGGTATGGAAAAGTGTTTTGCTATTAAAGGGAATGTTGCGATGGGGATAACCATAGCATTCAGGTTTATTCCTATTCTTATGGAGGAGCTTGACAGGATAATGAAGGCTCAGGAAATGCGCGGAGCACGGTTTGACAAGGGTGGACCGATTAAGAGAATCAAAAGCTTACAAACCTTAATTATACCGCTTTTTCAAAACTCGGTAGACAGGGCAAAGTGCCTTGCAGATGCGATGGATTCAAGATGTTATACCGGCGGAAAAAACAGAACAAAGTTAAGACCGCTTAAGTATAAAAAACAGGATTATATTGCTTATGCGATTTTGTTGGTGTTGCTTATAGTGGGGATGTATTTTATAATTAAATTCTGATGAAAATTATGATGATATATCTGATTATAATTCTGATGATATATCCGGTAGTTAAGATTTAATTATAATAATTTAATTATGATATATAAAAGATTTATCAGTATTTATGTTTTTAAATTCGTATGTGAAGTATAATGAGGAAGAAATGATAAGAGTTAAATTGGTTATAGCCTACGACGGTACCCATTACTGTGGTTGGCAGATTCAGGACAACGGAATAACTATAGAAGAAGTTTTAAATAAAAAGCTTTCGGAACTTCTTGGTGAGGATATAAAGGTTATAGGAGCAAGCCGTACCGATTCGGGAGTTCATGCTATGGGAAATGTTGCGGTATTTGATACCAACACGAGGATACCTGCGGAAAAGATTTCCTTTGCACTTAATCAGAGACTTCCGGATGATATTAGAATCCGAAACTCCTGTCAGGTGGCGGATGACTTTCATCCGAGGTTTTGCGATACGATAAAGACCTATGAATATAAGATATGGAACGACAGATTTCCAAATCCACTGGTAAGACTTTATTCTAAGTTTGTTTATTATAATATCGATATAGATAAGATGCAGGAGGCAGCGAATTATCTGATTGGCGAACATGATTTCAAATCCTTCTGTACGCCGAGAACACAGGTTGAAAGTACTGTAAGAACAGTGACGGATATACATTTTTCCAAAGAGGGAAATATGATTACCATGACTATAAAGGGAACGGGATTTTTATACAATATGGTACGTATAATCATGGGAACTCTTCTAAAGTGTGGTATGGGAATGTATGAGCCGGAGCATGTAAAAGAAATCTTGGATGCTTGTGACCGGGCAAAGGCAGGACCTAAAGCAGAGGCCTGCGGACTTACCCTTGTAGGGATTGAGTATCTGTAATTAAATAATATTATAAAAGCAACTTTTGCAATGCAATCTGCATTGTTAAAGCTGCTTTATTTATATGGAGATGTTAGGAACTATATACTTATACCAATAATATCACAAGCAGCATCCATATATAGCATATGGTTTTAGGTATCATAAGCATGCCGAGCTTTGGCTTTTCTCTTCCCCATATGGCTACAGGAAGATAAAAGGCGAAGCTTAAAAAGACACTTACAGCTAACTGGATGTAAAATGCTTTAGAATATATGGTTGTTATACCGGCAGCCTCAATTAAAAGTATAATCATTAGAATACCGATTATGGCGAAGGGGACATTTCGTATAATGGCCCATTTTTTATTGCCTTCCTTTTTAAACCATTTGTTCTGTGGGAAAAAGCATAGGATAATTCTTATAAGAGCAAGAATTATTATACTCTTTTCAATATCATAATCAATTTCATAATTGGTAGTTCCGGTAACAATTGTGTCGCACATAACTACCATAACAAGATAGTATATCGTCATGGAAATTGATGAGATAAGATTACCTGTTCCCAAGAATATTTCCTGATGCTTTAAGCTGCCTTTAAAATTTACTATAATTCTTGGGATAAGATGAAAAGCATCTCCGCAGCCGAGAATGAGTGCCATCATCATTCCGAGCCCGTATCTGTATTTGGCTGTATCGGAGGATGCATTTATTCCTTTACTTCTTAGGATGATAGCAGCCGTAAAAACAAATATAAGATAAAAGATGCAGAAAAAGCCTTCACCAAGTCTTGCACCGAGGGGTTTTGTGTTTTCGTTTGTGTTAGTATCGCTCATAGTTTTTCCTTTCAAAAATGACAGTATTAAAACTGTTTTTATTTAATTCATTATATAATAAATGTTAGGTTAAGGCAATTAAATGAAAAATAAAAAGTATAACTATAAATATAAAAAAGCTTTCTTGCTAAATATGAAAAATATTTTTCTTATATATTGAAATTAATATAAAATAAATATATAATGAACATGTGTTCATATAGAAAGGAGGAACCACCATGGTATTTAGTAATCCTTTATGGAATGACACAGGAGAAATAATAGTCTATAGTAATTATCATAAGTATTGGCTTGATAAAGAACGTAAGATAAAAAATCCTTTATTTGATATTTTTAGTGGAAGAATACTTGACTTAAAAGAAGGCAAACAAAGTGCTATTCAATATTTTTATAATTTATTGGATCCGGAAATATGCAGTGATGTAACTACTACCGGTAATTCCTTATATGCTTGTAGGGAAATCCTTTTGGAAAAGGGAGCCCAGAAGGTTGAAATGTTTGCTTTGGGCAAATCAATTTGAGGAAAAGAGTATGATTTATGAAATAAAAAAATGTATTCCTTCAGACGCACATTATCCAAAAGCGCTAAATGATATATCAAAAAAACCGGATTGTTTATATTATATTGGTGATATTGATATATTGAATAATAAAAAAAGCGTAGCAATAATTGGAAGCAGAGATTGTTCTGATGAAGGTAGAAAATTGGCATATAATGCAGGAATTATGGCCGCTGAAATGGGATATGTTATTGTGAATGGACTTGCATATGGTTGTGATACAGAAGCCTTACTTGGTGCGCTTGATAAAAACGGTAAGTGTGCAGTCTTTTTGCCGGGAGGGCTTAATAGTATTTATCCGAAACAAAATGAAAAGTTAGCTGAAAGAATTGTTGAGACCGGAGGATGTATAATCAGTGAGTACGTCTCTTATATGAAACCTCAAAAATACACTTTTGTTGAAAGGGATCGTTTGCAAAGTGGCGTAAGTCAGGGCGTTATCGTAATTGAGACGACTGAAAATGGTGGTACTATGCATACCGTAGAATTTGCATTAAGACAGTATCGGAGATTGGCTGCATATTCTGCTTTGCTTGTAAATAATGCATCGGGAAATGCAATTATTGAAAGGAAAAAAGAAGCTTTTATTATTAAAGATAATGATTCACTTCTTGAATTTTATAAAAATCTTCCCGAAAGGGATGAAAATAAACAATTGTCAATGTTTAATGATGATTAATTAAAAAGGAGGGCAATACCATGCCATTTATTGATTCAAAAATAACACTTAAGGTATCTGAGGAAAAAAGAGAAATAATCAAATCAAGATTGGGAAAAGAAATATCCATCATCGGAAAACCGGAAAGCTTTCTTATGGTTGGTTTTGAAGACGAGTACAGCTTATACATGGCGGGAAATAAGCTTGAAAAGGGAGCTTATGTTGCAGTCAGAATTTTCGGAAATGCTTCTTCAGATGCGTATGACAGACTGACAGCTGCGATATGCAATATATTTGAGGAAGAACTGGATATACCGGCAAGAAATGTGTATGTTTCTTACATAGGCACAAAGGATTGGGGCTGGAACGGCGGAAACTTCTAGTTAAGTATAAAAAACGATGCACTTCAAGCGGTGCATCGTTTTTTGCTTTTAAAATTATAAATATCATTTTTCTTCTGTTGCAAATACCATTTCAACTGTCCCTTTTGGATTTACCAGAGTCAACGTATTACCTGATATGGTTCCTTCCATACCTACTATGGATGATCCGTCAAAGGTAATCATGTATTTGCCGTCCACTTCTTCGATAGTGCCGTGATGACCTTCTTTTCCATTTGAAACCACACAATTAACTCCATCCGGACAACTAAATGTAGGATATAAGGATGAGTCAAAGCCATCTTTTACTTCTGTTTTATCCCCATTTACAGTAAAGCTGACCAACTTCCAATTGGACGTGATTGAAATTTCATCGGAGTTTTCTTTTTTACCGCATGCACCGATGATGCACATAACAATAAGTAAAAATACAACTAAAATAAAATATTTTTTTCTTAATCTTTCCATATTTGGATTCTCCCCTTTATATATTTACTTCGTAATTATAGCACCTTATATTAATTTGTGCAAATAATCAAATTATTTTAAAAGAATTTATGTAAATTCGTCAAATTGCACAACGATTGGAAACTTTTTTTGTGGAATTAGTTTCTTGTGCAACAATCATATAGATGTTACAATTAAGGAAACTGAAAAAATAAAATTAGTTTCCGAAGGCATATAAGAAAAAAATAATAATAACACACAAAGAAGAATTCCCAAAAGAATTGAGGTGATAGCGGTTATGGAGGTAAGAGAGGCTGTTTTGGAGGCCGCGATAAAGGCATTTAACCAAAAAGGGCTGAAGTTTACCATGGACGATATTGCAAAAGAGCTTTCGATGAGCAAAAAAACCATTTATACAATCTTTAAGGATAAGGAAGAGCTTTCACTTGCAGCAGTTGATTATTTATTTGATGCGGCAAAGGAGGGCGAGGAGAGAATTCTTAAGGATATGTCGCTGGGAACCTTGGATAAACTAAGAGCGGTGCTAACGGTTATGCCGGATGGGTATAAGGATGTAAATTATGAGAACTTATATCAGCTTAGAGAGAAGTATCCAAACATATACAGGCACGTTGCACATAGGCTTGAAACAGGATGGGAAAGCACGATAGAGCTGATCGAAAGAGGAATTAAAGAAGGAAGCATAAGACAGGTAAATATAAGCATAGTTAAGATGATGCTTGAGGCATCATGGGAGCAGTTTTACAACCGGGATGTGTTACTTGAAAATAAGATAACCTATCAGGAGGCATTAAATGAGGTTGTGGATATTATTATGAAGGGTATAGAAAAATAATAGGAGGTTTACAGAATGTCGAGAATTTATATCAACAATGATTGGAAATTCACAGGAGAATTTACAGAGGAGCTCTTGGATGAAAAGTATGATACAAGCAGTTTAGAGGATGTACGTCTTCCGCATACCTGCAAGGAAACACCGTTTCATTATTTCGATGAACACATTTATCAGATGGTAAGCGGATATGTAAAGGAGCTTGAGGCAGATAAGGCATGGGAAGGAAAGACGATTCTCCTTACTGTAGATGGTGCGGCTCATGAGAGTACAGTTTATCTAAATGGCAAGGAGATAGGAAAGCACAGCTGTGGATATACTGCATTTACACTGGATATAAGTAAGGAACTTAAATATGGCGAAACCAATAAGCTTGTAATAAAGGTTGACAGCAATGAAACCTTAAATGTACCTCCGTTTGGATATGTGGTTGATTACATGACCTATGGCGGCATATACAGAGATGTATATATTGATATAAAAAATAATAGTTATATAGAGGATATATTTGTTACAACTAAGATTGCTACACCAAGTTATTCGGAAGAGCTTGCAGCAGATATTACCAAAAAATCAGCAGTGTGCTCAGCCTACACGATTGTAAATGCAAAGGCAGGTCAAAAGTTTAAGCAGTCTATCAGAAAAAAGGGTGAGACAGAGTTTAAGGAAGTCGGAGAGCTCATAATAACTGATATAGAAAATGTAGAAGAAACAGCTTATCAGACCGGTGAGGTTTGCCTTTGGGATATTAACAATCCGGCGCTTTATGAGCTTAAGACCGAGCTTATCGAAAATGGAGAAGTAATTGACGAAAAGCTTGTAACCTTTGGATATAGAAAGGCAATATTTAAGAATGACGGATTTTATTTAAACGGCAGAAAGATTAAGATAAGAGGACTTAACAGACATCAGTGCTATCCGTACGTAGGATATGCGATGCCAAAGTCCATGCAGGTAAATGATGCGGATATTCTTAAGAATGAGCTTGGAGTAAATGCGGTTCGTACCTCACATTATCCGCAGTCACATTATTTCCTTGACAGATGCGATGAGATAGGACTTATGGTATTTACGGAGTTCCCAGGCTGGCAGCATATAGGAGACGAAGAGTGGAAGAATCAGGCTGTGGAAAATGTTAAGGATATGATTAAGCAGTATAGAAATCATACCTCAATCATTATCTGGGGTGTAAGAATAAATGAGTCCAAGGACGATGAGGAGTTTTATGCAAGAACCAATGAGGAGGCACATAAGCTCGACCCTACCAGACAGACAGGTGGTGTTCGCTGCTACAAGAAGGGAATCTTCCAGGAGGATGTATTTACCTACAATGATTTCTTACATGATGGCAAACACAAGGGCTGTGATGCAAAGAAGGATGTAACCTCCGATATGAGCAAGCCTTATCTTATAAGTGAGTACAACGGACATATGTATCCGACAAAGCCGTTTGACTGGGAGGAGCACAGACTTGAGCATGCATTAAGACATGCAAATGTTCTTGATGAGGTAGCAGGTCAAGAGGATATAACAGGAAGCTTCGGATGGTGTATGTTTGACTACAATACCCACAAGGATTTCGGAAGCGGCGACAGAATCTGCTATCATGGTGTTATGGATATGTTCCGTAATCCAAAGCTTGCATCGGCAGTTTATGCAAGCCAGCAGGATGAGACACCTATACTTGAGGTTAGTTCAACCATGGATATAGGTGAGCATCCGGGCGGAAATATGGGTGATATATACATTTTCACAAACGCTGACAGTGTTAAGATGTATAAAAATGATAAATTTATAAAGGAATACACTTCGGAAAATTCTCCGTATAAGAATTTAAAGCATGTGCCTATCCGCATAGATGATTTTATCGGTAGTGCTTTGGAGGAAGAAACCGGTATGCCTCATAAGCAGGCCGAGGATGTTAAGGCACTTTTAAATGCAACTGCCAAGGTTGGCCTTTACGGACTTACCAAGGCCATGTACCTTAAGGCAGGAAAGCTTATGCTTAAATACCATATGACTCAGCAGCAGGCAGTTGACCTCTACGGAAAGTACATCGGTAACTGGGGTGGTGAGTCAACAGTTTACAAATTTGAGGCTATAAAGGATGGCGAGATTGTAAAAACAATCGAAAGAAAGGCTATGACTAAGGTCGCACTTGAGGTTACCTGTGACCACACAGATTTATGTGAGGAGCATAGCTATGATGTAGCTGCCGTAAGAGTTAAGGCAGTAGATGAATTTGGCAATATCTTACCTTACTTCAATGATGTGGTAACCTTTGATGTTAAGGGTGATGCAGAGATAATCGGACCAAAGACGGTAGCACTTTCCGGTGGTATGGGAGGAACATATATTAAAACTCTCGGAAAAGCCGGTAAGGCAAAGCTTAAGGTTAAGTCACCGCAGGCTAAGACAGTTGACATAGAATTTACAATTAATATTTAGATTAGCGATTCATTTGAGTATATTATATTGAGGAGGTTCTTGTATACACATTTTAAGTGCTAAGCATGGCGTTAAGCAGCAGCGTGTCATGCGTGTACTTAAAATGTGTATATAAGAACCGGAGTAAAAAAAAGAAAGGAAGAGATAAGATGAAATTAACAGCTAAGGAAAAAGTTGCTTACGGTCTTGGTGCCGTAGGAAAAGATATGGTCTATATGCTTTCTGCAAGCTATATACTGTATTATTATCAGGATATCCTCGGAGTAAGTGCGATTGCGATGGGTGTTATTCTCCTGGTAGCAAGAATATTTGATGCATTTAATGATCCGATTATGGGTATAGTTGTTGCAAAGACAAAGACAAGATGGGGCAAGTTCAGACCATGGCTCTTGATAGGTACAATTACTAACGCAGTAATCCTGTTTCTGATGTTTTCTGCACCACCGTCACTTAACGGAAGCGGACTTGTAGCATATGCGGCAGTAACCTACATCCTTTGGGGCGTAACCTATACCATGATGGATATACCTTACTGGTCTATGATTCCTGCATTTACAGAGGGTGGTAAGGAACGTGAAGGTCTTTCCGCACTTGCAAGAAGCTGTGCCGGCGTAGGTTCGGCAATTGTTACCATAATCACTGTTATGGCAGTAACTGCAATCGGTACAGCAGTATCCGATAAAAATACAGATAAGATGACTATGCAGTACAGCTCAGAGGTTGGCGGCGTATCTGTAAATATAATCGAGATAGATGACCAGGATGCTGCAACCGGAAATGAAATAAGCATTACAGACGGCATCGTTATTTCAGTAACAGCAAACAGTGATGAGTTTAAGGATATATTTGAAAGTACTGAAGACAAAACTTTAAAATATACCGGAAGCAATTCAAAGTATGAGCTTAATTTTGACGATGTAAAGCTTGATGCTGATAATTCAACATCAATTCTTGAAACCGGACTTAAGGATGGTTCAACCTATACAGAGCTTAAGGTTTATGTAGATTCTGAATTATATGCAAAGCTTGATAAGGACGGCGGACTTTCAAGCCTTACCGGTGAGTTTACTTCAACCAAAGAGGTTGAGAGATACGGTTTCAAATACTTCTCACTTATAGTAGCTATAATCTTTGTGGTATTTATAGTTATTACCTGTCTTGGAATTAAGGAAAAGTCTACGGCAGATATGCAGACAGCAGGTATAGGCGAGATGTTCAAGGCACTTATCCAAAACGACCAGGCTATGACAATAGTTATAACCATAGTCCTTATAAATGTTGCGACTTACATTACTTCGAACCTTTTGATTTACTTCTTTAAGTATGACCTTGCGGGTTCGAACTGGCAGGGAAATTATACATTATTCAATACATTTGCGGGTGCCATACAGATACTTGCGATGATGATTATGTTCCCGCTCCTTCGTAAATTCTTTACTACAATTAAGATATTTAATATAGCTGTTATCGCGTCGATATCCGGTTATGTGGTGCTTCTTGTTATGGCACTTTTGGGCACAAGCAGTGTATATCCGTTCCTTATACCGGGATTTTTCATAATGGCAGCAGTTGGTATACTTAACGTACTTGTTACAATCTTCCTGGCTAATACCGTTGATTACGGTGAGCTTAAAAACGGCAGACGTGATGAGAGCGTAATTTTCTCAATGCAGACCTTCGTGGTTAAGCTTGCATCAGGTATAGCTGCACTTGTTGCTTCTATCTGCCTTAGCATAAGTAACTTAAGCAACGATACAACTACTGTAGGTGCAGCAAAGACTGCAGTAGGCGGAAGCTCACTTCTTATCTTAAGACTTACGATGACACTTCTTCCGATATTTGGAATGATTATCGCAATCATACTTTTCAGAAAGAAGTATATCCTTGATGAGAGAAAGCTTGAGGAGATAACTGATACATTGAAAAATAAGTAGCAAATAATAAGTATAAGTGGGTGTGAAGGCTATGTGCTTTCATACTCACTTATATGTGACTTATGGGATAGTGTTGTTCTTATATTCGATTATATGTGACATATGGGATGATGCTTTTCCTTGTATTATATAATTTGATGATATAATTTTTCGTTTAATTAAAATAGTTAATAATGTATGAGGGATGCTTATGATTAAACAGATTAATAACAGCTTTATTTTAGATACTAAAAACACCACATATGCTTTTGGAATACTGGAAACAGGTCAGCTTGAACATTATTATTACGGAAGGAAGATACATTTTTCCCGAGCAGCATTAGAGGAAAAGCATGAATTTCCTTTGGGCAATACCAATCAGTACGATAAGGAGCATATGAAATACTCGCTTGAGGATATGTGCCTTGAGATGTCTGCTTACGGCAAGGGTGATATACGTGAGCCGATGGTTGAGATTGTTCATGCAGACGGAAGCTATACCTCTGACTTCGTATATAAGGAAGCAAGACAAAGAGAGGGCAAGGCGGAGTTTGACACGCTGCCCGGTTCGTACGGCGCAGAGAACGAGGTGGAAACTCTTACAATTATCTTAAAGGATGAGCAGTATAAGCTTACCCTCGAAATGAACTACTATGTATATGAAAAGGAAGATGTGATTACAAGAAATGTCAGACTCATCAATGACAGTGATGAGCCGATAGATGTAAGACGAATCCTAAGCATGTGCATAGATTTTGATACACCTGATTATATGTTCACAACCTTTTCTGGCGCATGGACAAGGGAGATGAGACGAATTGATACAAGGATGCTCGCAGGTAAGCATGTCAATTCCTCTTATACGGGAAGCTCGTCCAGCAGAGCCAATCCTTTCGTGATGCTTTCGAAGGCAGATACAAATGAAAATAGTGGCGAGTGCTACGGTTTTAACCTTATCTACAGCGGCAATCATTATGAGGCAGTCGAGGTAAGCGGATACGGAAAGACAAGATTTGTATCCGGTATAAATCCACAATCATTTTCTGCTATTCTTGCACCGGGAGAGGTGTTTGAGGCACCTGAGGCTGTGATGACATTTTCGGATGAGGGCTTTAACGGGATGAGCCAGCACATGCACGCCTTTGTTCGTGAGCATATAGTACGAGGCGAGTGGAAAAACAGAATCCGTCCGGTGCTTTTAAACAGCTGGGAGGCATCGTATTTTGATATAAATGAGAAGAAGCTGCTTAAGCTTGCCAAGGCGGCAGCAGATGTTGGAATCGAGCTATTTGTAATGGATGACGGCTGGTTTGGCACAAGAGATGATGATACACAGTCGCTTGGTGACTGGGAGGTCAATAAGAAAAAGCTTCCTCATGGACTCGAGGGAATATGCAAGAAGATAAATGGGTTGGATCTTGATTTCGGTATTTGGGTTGAGCCGGAGATGGTAAATGTAAAGAGCAAGCTTTACGAAGCCCATCCTGACTGGGTGCTGCAGATACCTGATAAGCCTCATTCGGAGGGACGTAATCAAAGAATACTTGACCTTGGAAGACCCGAAGTACAGGATTATATAATCGAGTCTATGAGTAAGGTCTTTTCAAGTGCCAATATTAAATACGTAAAATGGGATATGAACAGGACATTTACGGATTATTATTCGGGTGCACTCAGAGAAACAGACGCAGGTGCGTCGGGACAGAGAGATATTGGCACATCGGAGCAGAGAGACATTGGTACATCGGGGCAGGCAGTACTTAGAGTCACGAGACAGGGAGAGGTAGCTCACAGGTATATGATTGGACTTTACAGATGTATGAAGACACTTACCGAGAAGTTTCCTCATATACTCTTTGAGGGCTGTGCAGCCGGAGGAAACAGATTTGACCTCGGAATACTTTGCTATTTCCCACAGATATGGGGAAGCGATGATACAGATGCTTTGTGCAGGGCTAATATTCAGACAGGCTACAGCTATGGATACCCACTTTCCACGGTAAGTGCGCATGTATCCTCGTGTCCTAATCATCAGACACTCAGAATCACACCGCTTGAGACTCGTTTTAACGTGGCGAGCTTTGGAATATGCGGTTACGAATGTAACCTTGCCGATATGAACAAGGAAGAGCTTGCAGCCGTAAAGGCACAGGTTGAATTATATAAAGAGTGGCGTGAGGTCCTGCAGACCGGTAGCTTCTATCGTGGCAGAACATTTCTTGCGACAGGCGGAGTATATGCAGGCGATATCTTAGAGAGCGGTCAGACCAATATATGCGAGTGGACCTGTGTATCAAAGGATAAGAAAAAGGCAGTAGGCATGATTATGCAAAAGCTGGTGGTTCCAAATAATCAGTATGCATACTATAAGCCTTCGGGACTTGATCCGGATAAGGAATACCATTTCTATAACAGAGTTTTGAAATATAACGTAAAGAACTTCGGTGACCTTGTTAATACCGCAGCACCGTTCCATATCAAACAGGACTCACTTATGCATGATATAGTTGCAAAGTTTGTCAAGATGGATGGGGAAGTCGAAGATATGAAAGCCTACGGCGATGCCATGATGTATGGAGGTGTGAAGCTGAAACAGGCCTTCAGCGGTACCGGATATAATGGAGAGGTCAGATATTTCCAGGACTTTTCATCAAGACTTTACTTTATGGAGGAAAACGAGTGAGGTCGGTTATATTGCATGATATAAATAATAAGAGGTCTCGAAATAGGTACACGCAAATCTCGTTGTCACTCACGATTTGCTTAGCACCTTTTCGATACCTCTTATTATTTACACCGCAACATAACCGACACGCTGCGCGTGTTAACAGGCATCAGATGTTTCTTTTGAGTTAAGACTTTATGTAGGTTTGAGATTATATAGAGTTGTACAGACTAAATTGGGTAGTGTGCAGATTTAGTCTGTATTTTTTTGGGAGGTGTACGGACTAAATTGAGGTAAGCGTGGATTTAGTCTGTATATTATTGAGAGTTGTACGGACTAAATTGAGGTAAGCGTGGATTTAGTCTGTATATTATTGAGAGTTGTACGGACTAAATTGAAGTAAGCGTGGATTTAGTCTGTATATTATTGAGAGTTGTACGGACTAAATTGGGGTAAGCGTAGATTTAGTCTGTATATTATTGAGAGTTGTACGGACTAAATTGGGGTAAGCGTAGATTTAGTCTGAATTTTTTGAAAAATTTGGTTGACATACGAAAAACCTTGTATTATACTAATTTAGCATGTAATTTGAAAGAACTCTGTAAACAGCCAATAGCCCCGGTTGTTACAGGTTTAGACAAGAGCATTTTTGATTATCTTTCCCAATAATCAAAGGATGCCGTATACATCGACCAAAGGTATTGATGAAAAACTGTTTCGGACATTTCGGTGAAGGTAATTAATATTTTGGTTAATAATCGAATATTTAAGGAGGAAAACCACAATGAAGAGCTTTATGGCAAGCCCATCAAACATTGAAAGAAAGTGGTATGTAGTTGATGCTACAGGACATACATTAGGTCGTTTATCATCTGAGATTGCAAGTATATTAAGAGGAAAGAATAAGCCAACATTCACTCCTCATATTGATACAGGTGATTATGTAGTAGTTGTAAATGCAGATAAGATTAAAGTAACCGGTAAGAAGTTAGACCAGAAGGTTTATTACCATCACTCAGATTATGTAGGTGGTATGAAGGAGCAGACTCTTAGAGAAAAGCTCGACAAGAAGCCTGAGGACGTTCTTTACCTTGCAGTTAAGGGAATGCTTCCAAAGGGACCTTTAGGAAGACAGATGATTAAGAAGCTTCATGTTTATGCAGGTCCTGATCACAAGCAGCAGGCACAGAAGCCTGAGACCTTAGAGATTAAGTATTAGTAAGGAGGGAATAAACGTGGCTAAGAGTTCAAGATTTTATGGAACAGGAAGAAGAAAGAGCAGTATAGCAAGAGTTTACCTTGTACCGGGTACAGGAAAGGTAACTATCAATAAAAAGGATATGGAGGAGTATTTTGGATTAAATACTCTTAAGGTTATAGTAAATCAGCCATTTGCAGCAACAGGTACAACAGGTAAGTATGATGTACTTGTAAATGTAAAAGGTGGCGGCTTCACAGGTCAGGCAGGTGCCATCAGACATGGTATCTCAAGAGCATTGCTTCAAGCTGACCCGGAGTTCAGACCAGTATTAAAGAAGGCAGGCTTCTTAACAAGAGATCCTCGTATGAAGGAAAGAAAGAAGTACGGCTTAAAGGCTGCAAGAAGAGCTCCGCAGTTTTCGAAGAGATAGTCATATCTGCGATGGCAGGTTCAAAGAAGGACGCTGGAATATTTATATTCCAAGCGTTCTTTTTTTGTGCCTGCCATCATAGGATGGCTGAAACGACCGAGCCGAAGCGAAGCGAAGGCGAGACAGCTCTTGGTATTGCAAAAAATAATTTAATAGTTGCATTTTTATATTTAATTTAGTCAAAATTATAAAAATGACTAAATTGAATTGACAGTGGCTTAATTAAATTGTATAATTATTTTGCATCATAAGAATGAAAGAGGTAATTATTATGAGAAATTTTGAATTTCACGAAAGATGCAAAAAAATACTAACGCCGGAAATAGTGATGCAACTCACAAGGATATATGAATTTAAAGGAGAGCAGACACTATTTATAGAAGCACATAAAGATGAATTATCTGAACTTATGGAAATTGCGAAGATACAAAGTACGGAAAGTTCAAACAAAATTGAAGGAATTTACACCTCGGATGAAAGACTGAAGAAAATTGTATTGGAAAAAACTATGCCCAAGACAAGAAACGAATTTGAGATTGCAGGATATAGAGATGTATTAAATACAATTCATGAAAGCTATGAACATATTCCTGTAAGACCTTCAATTATCTTGCAGCTACATAGAGATTTATATAAATTTATGGGTACTGATTCGGGAGGCTTTTTCAAAACTGCTGATAATATTATTGAGGAAATGAGCTCAGATGGTGAAAGGAAGGTAAGATTTACTCCTATCCCTGCATGGGAAACTTCGGAAGCAATGGATAAACTTTGCGAATCATATAATAAAGCATTTCAGGATGATTATGTTGATAAGTTGATTTTATTGCCTATGTTTATATTTGACTTTCTATGTATTCATCCGTTTAATGATGGTAACGGAAGAATGAGCAGATTGTTAACTATTTTGTTATTATATCAATCAGGCTTCATAGTGGGAAAATATATTAGTATTGAAAAGATGATTGAAATATCAAAAGATACATATTATGAAGCACTACAGGAAAGTTCAATAGGTTGGCATGAAGTCGAAAACAATTATATTCCGTTCGTATCATATATACTGGGGGTAATAGTAAATGCATATAAGGAATTCTCGTCAAGAGTAAAATTACTTTCTTTAAATGGTAAAAAAATAGATAGAGTAAGAGAGATAATAAAAACTAAGGTTGGAACAATTACCAAATCAGAGATAATAGATATGTGTCCTGATATAAGTGTTACAACGATTCAAAGAGCTTTGGCAGAGTTGCTAGAAAAGGGTGAGATTATAAAAATAAGTGGTGGTCGTTATACAAAATATACATGGAATTGGGAGGATAAATAAAATTGATAACAGGAGAACTTAAGAATAAAATTGATGCTCTTTGGGATATTTTTGCAGCAGGAGGATTGACAAATCCTCTCGAGGTGATTGAGCAGATTACATATCTTATGTTTATTCATGATTTGGATGATACAGATAATATAAGGGCAAAAGAA
This sequence comes from uncultured Lachnospiraceae bacterium, assembly GCA_902788555.1. Lineage (GTDB taxonomy): Bacteria > Bacillota > Clostridia > Lachnospirales > Lachnospiraceae > Coprococcus_C. The sequence continues at coordinate 132,027 of CADAKQ010000009.1, forward strand.
AGCGCTATGTTAGGGCTGCCTTATAAAAGCATATTTGCAGATGAAATAAAAATAGGTGACAGAAAGATTGAGGGAGTTCAACTTAAATGGTCTGTATTCAGAGATTTTCCGGCAGGAAAGATGTATTCTGTTATGCAGGAGTGGGTTTTCCCATTTATAAAAACATTACATAGCGACAAGAATAGTGCTTATTCAAAATATATGGATGATGCGATTTTTAAACTTCCTACACCACTTGTTCTTTCGAAGGTAGTTGATTCTCTTGATGAAATATACCAAAAAATGAGCGAGATAAAAGATACAGATATAAGAGGAGATGTATACGAATATCTGTTGTCAAAGATCGCAACTGCGGGAAGAAATGGGCAGTTTAGAACGCCAAGACATATTATTAAAATGATGGTTGAATTGATGAACCCAAAAGCAGATGAAATAATATGTGATCCAGCGTGTGGTACATCGGGCTTTCTTGTTACGGCGGGCGAATATTTAAGAGAAAAAAGAAAAGAAGAAATATTTTATGATAAGAAGAAAAAAGAACATTATATGAATCATATGTTTTATGGATACGATATGGATAGAACTATGCTTCGTATAGGCGCCATGAACATGATGACGCATGGAATAGAAAATCCATTTATTGAATATAGAGACAGCTTATCAGACCAAAATTATGATAAGGACAAGTTCTCTTTGATTCTTGCAAATCCACCGTTTAAAGGTAGTTTAGATGCTGATTCTGTATCCGGTGATTTGTTAAAAGTTTGTAAAACAAAGAAAACTGAATTGTTGTTTTTAGCATTGTTTTTAAGAATGTTAAAGATAGGTGGAAGATGTGCATGTATAGTACCTGATGGGGTTTTATTTGGTTCATCTACTGCTCATAAAGCAATCAGAAAAGTAATCATTGAGGATAATAAACTGGAAGCGGTTATTTCAATGCCGTCAGGTGTATTTAAACCATATGCCGGAGTATCAACCGGAATATTGATATTTACTAAGACAGAACATGGTGGAACAGATAATGTTTGGTTTTATGATATGACCGCAGACGGTTATAGTCTTGATGATAAAAGGACTGCGGTTGATGACAATGATATACCTGATATAGTTGAGCGTTTCCATAATCTTGAAAAGGAAAAAGATAGAAAACGTACTGATAAATCATTCTTTGTATCTAAAGATGAAATAGTGGGAAATGATTATGATTTGTCTATTAATAAGTATAAAGAAGTAGAGTATGTTCCTGTGGAATACCCGCCAACATCGGAGATTATGGCAAATATCAGAGAAATCGAGAAGCAGATAGCGGTTGAGATGGATGAGTTGGAGAAGTTGTTGAAAGAGTAGGGAGAGTTGCGAGGATTAAACTTAGACAACGATCAAAAAGAAGAATGAGTCAACTGGTGACAATTTGTAACCGGTTGAAAATGACCGTTAATGAAACTGTGACAAATTGTCACGTTTTGAAAAAGACAGCTCAGGATGAAGCAAATTATAAAGTTTGGATAGTAAAAGAATTAAAAATATGTTATTGATATATGAAAAAATATAAATTGAGATTTGTAGGGATGATATATGGAATATAAAAAACTAGGTGATATAGCGATATATATAAATGGATACGCATTTAAGCCTGAAGACAGAGGGGAAGAAGGACTTCCTATAATTCGTATTCAGGATCTTACAGGTAATTCATATGACTTGGGATTCTATAATGGAGAGTATCCAGAGAAGATTGAAATAAATGATGGGGATGTACTGATTTCGTGGTCTGCAAGCCTTGGAGTTTATGTATGGAATAGAGGAAAAGCGCTTCTAAACCAGCATATTTTTAAGGTGGCATTTGACAAACTTGATATAGATAAAAACTATTTTGTTTATGCTGTTAGGCGTAAATTGGATGAGATGACATCTAAAACACATGGCGCCACTATGAAACATATAGTAAAAAAGGATTTTGATGCTACGCAGATACCTTATCCATCCTTGGAAGAACAAGCGAAAATAGCATCTAATTTAGATAGAGTTTCTAGAATAACAGAAGCGAGAAAAGAGGAATTAGTAAATTTTGATGAACTCATCAAAGCCCGATTTGTCGAGCTCTTTGGGGATCCGGAAGAAAACCCAAAGAAATGGGATAAAATACCTTTATCAGGACTGATTGTTAATGCTAATAAT